>JAABPW010000328.1 GCA_011391785.1 Verrucomicrobiota bacterium
AAGAGGGATATATGACACTTAAAGAACGGCAAGCCCATGAACTCAGGGAGAAAATGGTGAGATGCGTGCATCTGCTGCTAAGTTGCCCACTCGACCGCAATGCACCAGAGTGTCCGTTCGCAACAGTGCGGCACGAGGAGTCGGTGGTAACGCGGGTAAATTGGCGGAAAAGTCTGGATGCCGAGAGATTGACAGGGGTGCTGAACCGCCATGAGAAATGTATGGGCGGAAAAAGGAATGACGTATCATGAGGGCTGCCAGGGACAACAGATGGCCAGGGGTATTCCTGTGGTCACAGCAACTTGGCAACGCTCCCCCAGGCGACAGTCGGCGGGGGGATCAGTAATTTCCTTATGCGACTATCAGCGTCCCCCCGATAGTCGGAAAATGAAGGAAGTAGTATCGTTAACAACAGTTACACACAGGGAGGATTCCATGAAAACGGCATCTTGGGGTTTGGCCGGGCGGGTCTCATTGAGTTTCGCCATGGGATTGATGATCGGTTGCGAAATCTTTGGAGACGGGGGGGGCGGATCTTCGGGAAACTCCACCATCACGGGGAATGTGGAGTACGCCTCAACGGTCGCCAGAAACGCCCCTGCCATGTCTGACTCCAGACTGGCGCGGCTATCCTATATCGTCTCCGAGCTCTTGGTCCCGTCCGTCCAGGCCGGCACGCTCGAGACGGCCTCCGGACCCGGCCGCATCACGGTGACTCTCAGCGGCAAGGCGGATCGTAGCGCCGTCACGGACACCAAAGGACTATTCACGATAGATAACCTGCCGGCCGGCGACTACCATATCGCCTTCACCTTCAACGGACAAACCGTCCGTTACCGGGGCAGGAGCGGGCAGGAGGCTTCCCTCACGGTCGGAACCAACCAGGTCCTCCAACTCCTCAACATCCGGCTGAGCGGTGGAAACTGCAATATCGGGAATGTGAGAATCATGACCCGCGAGCAGGAACAGGAGCAGGAGCAGGAGCAGGAGCAGCGATGAGAGAGGGACCAGGCGGGGTCAGACCTGAAACTAGAAAATGGCACGACGTCCCTCGATATCTTAATGACTGGATGGGGCTGTCAGGATTGGAGCCAACAGTCGGGATCGAACCGACGACCTGCGCATTACGAATGCGCTGCTCTACCAGCTGAGCTATGTTGGCTTGAATGAAAAACGGGTAAAACATAGCGAAAACTGGCTGGGTGTCAACCACGGCTTACGACATCATCCGGACCAGCATCAATTCCAACACCGTCCCCTGGGGCACACGGCTGGAAACCAGCGCCTCGTAGGAATCCGTCAGGATCGCCTGGTTGCGGCGCAGCACCGCCGCCGTGTAGTTCCGGGCCTGCTTCGCCATACGACCGACCACAAACGGGTGGGCCGTCCGGGGATCACGCTTGAACGCCGAGGAAAACAGCGCATCCACCTCGCCGGGAAGCGACCCCCACTCCGCCGACTCCCCACGCACATGCAACCAGCCCTGATCCATCCCCTCGCGGTACAGGAGTAGATCCCTCAGGCGGTTGGATAGCGATACCACCACGCCGATCGCACTCTCGCCATCCGCCAGCATTTCACGGAGAATCTCCACCGCCTTCGCCAGCTTCCGCTCCCCCAACGCATCCTGCAAGTCCCACATCACCGACGTCAAGGTGCTCGAAACCACCGCCTCCACATCCTTCACGGTTACCCGCTTGGTCTCACCCAGGTAGAGGGAAAGCTTCTCAATCTCCATCGCAATCAGCCGGGAATCGGCCCCCAGCCGGTCGAGGATCATCTGCACGGCAGCCGGTTCGGCGGACAACCCCTTCTCCCGAAGCATGGCTCCAATTTTCTCCCGCCCCACCCGCTCCACCAGGTACGCCTTGTCCGGCAGCATGAACTCACGGACTTCCGCCCGGGCGGAAAATTGCTTATAGAAGGCCGACCGCTTGTCCATTCCCGGCGTCGTCACCAGTAGCATCGTCTCCCCGGCCCGCCCCTCCTCGAGCGCGGAAACGATGTCCTTCAACGCCTCCTTGATCTCCTCATTGGCGGCCAGCTTCACATCATCCAAAAAAGTGACCGAGCGCCACCAGACCAGCTTGCTCCCGGTCATAAGAAAGGCGGGGGTGACCAATGCCTGGTAGCACCGCTTGATCGTTTCCAGCGCGGCATCCACGGATTCCGCCCGGCCTTCAATAATGTCCAGGCCAAAAGCCTGATCGGCAGGGGGAACGCAGACGTTGACCAGTTCGCGGGCAGCCAGGGACAGGGGGTGCTCATCGTTCCCCACAAACAAAAAAGCCTTTTTTTTGCCAGCCGCCATTAAACGCCACTCCCTTCCCTTAACAATTCAAGGAACGCAGAATAAATGAGAAGCGCCCTAAAAGTCACGCCTTGATCGAGTGGAAATCAAGATTCACCACGGAGGAACGGAGGCTCGGGGAGAGGGGGAAGAAAATGTTGCGGCAATTTTAAAACGGCGAGTACCCCGTTTAAAAATTGCCGCAACCCTCTCCTGGAGAAGAATGCAGAGATTCCATCTGTCCTTCGGACAAACAAAACCTTCTTTCCTTGGCCTCCATAGCTTTAGCGACGGAGGCACTCTTCACCGGGAGGTGTTTCGCGAATTTCACGGGGCGGGTACTCCGGCCCCGTGAAATTCGCGAAACGTTCTCTTCCCCCCCTTTCCCTCAGCCTCCGCCTCTCCGTGGTAAATCGTATTCGTCACTCGCGGATCGCGACTCTTCAATCACCAGATTAACAGTTGATTGCTCAGGACTTAAGGGGAACGGAGGAACGGATGGTGATCCGGCGGGCATGAGAGCCTGGCAGGATCTCGAAATAGAGGTGTAGGGCCTCTTCCGGGAAAAGATCCTGGGCCCGGTCGGCCCACTCGACGGCCGTAATGCCTTCGGAATCGAAATACTCCTCCATCCCCAGCATCAGGGCATCCAGCGAGTCACGGAGCCGGTAAAGATCCACATGCACCAGGGGACGGCTTCCCTTGTACTCATGGATCAGGGTAAACGTGGGGCTGGTTACCGGGCGCTTAATGCCCAGGGCCGCCGCCAGCCCCTGCACAAAGCAGGTCTTGCCACTCCCCAGATCGCCATGCAGCGCCATGACGACCCGCCCGGGCAACTGCTTCAGCAGATGCCGCGCAAGCTTGTGCGTGTCGCCAACGCTGTGAGATTCAACTATCAGCTCGTGTGACAAAATGTTCATACCCCCTGCACGTCAAAGGCACACACGATTTACCATCCTTCAACTCGATTACGCCACTCCTTTTTGTCATGACCCCGATCCGGCTGCAACGAAGCGTGAAACTCCGGCGCCACGCGGCCTCAAACGCGACCGCTTTCCGGGCGGGGACAGCCAGGAGCAGTTCGAAATCCTCGCCATCGGCAAGCGCATGCTCCAGCGAAGAACGCGTGTCGCGGCACCGCCGGGCCGCGGCGGAAACCGGAATCGCCGCCACGTCCAGCACGGCCCCGGTACCGCTGGCCGCCGTCATGCGGCGGAGATCCGTGGCCAGGCCGTCGCTGACATCCATCATCGCCGTCGCCCAACCCTGCGCGCACAGCCACCCCCCCTCCTTGATGCGGGGCTCAAACTTCAAGTGCCGTCCCTCTCCGCTCCCGCCCAGGACACCGGTGACATACAGGACGTCTCCGGCACGGGCGCCGGATCGCGGCACGGCACAGCCACGCGGCACGCGACCGACCGCGAACACATGGAGTTCCAGCGTTTTCCCCCGCGAGGTATCCCCGCCGACGATCGCCATGCCATGCCGTTTCGCCAGGCTCGCGGCACCCCGGTAAATCCCCTCAAGCCGTTTGACCGGCGTATCCGGCGGCGCCACCAGGTTGATCAGCGCCCACAGCGGTTCCCCGCCCATGGCCGCCAGGTCGCTCAATACCCGGCCAACCGCCTTGCGGCCTATAGCCCCGGGCGCAGCATCGCGGGCAAAGTGGACCCCTTCAATCACTGGATCGCTTTTCAGCAGCCAGTCAAAGGCATCGTGCCGCCCCGTCCGCACCACGGCGCAATCATCCCCGATTCCCGCCACCACATCCTGCCGTGAAGGCAACAGCCCCGCCAGCCGCCGGATCAGGGCATCTTCTCCAATTTGTTGTACGCGTGTCATGAGGCAAGTATTCCGTGTTCAGTATTCAGTATTCAGAGTTCAGAGTTATACACTAGTGTTCAGATTTCAGATTTTAACTTCAATGTCTATTATCTGAATACTGAACACTGACTTCTGAACACTCTCTTCAAGGGTACACCCTGCCCATCGTTCTCGGGAAGGGAATGGTTTCCCGCACATGCCGGATGCCGCAGAGCCAGGCGACAGTCCGCTCCACACCGAGGCCGAAGCCGCCATGGGGAACGCTGCCATACCGCCGCAAATCCAGGTACCAGGCGTAATCCTCAGGCTGGAGCCCCTTGGCCTTCATGCTTTCCTCGATCACATCCGGGTTCTCCTCGCGTTGGCTGCCCCCGATAATCTCACCGTATCCACCGGGCGCCAGCATGTCGAAATTCTTCACCACCCGGGGATCCGCTGGCGACACCTTCATGTAAAACGCCTTGGCGACTCGGGGGTAGTCCGTGACAAACACCGGCCGCTCAAACTGGCGAGACACAATCGTCTCATCGCTCCCGCCCAGATCCTCGCCCCAGGCGAAAGATTGCGCCAACCGGATATGATCAGGCCGGACCCGGAGTTCCTGGTCCAGTTCCTGGATCTCCTCACGAAGCTCCCGGATCCGCAACTCCAGCTTCTCCTGCTGCCACCCCTTCTTCGCGACCTTGAGGGATTCCTCGGCCGCCGCCAGGTCCGCCATCAACCCCTGAAGCCGAACCGTCTCCTGCGCGAGTTCCAACTCCAGCTTCCTGCGCAGATCGGCACTGCGCAACAGTTCACCCGCCTCGGTGTAGGTCATCCGGGGAAAAGGCTTCACGATTTTCTCGAGGGCGGCAATATCGCGTCCCAGGAATTCCAGATCAGCCCGGTTCCGTGCCAGGACCGCCGCCACAATGTCACAGATCATATCCTCCGCCAGCTCCATCACCTCCGTGACATCGGCAAAGGCCACCTCGGGTTCCACCATCCAGAACTCCGTGAGATGCCGGCGCGTCTTGGATTTCTCCGCCCGGAAAGTGGGCCCGAAACAATACACCTTCCCCATCGCCATGCAGGCGCTTTCCAGATAGAGCTGGCCCGTCTGCGTCAGGAACAGCTTCTCCCCGAAATAATCCACGGGAAACAGCGACTGCCGGTCCTCCCCCGCGCCCGGCACCAGAACCGGCATGTCCATCAGGGTGAAGCCATTGCTGTCGAAGAAATCCCGGATGGCCTTGATCACGGTATGGCGGACCCGCAGCAGGGCAACCGGTCGCTGGGAGCGTAGCCACAGGTGCCGGTGATCCATCAGGAAGTCAATGCCATGGGCCTTCCGGGTAATGGGATAATCCTGGGCCGTCTGGAGCACGTCCAGGCCGGACACCGCCAATTCCACCCCGCCGGGTGACCGCTCATCCACCCGCACCAGCCCCGTGACCACCAGGGACGATTCCTGGGTCAGGTCCGTGGCAAGCGCAAAGGCATCGGCCGCCACGGCCTCGACCACGCACTGGCAAAGCCCGGTGCCATCGCGGACCACCAGGAAAACGACCTTGCCGCCCGTCCGCTTACCGTGCAGCCACCCCTGGAGCCGCACCGTCTTCCCCGCATATCCCTTCAGATCCCTGATCGCCACCTTTGAATTGTCACCTGTCATATTTTCTCCCGGCTCCTAAAACCTCTCGACTCGCCTGAATATTTACCTTATACCATGTCCCCGCACGGCGCATCCCCTAAATAGGGAATTCCCGTCAGGAGAGGCTCTGGCTAAATAGTGTTTGACACCCCCCCTTCAATAAGGTAAACAGGCACGCTTTTTACGGTCTGAAAGGTTGAAAGAAGAATGAAAACATCTCTACCAAAAGAGAGCGAAATCCAGCGGAGCTGGTATATTGTGGACGCGGCGAACAAGCCGCTCGGACGGTTGGCGGTCAAAGTCGCCAATCTGCTGCGAGGACGGAACAAGGCGATCTTCACGCCCAGCATTGACACCGGCGACTTTGTCATCGTGCTCAACGCCAAAAGCGTGAAATTGACCGGAAACAAGGAAGAGAAGAAGGTGTACCAGCGCTACACCGGCTACCGGAGCGGTCACAAGACCACCACGGTTGCCACCATGCGCGAACGCCATCCTGACCGCATCATCACCAAGGCGGTCGAGGGAATGCTTCCCGGCAATCATCTGAACAAGAAGGTCATTAAACGATTGAAGGTTTATGCGGGCACTGAGCATACTCATGCCGCCCAGAACCCCAAAGTAATCGAACTGAAGTAACGAGGGTAATCACGTGGCCGAAAAAGTCGCAAAATACAGTGCAACGGGACGCAGGAAAACATCGGTTGCCCGGGTGAATCTCACCCCTGGCGCCGGCAAATGGATCGTCAACGGCAAGGAGCCGGCAATCTATTTCGGCAACGAGGCGGTTCTCCGCTACATCGAGCAGCCGATGAAACTGACCGACACTCTCTCGAAATTTGATCTGGACGCCAGGTTGACCGGCGGCGGCATTGTGGGTCAGGCGGGCGCCCTGCGTCACGCCATTGCCCGCGCTCTTGAGGCTTCCGAGGCCACCCTCCGCGGCGTCCTGAAAGCCAGCGGCTGCATGACCCGCGATTCCCGCATGAAGGAACGCAAGAAGTACGGTCAGCCCGGCGCCCGTAAACGCTTCCAGTTCTCGAAGCGCTAGACCGGATCCGGCAGTCGCCGTTCCCGAAAAACCCTGGATCTCACGATCCGGGGTTTTTCTTTGTCACCCTACAGCACAATGGTGTTGAAGGAGTGTGCCGCCAAAGGGAGCGCCAACAGGCGGTCCCGATCCTCCAGCACCACTCGACGGTCCTCCGGGTCGGGATTCTGGATCACCAGCACCCGGCTTTCATCATCCTCGTTGAAGAATGCCGCCGCATGGCAGGCCCAGCCCCCCTCAAGCCCCAGCCGGACTGCATGTTGGTCGACCAGGCACGAGAAGTGGCGGAACACATGATAGTCCGGAGTCGCAACTACCGTTCCAGCGGCCGGATCGGCAACCATGAGGGAGTTGCGGCCCCGCCCCTCCAAATCCCTGCCGTTCACCGGAAACACAAGGTTGTCATAAAGACACAGGTTCGCGCCACTGGCGATTGCCCGCTGAACCGTCCTGAAGGTGACATGCGCCTGTTCCCAGGTATTCAGCCCATCACCCGCCCCGCAGTCCGAGTGCATCAGCAGGACATCGGGAAAGACCTTGTGAATCCGGGCGAGCGTCTCCTCCCCTCCCTTCTGGCAGGCTACCCCCGCCAGAAACTGGAGCGCCTTCGGGTCATTCAGAACCGTTAGCGCCTGGGCGGAATAATCCGGGGAATCCAACGCGCCCAACCAGATTTTGGGTGCCCCCTTCTTCCTGGCGAACAAAGGCCCCAGGTAGTTCCGGATGAAATCACGCAATTGCCCGCCCGTCCAGAGGCACCCCGGCCGGCGATCGCCGGAACCCGGCTCGTTCTGGATCATGACATGATTGACCGGAACTCCGGCCTGACGGTATTCCTCGACAAACCGGAGAAAATACAGGGCATAGGATCCCAGCATTACTGGATTCCAGGCGATTCGTCCGCAATCCTGCCCGGTTTGTTCCTTCATCCAGGCTGGTGGACTCCAGGGCGAGGCGATCACCTTGCACCGATGAATCCGGCGCAACGGCACACGCAGGAAGGGAATCAGCCGCTCCTTGTCACGTGCGGCGGAAAACTGCTTCATTGCCAGATCATTCGGGTTGTCATTATGGCAATAGTCACTCAGCGCAAGATTCGAGGCGCCGACGGGCACACGCATATACCGGAGGCGGCAGCCCTCGTCATGATTGAAAAGGGCATTAAGCGCCCTGTCCCGCTCAGCCGCCCTGACCTCGGAAAAGGCTTCCCAGCCCATCTCTGACACACCGCCACCGAAGCCGTCCCAAGGTTGCTCCATCGTTCCATCAAAGCGGAGTCCCACCTCGCACTTGCGGGTGACCATTGGTCGCCCCAGGCTTTTCCAGACCCGCGTCGGTGTCGACGCTATCCACAATCCACTCCGTCGGTGCATAGGGTCACTATACAAGCCACCAGACTTACTCTTCAACCCTCAATACGGACGGAGGACGGGCGCCTTAGTTACCGATCGCCCGCGCCTCGAGCCCCTCATTCATGCTTCCCGTCCGGTAGCCCTGCAGGTCAGCGGCAACATAGAGGAAGCCGGCGGCCTTGGCGGCCTGAATCACCCGGGCACGGGTGGCGGGGTCACAAAGACGATTCAGCTCCGATGGATCGACTTCGATCCGGGCGATCTCGCCATGATGGCGCACCCGCAGCTGCTTGAACCCCAGCTTCCACAGGACGTTCTCAACCTGGTCGATCGCCCGCAGCTTGTCAGCCGTGATCGGGGTTCCATAGGGAATCCGGGAGGCCAGGCAGGCCAGGGACGGCTTGTCCGCCGTAGGCAAGCCCATCTGCCGCGACAGTTCCCGCACGTCGTTCTTGGTCATGCCGGCCTCCAGCAAAGGACTGATCACCCCTCCCTCGGCGGCGGCCTTGCGCCCCGGCCGGTGATCCCCCAGGTCGTCCAGGGTGGTGCCATCGGCAATGAACTTGAGGCCTTCGCGGTCAGCCGCATCACGCACAAAGTGGACGAGTTCCTTCTTGCAGTAATAGCACCGGTCGGGTGGGTTTTTGGCGAAGCAGGGATCATCGAGTTCGTGGGTGGAAATCTCAATGTGGCGGATCCCGATCCGGACCGCCAGTTCCGCCGCCTCCTTCTGCTCCCATTCCGGGTAGGTCGGCGACAAGGCCGTCACCGCAATAGCCCGTGCCCCCAGGATCTTCACCGCCACCGCCGCCAGAAAGGTGCTGTCCACCCCTCCGGAAAACGCCACCGCCACCCCGCCCGTCCCGCGGAGGAGCTCCTCAAGCTTCTGCAACTTCGTATTCATGTTCCCCCTGCTGCTTCGCCTGCCGGCGTTGGCTGGCCGGCCTTCAACATCATCGTCACGGCCGGAGCGGCGGAATTGGACACGGCCACCCGCCATTCCGTATAGGCGCTTTCCCCGGCGCGTTCGGCGCTCACCTTCCAGCCGCGCTGCCGGGCCTCCTCCAGGATCGTCCGGGATTCCTTGCCCAGCAGGGATTCCGTGAGGATGGTTTCGGACTCCAGAAAGGCCTTGCCACGCAGCCGGCTGAATTCATCGGCCCGGATCGTATGGAGATGGACCCGGACCAGCACCCCGACAATCACCCCCAGTATCGCCAGAGCCACCAGGGATTCGATCAGCGTGAAACCATCGCGGGGGGAGCGCACGTAGGATGGTGAATGTTGAATTTTCAAAGTTCGGGGCTCACCGTCCACCTACATGTCGCCGCTACTGATATCCGCCGACTCACCGGTTCCGCCCGCCTCGCCATCAGCTCCGTAGCTGATGATCTCATAGGGCTCGCTTCGCCGGCCCGGCACCAGGTAGACATAGGGCTTACCCCAGGGATCGAGGGGTAATTTCCGGCTCGCCAGATAGCCTTCCGCCGGAAAATCTTTCGGCAACGGCGGAATCCTGGTCGCCACACATAACGCCTCCAGCCCCTGGGCGGTTGAAGGGATCATCCCGTGCGCGGCCTGATACATCTGCAGGGCGGTCTGGAACGTCTTGATCTGGGATGTCGCCGCCTGGATCTTGGCCTTGCGGAGGTGCCCCACCACGGACAACCCGACCACGCTCGACAGGATGCCGATGATCGTCATGGCAATTAGGACCTCAATCAGCGAAAAACCGGATTTTTTATTCATCATCACTCCCCGCTCCGCCCAATTTACCGCCACAGAACTTCTCGTAGAGGGCATGCAACTTGTCCAGATAATACGGCACATTCTCGTCCCGCTCAACGGGATTCCACTCCGACACCAGGCGTGCCGCCGCAAACACCTGCACGGTCTTTTTGCCGCCCGCCACATAATAGGACAGCTGGTCCCCCGCGCGATAGTCGCGCCCCGACCGCAATGCCAGCTCATAGGCGGCATTCCGGCCGCGCCCCTTGTCGCTGATCTTGGCCGCATAGGTGGCCGGCGAATCCTGCAGGGTTTCCGTCTTGGCCAGCATCGTTACCGGCCATTCCCGGCCCATGATCGACTGTTCGTACTGCTTGCGGAGCAGCGGCAATTCCCCCTCGCGTCCCTCCAGCTTGAGACGGATCATATCCTTGAGAAACTTCCTCTGGAACGGCTCCAGCCCGCGCGACTTGAGTGCCGCCCCCTTGATGGTGACTGCGCCGTTTGCCGACAACAGGGCGTAGTTTTTCATCTTGTAACTGAACATGGCGGCATATTCGCCATCGAACTCGATCTCGATGCCCGTCGGCAGGGATTCCGCGAAGGCCTTCCGGAATGCCGCCTGGGTTGCGGGCGTGGCGCCTTCCGGGGGGACGTAATACACACCATCGGTATCGATCTCCACGGGAATGGCCCCGTGCTGCTTCAGCCAGTCGATCATGTGGCGGAGCAACTCGCGCCCTTCCGCCGCCACGCGCTCGGCGGCATCAAAGTCGCTGAACCGGACCTGGTCAAATCCGAGATAGCCGTAGAAGGAATTGATCAGGATCTTGAAGGTCGACTGGAGCGCATTGAAATGGGCGCGCTCCCCCTCCGTCCTGGCAGCCTTCTCCTGATCCCGCGCCTCGATCCTGAACCGTCGCAATTGATCCAGCAGGCGGTGAAAAACACCGAGGGTGTCGTTCCCGGGACCGATGTTACGCACCAGCATAAGGGACGGATAGAGCGAGCGGACGTCACAGTGGTGGACATTCCGGATCACCCCCTGGAGGAACAAGTCGGTATAGCCACCCGCAAACGGCCGTCCCCGGTCCGGAAGGGGAATTGACTGGGACTGACGCAGGTATTCCCGCATGAGCAGGGCGTCGATCTTGGTGGCATTGCCCCGCACCCCGATATTCTGATAGGAAAACGGGATCAGCTGCGCCTGAACGAATGAGCTCTGGGACAGCAACCGGCTGAGGGCCTCGGTTTCCTCGATATCATGGAGGGCATACTTCATGAGTCGTTCCGGATTACGGCTGAACTCCGTCGTGATGTCCCCGCCGTCTATATACTCGCGATCCTCCCGGGCAATCCCGAAATGCCGCGCCGCGCTCTTGAGGCCGTAGCTTTCCAGCACCCGGTGGGTGATGTCATAGGCCTGCACCAGGAAATAGGTATCGACGACATGCCGGCCGAACACCTCGAAACGCGTGTAGGAAACCGTTCGTTCGCCGACATTGAAGCGACTGGGGCGGGAATCAGGCTCCTGCCCATCGCGCCCGAGGGTGAGCTTCACGCCGTGCCGCTTGGCGCGGGCCGCCAGATAAGGCAGGTCGAAGTTGAAAATATTATGTCCTTCGATCACATCCGGATCCCGCTCCATGACAAGGGCGGCAAACCGCTCCAGCAACGCCTTTTCGTCGAGCTGTGCCCCCGACAGCACCTCGTGCCAGCCTGTGGAGTCGCCCATGGCGATGGCCACGATCCGGTCCCCCTCCCGGTCCGCATTGCAGAATTCGAAGCCCGGGGTCGTGATACATTCGATATCCACCTGCATGCGGCAAAGCTCCGCAAACCTCATTCCCTTGAAGAAGGTGCGACCGCTTTGCAGGAGATACTGCTGAACGGGATCCGTCAGGAGAAAATATGGCGCCTGAGGATTCCCGGCTGTGGCTCCCGACGTTTTGGCCAGCCAGGCCTTGGCTTTCTGGCAGGCCTTCCAGGTGGGGAAAACCGCCTTCCACCGGAACGGGGCCGTCCCCTTGAGCTCTTCAACGGCGGCCTCCTTGACAGGGCCCTCCAGGAGGTTCTCACGGGCAATCAGGATAAAAGGCAAGAAAGGCTCATCCGTCCGTTCCACGCGCCCGTTCCGGCGCCAGAAGAGGGTCATCCGGTCCTGTCCCTCGGCCTCGCGGTGTTCCACGGCGACCAGACCGGGCGCGGGATCTTGCCCCGCCAAAAGAGGATCTGAGAATAAGGTGACCGACATGGGAATTTGGAAATTCCTACTCTCTTCTGGTGGAGCCCAACCTCAGGTTCGGAAAGGCGGTGAATATCAGTTCAAACATCACGCGATAGTCATCCTTGCGGACAGACCCGTCATCGCGCGTGTACCCGGGAAGAACGCTTCCGCCCAGGCTCACCACCATACAGTCCAATCTCCGACCGATGGTAATCCCCTGCTCCTCCAGACGGGAGTCCTGGAACTCGAACCGGTCATAGACCCCGAATTCCCAACGCATGTTCGGGGCATAGCGGAGGTCGGTGATCAGCAGGCTGCTTTCATCCACCAGGTACCGCTGCTCGATATTGGCGCGGAACGAATCCATCTTGAGCCGGGCCTGGGTGTTGAACGTGTTGATCTGGCTCGCGTAGAGGTCATAGTCGCCATCGGTGTAGATCGTGCACCAGTCGGCCAGGTTGAACTCCCCGCGGAACCCGACCTTGGAGAAGGGCTCCTCCTGGTTGGCTTCCTCGAAACTGTAGGTGGTAAAGACATCGAATTCCATGATCTGCGCGACCTGGCTGTTGCGCTTGGTCTGCAACCGGTTCCGGACGCCGAACCGCATGTCGTTGCGGCGGTCAAGTGCGTCAACCTCGTCAAACTGGTACAACCCGCTTGGCCGGATGTTGGGCTCGGGCACATAGGTGTAATCCGTGTACGGCTCGACCACATGCCGCATCCCGGTTCCGAAGGCGTTCTCCTCGTTGTTCAGGACCTTGAAGGCGCGGAACGAGGTCTCGAGCCCGACATTAAACAGGGATCTCATATCGCTCCCCATCGCCATGTTGGAAAGGTTCGTCGAGGTACTGGACACGCTGCCGCCGGTGAGATTGGTCGTAACCGAGGTCACCAGCTGGGTGATGGCGCCATAGCTGACCGTATCGGAATAATAGGTTCCACGCCAGCCGGTGCGGGGTGTCAGGTTGAGGAACCCGAAATGACGGGTCGGGTAATAGAATTCATGACTGGTGTCGAGCCGCGCCGAGGAATACTCCTCCCTCCCGGATTCCTCGGGATAGAGCTTTGTCAAGTACCCGACCGAGTTGCGTCCGTCATAGTAGAAAGGCGAATCGCCGATCTGGACACGCTGGACATCCAGCGCCAGTTCCGGCACCCGGTCCACCGATTCATAGAAGTCGTTGAGCCGTTTGTAGGCGGAGAGATTCATCGTGAAATTATCACCGCGATGCACCATGGTGGCGTAGTTCTGCGGCTGGAAGCTGTTCCGGAATTCCCGCTCGAAGAAATCCTCCAGCATGTACGGGTCACTGAGATACGTGAAGTCCGCCAGGACATAGTCGCGCGGGCTCAAGGTGGCCATGTGGTCGAAGCTCACCCGGTACCGCTGGGAATCGAGCAGGACGCCCCTCTCGCCCTCGTCGAAATCCTTCTTCACGCCCTGGTCGTCCATGTAATACCCGTACACCCGCCCCTTGATTCTTTCATCACGCGAGAGCCAGCCGACCTCCTGCCCCAACGCCGGCCCGCGTTCGGTGCGGTAATCCACATGCGTGATCCCACTCAGGGTGGGCGCCATCCAGTACTTCGTGGAGGTGAGCAGGAAGGGGCCCATACGCCCGCGGTAACCCGCCTGAACCGTGGTGCCGACCGAACGGTCACCCAGGGAACAGTACCAATAAGGCAGGTAGAACATCGGAATCTTCCCGAAGCGGAGAACCATGTGCCGGGCGACGAAGTGGTCATCGGGATACACCCGCATCCGCTTGCAGCTCATGGAGTAATGGGTATGGCCGGGCTCATTGGTGCAGGTCGTGAAAGTGGCGCGCTTGAGCAGGAAATAATCATTGGTCTTGGCGGCGCCATCCGAGGTGATCCGGAACGGCTCAAACCGGGCGTTAAACGTCTCCGTCTTCCAGGTCCCATCCTTGAGATTATAGGCGAAGGAGTCCCCGCGCCAGACCATGTTGGACTTGGTGAACACCACATGCCCGCTGGCGATGGCCGTTTCCGCCACCTTGTCGAACGTGATGGTATCGGCCATGAGCGTCTCATCGCCGCGTGTCACCGTGACCCCGCCGGACGCGATCATCTTCTTCCCGCCCTGCTCAATGTCCACGGAGGGAGCACGCTCGAGATACACCGGGATGGACGAGGTCGGGGAAAGGCTGCCCATCATCCCGAAGGGGTTGGTCGCCGCCCCAGCCGAGGCCGCCGCCATCAAGACTACCACCAACATCCGTATTATGTTCATTTCCGCTGGTCTCCCCGGTCCTGTTGCAAATTTGCCAGTCACCATACACCATCCCCCCCGGGGAATGCCAGCGCGAAGGCGACCAGCTTTTAGGGGCGCCATTAGATAACCCCGCCTTCGGTTGCTATTTGATTTCCTGCGCCGGGTCGGTTACTCTTTCAATTCCATCGAGTAAATTGAGGAAAATAATATGACCACGGACAAAAAACGGACAAGCCCCAAAAAGACTGCCAAATCCGCCAGCCAGGACACGGCCCCGTGTCAGGATTTACGCCAATACCGGACCCTCGATACCGTCGAGGCCATCAAATTGAGCTTTGAGAACCACCTGCGCTACACCCTGGCCCGCGACCAGTATTCAGCCACGGACCACGACCGCTACATCGCCCTGGCCATGGCCGTCCGCGACCGCCTCGTCGGGCGCTGGATCCAGACCAACCAGACCTATGTCTCGCGAAACGTCAAGCGCGTCTACTATCTATCGCTTGAATATCTCATCGGCCGCGCCATGGGCAACAATGTCATCAACCTGGGAATCGACCAGATCGTCTCACAGGCCATGGCCGAACTCGGTCTCGACTGGAACTACCTGCGCGACCTGGAACGCGACGCCGCGCTCGGCAACGGTGGCCTCGGCCGCCTGGCCGCTTGCTTTATCGACTCGCTGGCCACGCTCGAGCTGCCCGGCTACGGCTACGGCATCCGCTACGACTACGGCATCTTCCGGCAGTTGCTGCGCAACGGGAACCAGGTCGAGGAACCCGACAACTGGCTCCGCGATGGAACCCCCTGGGACATCGAGCGCCCCGAGTACCAGTTCCCCGTCCACTTCGGCGGCGAGGTCAAGGAGGAACGCACCGATGATGGCCGGCACCTCTCCCGCTGGATCAACTACGATACCATCGTCGGCATGCCCTACGACTTCCCGGTTGCGGGCTACGGCAACAACACCGTCAACAACCTCCGCCTCTGGACCGCCAAGGCCTCGGAGGAGTTCGACCTCTCGTTCTTCAACAACGGCGACTACATCCGGGCCTACGAGCAGAAGATCCTGCGCGAGAACATTACCAAGATCCTCTACCCCAATGACCGTATCGAGCAGGGGCGCGAGCTGCGCTTCAAGCAGCAGTACTTCTTCATCTCCTGCTCGATCCAGGACATCCTGCGCCGCTTCCGGGTCAGCAATACCGACTGGCGCGTCCTGCCGGACAAGGTCGCCATCCAGCTCAACGACACCCATCCCGCGATGGCGATCGCCGAACTGATGCGGCTGCTGATCGACGAAAACGGCCTGGAATGGGATCTCGCCTGGGATCTCACCAACCGTGTGTTCGGCTATACGAACCACACCATCATGCCCGAGGCCCTTGAGAAATGGCCCGTCCGCCTTTACGAGGATCTCCTGCCCCGGCACCTGAACATCATCTACGAGATCAACCGCCGGTTCCTCCGCCAGGTGATGAACAAGTTCCCGAACGACCACGAGCGCCTCAGCCGCATGTCTCTCATCGAGGAGGGCGGCGAGAAGCAGGTCCGCATGGCGAACCTCGCCGTCGTGGGCAGCCACAAGGTCAACGGTGTCGCCAGGTTGCATTCCGAACTGCTCAAGGAAACCCTCTTCAAGGATTTCTTCGAGCTGTGGCCCCAGAAATTCA
>JAABPW010000329.1 GCA_011391785.1 Verrucomicrobiota bacterium
CCATCCGCATCAGAAAATTTAGCCACAAAATGATTAGGATACCGGCGCTTCGCCCAGGCTTCCGCAATTTGAGCACCAATCGACCTCGAACTCCGCCTCATTTGATCTACCAGGGAAAAGCGTTCTTCCTTCGGGAACCGCCCCGACACCTCATACAGACATCGCGCCACGCTTCTCGCCTTTTGATACACAATCAGGTCACGATAACTATTCGCAAACATATTTCCACTCATCTTCCCCTCCTGATCAGTCATCACTGGTCTGAATACTGAACACTGAATACTCATCTTCCGCCTCCTGATCAGTCATCACTGGTCTGAACACCGAATACTGAACACTGAATACTCATCTTCCCCCTCCTTTGAACTCGACTCTTGCCAGCATTTTCAGTTGCTGGACGGTAAACCCGATCAGGATCACGCCTAGCATCCAGGCGGCGGCGGTGGCGGGGCCGAACTTCAGGTAGGTGAAGGCCTTGTACCAGATGTGCAGGCCGGCCACCTCGGTGTTGGCCGCTCCGCCGGTCATGACCAGGATGTTGCCCGTCGCCACATAGAATGACCCGATAAACGCCCCGACGAAATTGATCAGGATCAGCGGCTTCAGGACGGGAAACACCACAAACAGGATCTTGTCGATGAACGTCGCCCCATCCACGTCGGCCGCCTCGTAAAAGTCGTCGGGGATCCCCTTCAGCGCCGCCAGGTAAATCAGGCAGCCCGGTCCCATACCCGCCCAGACCATGGGAAGGACGCACGACAACATCGCCGTGTCCGGATCCGCCAGCCAGTGGTAGGCCTCCGGCGTGGTCCGCAATAAGCGGGCGGGCAAATGACCCAGGATCACCGACACGGGTTCGCCACCCGGGCAGAGGATCGGCCAGGCGAGCCGTCCGACCGTCACCAGCAGCAGCACCCCCACCCCGGCGAACGCCCACGCCGACCAGCGCCGGTCATTGAGCCACAACCGCCGGGCGAACAGCCAGGACACCCCCAGCAGCGCCACGCCCGCCACCAGGAACCCGATCGCCGGGATCCGCAGCACCACGGAGTTCAAAGCGCCACTTCCGGAGGGATCGAAGAACTCCTTCCACAGGAGGATGGTGACAATCCCCGTCACCACTGCCGGCAGGTAATAGATCAGCCGGAACAGCAATTTCCCCCGCGGCACCTCCTGGAGCAGGATCGCCAGGATAATGGGCGGCAGGAACGTGAGGGCCAGCACCAGGAAACTGTAGCGGAACGAGTTCAGCACCGCCTGCCACCAGGCTCCATCGAACAGGACGTCCCCGAAGTTATCGAGCCCCACCCACGCCGAGGTCCCCAGCAGGCGGTAATCCTGGAAGGCCATCAGGGAACCTCGCAGCAGCGGGAGGTAATGCCAGACCAGGATCGTCAGCAGGGCCGGCAGCATCAGCAAGGCCACCCAGAGCCCCCGGCGTGACCGTCGCCCGGGCGACTCCACATTGACCTCCACCGGCGGCGCGAACACCTTCGCCACCCGCAGGAATCCCACGCAAAAGACCACCGCGATCAGGATCAGCACAACCGTCGCCACGCCCCGGCGGATCGCCCGGTCACGGGGCGACACAACCCCCATCATCTGCTCGTTGGCGCGGCGGACCCCGTCCTGCAGCATTCCCTGGAGAATATCAATCCGGCGTCCCTGCTCCAGCGGCAGTTCATCCTTAAGGACCATCGCCTCCGCCTTCTGGAGCGGCAGGGTCATCATGTCATAGGCCAGGTTGCTATTCCCGCCATAGGGCTCGGGCTTGCCCGTCTCCATGGCAATGTCGAACGTCCTGGCCCACCCCGGCGGCGAGAGGCGTTCGATTTCGGGGTAGCCGAACAGTCGCAGGTACCGGGGATGGATAAACCGGCCCAGCCCGCTCTCCACCATGACACGGGTCTTGATCGCCATCGCCTCACGCCCGTCAAAATACCGCATGTATTCCCAGGCCGCATCACGCACCGCCGGATCCTTGATGCCGGCGAACAGGCCCATCATCATGCTGTTCAGTTCCGTGCCGCGGGCGCCACGCGGTCCCTTGGGGACCGGAACCATGCCGGTCACATCCGGATTGATGGTGGAGATCAGCTTCTCATCGATATAGGCGAACCACATCCCGATCTGGCCACGCTCCTGCCGGGCGAGGAAATCACCGGTATCCTTGCAGGAATACCCGCGCCGGATCGTGCCGGCCTGGTCCACCCATTTCTCCGCACTCAGCCTCAAATAGAATTCCAGCGCTTCCGCCGCCTCGCGGGAGTCAAAGGCGCAGCGCCACTGGCGCGCCGCCTCGTCATACACCACCGCCTCGGCGCCGTACGACCACAGGAACGGCAGCCAGTAATGGGCCTCCTGCTTGCCCCGCACCAGGAAAAACCCATAGGTACCGGCGGCCGGATCCGTAAGCTTGATGGCCGCCGCCATGACATCCTCGAAAGTCCAGTCCGCCGTCGGATACGACATCCGCTTGGCGTCGAACAGATCCTTGCGGAACATCAGCACATTGCCCATCGCGCCACCGTATGGCAGGGCCCAGACATGCGTCCCGCCCGGCCCCGGGCGCTTGATCACGGGCCACAGCTTCGGATTAATGCGGAAGTCGACCGCCTCCTTGTCCATGGCGGCAAGGTAACCGTCCTCGGGCCGGTCCAGCGGATACAGGAAACTGTTGCGGATATAGGTTTCGGACTTGCGGAAGTTGACATAGAGCACATCCGGGGCCAGTCCGCCGGCAATGGCCAGGAGGTCCACCTCGACCCCCTTGACCGTGATGCCGGTGAACCGTTCCAGCTCAACCGAGACACGGTCCCAATTGTGAACCCCGTAGCGGGCCGGATCAGACTGGTATCGCTCCCGGTACTTTTCCGCGAAAAGCCGGGGGAAGTCCCGCTTGAAGGCCTCAACCGCCTCAACCCCCGCCCGGCTGGCCACATCGGCGCTGGCGGGATCAGGCAGGTCGAACAGCTTGACGTGGATCACCGTGCCGCCATCCCGGTCCTCAATCCACCCGGCACGGGACAACGGCGGCAAGGCCGCCATCAGCGCCAGCACGACCAAGCCTGACCGGATTACTCTCATCCCAGCGTCAAACGGTTGCGCCCCGCCGCTTTGCTCTTAAAATGATAAGAAGTCGCTTTCCCGTGGACTCTGGCACTCGCCCTTTGAAACCGGCTTGAAATATCGTTTTCCGTCCAGAGGCGGCTCTTTGACATGGAGGAAAGGTGACAAAACGGCAGGAGAAACGCAAGCGTGACCAGAAATTTCCCCGGGGCATCTTTCGCACGCCCCTGACCCGAAAAAAGTTGGCCCATCTTGTCGCGGTGAAGCCGAAAGCGGTCTGGGCCTCCTCGACGGCGCGCAAGGCCCGCTTCAAGCCGGCCGAGAAGGATGGGCAACCGGTTCCCGCCAAGATGGCTCTCCAGTTCGAGTTCAGACTCCAGGATTGAGGGGCGAGGGGTTCGTCCCGTCGATGTCAGGCTCCTCGGAGAACGCGAACCCCGGTTAGACGGGCTGCGGATTTCTCGAAGCTGAGGATTTCCTTGGCGGACTTCATATACTCGGCTTGGATAAGCCGGTCCACAAAGCCCGGATTGGCGGTTGCAAGCTTGGGAACTTCGAGAACCGCCTTGGCGCTGCCGAGAGATTCAACTCCAGGTTCGTTCAGAAATTGGCCGATCAGGGACAGCGCTTCCGGCTTGGGAACCCCATAGTGGTGCTGTAAGGCAAAGTAGACCTCCGCTGCCACCATGTCAGATACAACCAGTATCGAGCCCTGTTCCAGAAGTGCCCGCATCTCCCTCAAAGCCATACTGGCTTGCGCCTCCGGCGACCCCGTTAGCAATCGCAGGATAAACGACGTATCGAGACCGATTTTCATTGTGGCGGTTTCCCGGAAGAGGATGAAACCGCCGGGCCCCCGCGACCGCGCGCGATGCTTTCGCGCACGGAATCCATGTCGTGTTTCGCAACCTTCCGGGCATACGTTTTCGCGGCACCAAACCATGCCGGAGCGGCAGCCCCTGTACCTTTCACCTCAACCCTGTTGAGGTTTTCATCAGGCGCCTCGATCCAATCGAGAAAGAGATGCATCACGACCTCGCGGACAGGCTGCCCCTGCAAAGCGCTTTTGGCCTTTACCCGCCGGTATAGATCATCCGGTATATCGATAGTGGCTTTCATGTAAACAATATAACCATATTCCTGTACTTCCGTCAATCCGCTGTCAATCCGCAGGGGGAGGGAGCGTGGCTTGGGAGCGTCGTGGGGGAGCGTGGCTTCGCGGGGGAGCGTGGCTTCGCACATTAACTTATTGAACTTCAATGCGTTGAGCAAAATATAATGCCTAATTTCAGCCTTAAAC
>JAABPW010000330.1 GCA_011391785.1 Verrucomicrobiota bacterium
ATCCGCAGGGGGAGGGAGCGTGGCTTGGGAGCGTCGTGGGGGAGCGTGGCTTCGCGGGGGAGCGTGGCTTCGAGGGAGCGTGGCTTCGCCACATTAACTTATTGAACTTCAATGCGTTGAGCAAAATATCATGCCTAATTTCAGCCTTAAACGCGCTATTTCAGTAACCGTTAAGCTTGGCCGTTTTCGTCATCACTACGCAAGCACTTTTGTGGTCGGATTACGGCTTGGGAAGAGCCGGGCATGGCACGCCTCTGGCAAATCCACCGCGCCATTCCTGATCCGGCAGCGGCTGACCAGGACACAGGGATTTCAGGAAACGCTCGCAAGGAACGCAAAGAACACCATCCCGAAGGAACTGTTCCTGTCCTCGATACAGGAGCATCGTCCGGGCTTCTGGATAATCCGAGGAAAACGACTTGAGCGCCTGCAGGTCACGCCCCGACACTTTCGCGGCATTCTTGACCTCGATCGCGACAAGATCCTTCTCGCCATAAACGACAAAATCAACTTCCGCCCCGGCCCTCGTCCGCCAGAAGTGCAATGAATGCCGCTGGCCGGAATAATCGTTCCACGCTCGCAAATGCTGAAGGACAAGCCCCTCAAGAGCAGCACCGTCAATTTCCGCAGGGCGGTCGAGTGGCCCCCGGGGACGTATCGAACGATAAACGCCTGCATCAAAAAAATAGAATTTGTCATGCCCCACCAGCTGACGCCTGGCTCGTTTCGTAAATACTGGGAGCCGGACAGCGATCAGGAGATCCTCCAGAATCGAGACATAACCCTCCACCGTCGTGCGGCTGACAGCGCACTCTCTCGCCACCTCGGCGACAGAGAGAAGCGAGGCGTGAGAGAAACTGATGGCCTCGAGAAAACGGGCAAAACTTCCCATATTCCTGACAAGTCCCTCCATCAGGATCTCTTCGCGGACATAAAGCGCCAGATACGCTTTCAAGACAGCCTCACGCTCCTTGTCGGCAATAACCAGCGGCACCAAGCCAAATGTCAGGGCATCTTCAAGGTTGAACAGAGCCCCCAATTCCGCCGCCATAAAAGGGTGGCAGGTCGACACCACTGCCCGACCAGCCATCAAATCCACACCCGTCCGCTTCAGTTTGCGCGAACTCGACCCGGTCAGTATGAATTGAATATCGGGATTAGCCTCGATGAGTTGATGAACAACACTCAACAGTGCAGGGACACGTTGGATTTCATCCACCACGAATATATGGCGGTCCCTATTGCCCGCAACCACCTCCCGCAGCCGATCCGGGCTTGCCGTGAAATGCTGAACCAAATCAGGCGACAGCAAATCCACAAAGTGTGCATCAGGCAACTGCATACGAAGCCATGTTGATTTTCCGGTGCCACGCGGGCCGAAAAGAAAGAAACTCCTGCTCGGGCACGGCAAGAACCTTTTGGTTATGTTCATGGGAATAATGATATCAGCGAAAAATGTATATATCAAGCAATACGACATCTATTCCGTCATTATTTCATCACTTATGACGACAGATAATGGATAAACGCAGGGAAGATCAAGATTTGACCTCCATCTTCTCGATGGAGAACGGGTTGCGGATGATATACCGGGCCAGACGCTCCAGATCCTCCCGCTCATCCGGCCGGATTCGCCGGCTCCGGTAAACGTTGAACCCGGAGTGTTTCCAGCTTCGCAACATCCGGGCGCGCAATGGATGTCCCCACACCAACCTTTGACAAAGATTTTACATCCTGATGACAACTACGAAGTGATCTTCGACAACAATACCTACCATGAATGGAACCTAAACGCTGTAGCGAGCAAAACCAGATAAAGCAACATAAAGGAAAAGCATCATGAGAAAGCACCTCACAAGCATAATATTGGCCGTAATGACCGGTCTCTTCGCCACCAATGTCATGGCGGGAGACTCCGGAAAAAACACCCTCCCGGTCGCGGTGGACGTCAAGGACGGCTCACGTGTGGTCGGCACCATCTCCGTGGAATCGGCCCGGTTCATCGCAACCTACGGCTCCATGAAACTGGCCTTCCGGGATATCAAGACCGTCGAGATGAGCGCAGACCACGAGACCGCAAAAATCGCCATGGTTAATGGTGATTCCCTGCAAGGCGTGCTCTCCCTGGATAAACTCACGATCTCCAGCTTGATCGGTGATATTGACATCAGCCTCTCGAGCGTCACCAAGATCACCATTACCCGTCCTGACCCGCCCAAAAAGTGATCAACCTATTCAGCTGGTCGTCCTCATGAGTTAACCTTGAACCAAGCCTAAACGTTCAACTTGGAGAGCTATGAAACAATTTATGTTCCGCTTGGTCAGCCTGGGCGCAATAACACTTGCCGGCCTGGCAGGGGCTGGGCCTGACAGCACCAACTGGCAAAGCTGCCTCGAGGTTGCCCTTGTGGACGGCTCCCGCTTCATCGGTACAACAAGTATCGAATCCATGCCGGTGGAAACCCCCTATGGCACGATCGACATCGACATCAGGCACGTGAGGTGGGTCAATCTCGCCAGTGACCACAAAACAGCGGTTTTCGATATGCGGAACACCGACACCATCAAAGGCCGGATCAACCTCACGCCAATCACCCTCACAACGGGGCAAGGAGTGGTAAAGATCGCCCCTGAACACATCAGGGACATTTATCCCTTTGAGAACCCCCTTGAGGCAGACTTGAAGGCTCCAATCAAGGATTTTACCCTGGATCTTGGCGGCGAAGCGCGACTGGAGCTTGTCCATGTCCAGCCAGGTGAGTTCATGATGGCACCAGGCACAAGCAATCCTAAGGCGCATAACGTGACCGTGACCAACGGGTTTTGGATTGGACGATACGAGGTGACACAGGAACAGTGGCAACAGGTCATGGGCAGCAACCCAAGCTGTTTCAAAGGAACACGGAATCCGGTGGAACAAGTGACCTGGAACGACTGCCAGGATTTCATGGCCGTCGTTAACCAGCAATTACGCATGCGGGGGCTTGGCCTGACCGCACGTCTACCAACGGAAGCGGAGTGGGAGTATGCCGCCAAAGGCGGAACACAAGGCAAGGACAAATCCCATGCATTCAGTGGAAGCGACAACCTCAACGAAGTGGCGTGGCACGAAGATAACAGCAAAGGCACCGCACATCCTGTTGGCGGCAAACAGGCAAATGAGCTTGGAATCCATGACATGTCCGGAAATGTACGGGAGTGGTGCCAGGACTGGACCCCGAACTATTTATCAACTTGGCAGGGGCCAGGCCCCGCGCTTCCAACCATGCGCGGATCCAGCTGGATCGAACATCCCCGAATAGAGAAGTCTTGGACCAGCTGCCAGGCACGAGGAGAGACCACAACCCGGAGCAGTTCCATCGGCTTCCGAATTGTGATGGTTAGATAAGATTACCCGTCTCATCCTCTTCAGGACAGGTTCCAGCCATCTCAGGAAAATCAAGGGACGGGTTGTTTAAATACCTAGCGTGGCAAAGCCACGTCCCGGCCACTTTTTCAACAGGCTCCTAACGCCGCCCGGAGGTCGGCGTCCACCTTTTTACGGCCGTCGGGCATTCACGCCCATCGCATCCGGTAGACCCGGCGGCGAAATCAAACCAAGAAGCTCTTTGCGCAGGTCGCGGAATGGATAGCTGCGCGTGTCCTTCTCGGGCTGGTATTCCGGGTTGCGCACCGGGAAGTAACGGCGCTCGACGTTCGCGTCCAGCCAGGAGACCAGTTCAGCGAAAAGTTGTTTGGCGCGTTCCGGCTCCTTCTCTGAGAGGTCTGTCTTTTCAGAGCTGTCTTGGGCGATGTTGTAGAGTTCCAGCTTGCCATGCCAGTCCCAGATCAGCTTGTAGTCGCCTTTACGGATCGCCGAGTGCGGGGTCAGGGGCAGACCGGTCGCAGGATCGTCCAGGCCGACGTTGAACGGGTAGTGCCAGTAGATCGGCTTTGTCACATACCCGCGCTTAGCTTGAGGCGTGTCGCTGAGCAACGGGAGCAAGGACTGGCCATCGATACGATGCTTGACCTTCTCCCCCGCGAGTTCAGCCAGTGTGGGTAAAATGTCTACCGCATGGACCGGCACGTCGCACCACTCCGGACGCGTGAATCGCTCAGGACTCCAGATGATCAGCGGAACCCGGACACCTCCCTCATACAGAAACGCCTTGCCGCCACGGAGCGGCGCATTCGATGTCTTGCCGGATAGGCCGCCGTTATCGGAGATAAAAACAACCACGCTCTTCTCCAGGAGTCCCGTCTCCTTCAGTGCGGCCATGAGCCGTCCGACCGAGTCATCGAGCGCCTTGACCATTGCTGCATACACGGGGTCACACTGTCCGTTCCAGCCGCGCGTGGACTTGCCGGTGAAGTGTTCGATGTCAGCCTTTCGCGCCTCTAGCGGCACATGCACGGAGAAGTGGCTGAAGTAGAGCAGGAACGGTTTGTCCGGCACGTTCGCGCGCTCCTTGATGTACGCCACGGCGGTGTCGGTGAGCGCATCCGTCAGATAGCGGTCCGCCTCCGGCTCCGGGCCGGAATAGGAGCCCTGATTGCGCGGCGTATCCCATAGCGCTTTAAAACGGGGAAAAGGCTTCCACGCGCCAGGCGCCCAGAGCGGACGCCAATTGAAATAAGGGCATCCGCCGCTATCCAGGTGGGCCAGTGTCCGGAAGCCTTGATCCTGCGGCTGGTAGCCCACGTCACCGCCCCCGCCGCTGTGCCATTTTCCGATGAAGGCCGATTCGTATGCGGTCAGCACCTCTGGAATGCAGACCTCGTTCCATCCGTTGTCCATGGGCTGTCCAGAGGGGATCGCATGAATCACCTTGGCGTTGCGCCAGGCCTGCTGGCTTTTGATGGCGTCCGCATGGTCGGAGTCCAGCGGATGATACCCCGTCGGCGGCTTCGTCCCCTGGTTGTACGCGTTCGGTATGGCGTCGAACCACGCCGTGGTCATGCCGACGCGGCAGTGGTAGCGTCCGGTCAGCAGCGCGGTGCGGCTGGGGGAGCAGAGCTGGTTGACATACGCCTGGGAAAAGGAAACACCCTGATCCGAAAGCTTGTCGATATTCGGCGTCTCGTAAAAGCAGGCCGACCGCTCCACGCCCCGGACCTTGGCCGCATACGCCGCCACATCCATATAGCCGAGATCATCGGCCAGGATGAAGATGATGTTAGGCTTGGTCGTTGCGCTGAGCGGTGAGCAGAGCATGCCGAGGAGAGCCGTGAGTACTATAGAGGTTGCTTTCATAGTGTCTTTTGTGCGTGCGTGATTTTCATTTCGCGATCAAAAATGACAGACCAGTCTTGTCGCGGGTATTAGCGACGGCAAGGCCGCCACCAGCGCCAGCACGACCAAGCTTGTCCGGATTACGCTCATCCCAGCGTCAAACGGTTGCGCCCCGCCGCTTTGCTCTTGTAAAGGAGGGTGTCGGCCCGCTTGATCAAACTTTCGAGCGTATCGTCACTCCGGGTAACCGTGGCCCCGATCGAGATGGTGACCTTCAGCTTGTCATCTTGCCGCATGAGGTAAGAGTCATCCACCAGCACCCGCAACCGGTCGCCGAGTTGTTCAAGCGTCTGCCCGGTCACATTCCGCATGATGCCGATAAACTCCTCCCCACCCCAACGCCCCATCACATCGAACGGCCTTAGATTTTTGTTCAACGTGTTGGCCACAAATTTCAACACAAGGTCGCCGACATCATGACCATAGGTGTCATTAAATTTCTTGAAATGGTCAATATCCATGAAGAGCACACCAAAGGGGATCCCCATGCGCTTATGTTCTTCAAAGCGAACCATGAGTTCCTTTTCCAGGTAATGTCGATTGGCCAGCCGGGTGAGGTTGTCGAGCAGCGCCAAATCCTCAAGTTCCTTGAGCCGCAGCTCGATCGCCTTTTCACTGCTGATATCCGAGAACAGCTCCACTCCCCCGATGACCTTGCCATCGGTATCTTTCAGGGGACTGACGCGGACCGAGACCGGCACCCTGTGCCCCTCTTTATGGTGCAGGAACACCTCGGCTTCGCGGGCCTCGCCATCGGAAATGCTCTTCGCCAGAGGGCACGCTCCCAAACACAGGCTACGGCCTTCCCCGTCCACATGGGTCAGGATGTTTTCCGAGCAGGTTTTTCCGACAACCTCATCGGCCGTGAACCCGGAGATCCGCTCGGCGGCTTTGTTCCAATATTGGATCACCCTGTCCCGGTCCACCAGGTACAATCCCTCTTGAAGATCATCTAAAATCCTGCTGTATGAATTCTTGTCGAGATTCACGAGTCACCGCCTTTTCGCCAACGTCCTCCCTGAGGCCACCACAACGCTCGCCATCCACAAGGACTATATATACTTTCCGGGGAGATTGTCATGCCATTTGGTTTATCCGGCCTTGCTCTGGACTTACGGGTACCGGCGTTATATCCTATTCTCCCATTATGAATTCACCGGATCAAAATCCTTTCCTCGCAAAGGGTCAGTTACAGGGGAGCGTCCCCGTGGCCTTGTGCCACGGGGCGCAAAAATGTCCGGCTCCCGCCACGCAAGGTGGCGGGGCACCCCCCGTAACCGACCCATTACCTTTCCGCAGCCCGCCGCCCCGTTCGGCAACCCGGGGCAGGAAAAAGCAGAAGCTGGAAACGGACTGCTTTGTGGCGCTGGATTTCGAGACGGCGGACTACGGGCAGGACAGCGCCTGCTCCGTGGCGCTCATCCGGGTGGAAAACCATGTAATCACGCATCGTGAAAACCGGCTGATCCGGCCGCCACGCCGCGATTTCATTTTCACCTATATCCATGGCATCACGTGGACACAGGTGGCGGCGGAGCCGTCATTCGCTGAACTCTGGCCGCAGATCGCGCCCATCCTGGATGGCGCCAGGTTCATTGCCGCCCACAATGCCAGCTTCGATTCCAGGGTCATGCGCGCCTGCTGCAGCGTCGCCGCACTGCCGCCGTCTGAACTTCCCTTCCTCTGCACCGTCCAACTCGCCCGGAAAACCTGGGGCATCCGCCCCACCAAGCTGCCGAATGTCTGCCAGCACCTGGGCCTCGAGCTCAACCATCATGACGCCCTGTCCGATGCCGAAGCCTGCGCCAACATCGTCCTAGCCGCCATCCGCTCCGGCGCGATTTAGAAGACGAAGAAGATTCACCACGGAGAGACGGAGGTTTTGGGGAGAGGGGGAAGAGAATGTTACGCGAATTTTACGGTGCCGGAGTACCTGCCCCGTGAAATTCGCGTAACACCTCCCGGTGAAGAGAGAAGAAGGTTTTGTTTGTCCGAAGGGCGGGTGGAGTCTCTGTATTCTGCTCCAGGAGAGTGTTGCGGCAATTTTTAAATGGGGTACTCGCCATTTGAAAATTGCCGCAACATTTTCTTCCCCCTCTCCCCCAGTCTCCGTTCCTCTGTGGTAAATCTTGATTTCCGGCACTGATTACAGACCCAGAACACCATCACTTACGAGTTACCCAAGACCTACCCGACCAACAGACCCGCATATAGGTGCCGCATTTCCTTGACTCATGGCCTTATCAATTGCTTAATTCGCAAAAACCCTGTTTTGTAAAAATCAACACGTGTAGAGGAGAAGACCATGTCTGAAATAGTGTTCGACTGCCCGGAGTGCAAGAGTCCCTTGAAAGTCGATGAATCGGGATCGGGAATGGTGGTTGACTGTCCTCATTGTTCGAAGAAAATTCAAGTCCCGAGGAAGCCAACCCCAATCGCAGTGGTGGGTTCGGCTGCACAGCCACCCCTGCCGCCGTCAAGACCAAGCGACCCAAAGCCGGGAGCGAACATACCTGTTTTCAAAAACGAGCCCATCCTTGTTTTGATTTTGGGGTTCGTAACGTGTGGTCTTTACCTGATCTACTGGAACATCAAAATGGCGGAAGTGCTGAACGCTGTTGCCGGCCGCACGGTGATTTCTCCCGTTGCCGCCATCCTTTCGGGTTGTTGCGTTCCCGTGAACGTGTACTACTACTACCTGGCGGGCGGCACGCTCACGCAAGTGGGAGCCCTGATCGGAAAGCCGGAACTTAAGGATAAGTCCACCATGATGGTGCTTCTGGGTATCTTTTTCCCCATGGTGGCCGCGATGATCCTCCAAGGGCACGTGAACGAGATATACGAGAAGAAGGCATAGGATGCGGTTTCCCGGCAAAGATGAGTTCGTCCGCAACCGAAGACTGGTGCTCCTCCTCGCGACAGGAGTGCTGGTCGTTTCGTGGGCGTATGAGCCATATGTTGACCGGGGACCTGTGGTTTGCGTGCTGCACGGTGTCTTGGGGCTTCCCTGTCCAGCCTGTGGACTGACACATGCATTCTGCAATCTGGCACATGGGCGGCTGGCCGCTGCGGCCGCCCATAATGCCTTTGCGTTTCCGCTCTTTATCCTGTTCCTCGTCGCGATTCCGACCGCTGTCATCGAACTCGTGCTCGAAAGACGCCTCACCTTTTATAACTTTCTCTATTCCAGAAGGCTTGCCTACACGCTGGGGGCTGTCCTGGCCCTGTATCATGTCACCCGCTCCGCAGTCTGGCTTCTAAACGGACGGCTCTACACGGATTACTTTACGACCTCCTGGACGTATCACCTTTGGTCGCATGTCTTCGGATAAGTTGATGCTGTGGATCACGAGTGGGCACCCCAGGAAACGTTTGAGAAGGCAATCACCTGGGACGAGCAGCAGATTTACCGCCGGAGCACGACCCCTATCCGCCTTACCCCTAGCGAGCAGTCTGTGGCTACGGCCCTGATCAATTGTCATATCGATCAAGAATAACCGGCAGATTCTCCATTAAGTATATGGGCAGGTTTATTACACGGCGATCCTCCGGCATCGTGAAGACGTTATAAGGCGCCAGACTGATCACGAATCCAACAGGCTGCCGGTACATTGCCAAGTACTCGCAAATGCCCCGGATGTTCTTTCGATCAAACGTCAAGGATGCCTTGCATTCAATGGGACAGGTTCCGGTACCGTACTTGACAACAAAGTCGATCTCACCGCCTGAAGGCGTTTTCTTCCAGCCGCATAGACTCATTCCTTGTCGAGCCAGTTCGATCGCCGTTTGATTCTCGATAACACCGCCAAGCAGTTGCCGGGCCATCGGTGCAAGCGTGCCCAGGATTCGAATGGAGGGCACAGCGACCTCACGCAGATGGCGTAGAATTCCGGTATCGAAGAGATAACGCTTGGGAAGGTAGGCGTGGCTTGCTTCGGTGCCCGGCCCCATCTGGTCGGATCGCAGGATGAGATGCCATGCCTCAAGTCGTGCGAATACCTCATTGATTCGAGCATTTACGCGCGAACTAGGAGACGGAATCACCGTCGAGTTTTTTGACGGCCCCCCAACAAAATTAGACACACTCCGGAAACAGGCTTTAACGATGTCCGCATCCTTCTCTCCGAATATTCGGATGAAATCCTGCTCATAATCGGCAAGAATCTGAGCCAGGACTTCCGAAGTATCCTGATTTCCTGTACTCGCCAGCACTGCGGCCGGGAGCCCGCCTGTCAGCAGAAACTGGTCGTATAAGGTCGACAAATGCTCATGCCGCGTTGTGCCGATGGTCGAATCCTCCGTCAATATCGATTGCGCAAGATGGGCGTGACCCGCAGCAACAAGGAATTCGGAAAATGAAAACGGCCCCAGCAATAGACGTTTTACGCGCCCCACCGGATAGTGAGTTCCTTCCCTGAACAGACGAGATAGCGTCGAGCCGGACAGAATCACAGTCGCGCGGGACCAGTCTTCCTTCATAAAACGAACAAACGACCCCAATTTGCGGCTTTCCTGCGCCTCATCGAAGAAGAGCACATGATCCGCGACGGCATCGAAGCCAATGCGATCCCGCAGAAGTTGCTCGAAATCTCTGAACTCCTCGCATTCGTCGATCAAAGAGCGTAACCGAGTTTCCTTCTCAAGATTTAGGGAAAAACACTTCTTTGATGATTTCCCGAGAGCATGTTCCACCAGGAATGACTTTCCCACCTGACGGGCACCTTCAACCAGCAAGACGCTTTTGTTGGCCTGCTGCTCATTAATGAATGACAGTATTTCTTTGTCCAGCAATCTTGGTATGTAGTTCATATGACTATTCTCGGTTAGATATGTACATAGAATAGCCCTATTCCGTATCCGGCGCAATGAATTATTGATATAATATCTGTCTCTCCTCCACCGAACTCTCCCGTCGCCGGTAAAAGCATCCCCTGCCCCGTCGATTCCAAGCAGATTGGGAACCTTTTGTTCTCGGTGCAGTCAATACATACCCAGTCACGACGGCTTATTCACACAAACAGTGGCTGGTTTTGAAGCGCCCATGACTGGCTGGTTTTAAAGTGCCCGGTGACATATTCGCAGACTGGTGATCTTTGTTAATTCATTGGGGATGGCGTCTGCATGTGTGACAATCCATTGGAGCTACACGTTCATCAGGGAGAACGGATTAAGCCTCGGCGTTATGTGGTGATAAATGGGTAGAGCCCCATCGCTGAGCTTCCCAAGTGTGGGAGAAGGGACTGGGAGAAGGGACAGGTTGTTAGTCTGTTTCTCGCATTTCGTCCCGTCGATTGTTGTTCTGGAATCATATTTGCCTTGTCCGGATACGCTGGTTTCGGTCGACTTGACACTCTGTCGACCACATTTCCACTACGAAATCACCACGATATCGGGGAAAGTGCACCAGATCCGCTCCGCCATGGCAATAGCGAACAACCCGGTCTTGCACCGGGCTAAGATCCACTAGAATTCGTCCGCTGATGCGCTACGCCGGAACGGCTTGCCCACCCAGCACGTCAACCCGCAGCGCCCGGGCCGCGAACAAATCCCCCCACTCCGCCCCCTTCATCGCACGTGCCCCGTCTTTCCGTTTCGGACTGAAATGCCCGCGATGCCGCCGAAACACGTCCTCCACAAACACCTTCCGCCCCAGGACCAGCCCGTCCGCGAAATACCTGACCCGGCACCTCACCACCTGCCCCAGCGACAGCTTTCCCTTTACCGCCACCACCGCACCCACCTGCTCCTCGCTGAACCCGGATCGAACCGGCTCCCCCTCCGGTGTGATCCCCCGTTCCATCCCCTTGATATACAACACCTGCCGGTACTCACCGGATACCGTACCCCAATCCCCGCCGCCTCCCACTACCAGCCCTAATCCCTCGCGCGCCAGCGCTACGCCTCCCACCGCCTCGCCATACCCGCAAAACCGATAGTCCTTCGGGTCCGCCACCAACCCCACCCGCACCGCATTCAAGTCAATGTACGCCGCCACCGCCATCAGTGCCCCGCTCTCTCCATCCAGCAGCACGCTCTTGTATCGATCCTCCCACAATGTCCCCACCCGTTGATGACGCCGGTTATAGCCAATGCTCACCCGCTGTTTCAGCGTCTTCATAAACGCCGCCAGATTATACATCCGCGCCACATACGGCGCTTTCATCCGCTCCGCGGTTTCCGTCTGCCCCGCCTCCCGCAACTTCCGCAGCTCCTCCATAAAGACATCCACCTTCTCCTGACTGTATAAATACCGCATCCGCCGCCCCAGCTCCACATCGCCAACTTCTTGCCGTTCAGGCACATACAACTGGATGTGAAAATGGTTGAAAAGACACGCCCAGGTCAGAATCTTCGTCCCGCTAAAACCC
>JAABPW010000331.1 GCA_011391785.1 Verrucomicrobiota bacterium
ATCAGGATCACCATGATGCAGAGGATCGCGAACAGGGCGATGGCGCCAGCGAAGGTCCCGACTTCATCCCGTACCATTTGGCCCAGCGATTTGCCGCCCCGCCGCATCGAGCAGAACAGGGCCACGGCGTCATGAACCGCGCCGCCGAGCGTTCCCCCGATGAGGATCCAGAGCGTGCCGGGCAGGTAGCCGAACTGGGAGGCCAGCACCGGGCCCACCAGCGGGCCGGGGCCTGCAATGGCCGCGAAATGATGGCCGAACACGATCCAGCGGTTGGTGGGGACATAATCCTTGCCGTCTTCGCGGGTGTAGGCCGGAGTGGCGCGGCGGTCATCGAGGGTCAGAACCTTGGCTGCCAGCCACTTGCTGTAGAACCGGTAGCTGATCATGAAGCTGCACAGGGTGGCCGTCACGAACCAGAGGGCGCTGACCGTTTCGCCGCGGTGAAAGGCGATGATTCCCAGGGAGGCCGCTCCCAGCAGGCTGAAGAACATCCAGAATAGTACCGTTCGCAACTTTTTCATGATTTGGCAAGTTGCCCTACAGCCGATTCAGAGTCAAGAGGGGAAATCTATACCACCCGCTGCGCTGGAGGAACGGAGGGCGGGCGGGAGAGAGAGAAAGTGTATCGCGAATTTTGCGGCTGGCGGGTACACCAGTCGCAAAATTCTCGATACGTCTCCGGTGAAGAAGGAAACGGTTGTTTGTCCTTCGGGTAATTCGAACTTCGGTCTTGTTCTTCAGGAGAGGGTTGCGGGAATTTTGGTTCGGGTACTCCCGAATAAAATTCCCGCAACATTTTCTGTTCTTCCTCTCTCTCGATCTCCGTTCCCTCCAGCGAAGCGGGTGGTAAAGATTTCAGGCGAAGTGCACGGGGGCGAAGCGGGCGGGTTGATGGAAATTCAGCTCGTCGCCGATGGGTGACCATGAGGCCCAGTGGGGGTGTGAGGTTTTGTCGCCGCACTTGAATAGGTTGACCTGCCACGTCTGTCCTGAAATCCTGCCCGTGGGGCCGGCGTAGGCCTCGATCATGGAAAGGGGGATGCCATATTCGAGTTTCCATTCCACCGGTCCCGGGAGCTCGGGCTCCACGACGGCAGGCATGGAATGGTACACCGTGATGCGGTCAAGCCATGGGTCGTCGATCCCTCTGAACCTGGCGAACCCGTTGGAGGTGCGCCGGCAGTCCTCGATGTAGCTGCAGAGGAACGTTCCGCCGCAGTTCCCTTCCATGTTGAAGTACCCCGGAGCGGACTTGGGCTGGAAGAAGAACTCAACGCAACTGTCCTGGCAGACCGGGTCGCCCGGCTGGGTGTGGAGGCTGCGGACAAACCGGTCCTGTACCTTGAAATGGACATAGAGGGTTTGGTCATCATACAGCAGCCGGGCTTGTGTGACCGGTCGGTGGTCACTCCCCGCCGGGTGGAATGAGGCGATGCTGAGGGTGTCGGCCCTGCGCCAGACGGGGCCATCCCAATTCCCGGTGAATTCCGGGGCTTCTTTGGTTTTCCGGATGAGGGTTGATTTCATGTGACGGCCTGGGGCGTGACTCATCGGGATCCGATAAGCAGGGCATAGCTACAGTTTTTCTCCTTAACATGGTCCGCCCAGAATACGACCCGCCACGCGTCATTCGTTCGTCCCTCAGGCGGCAGCGGCATGAGTATGTAACTTCGGTTCTGCAACTCGTCATCCAGTTTATCCTTCGCAACCGGTTTCGTGCAGCGCAGGGTGGTCATCAAGGACTGGTTCAGGTCCGAGACGGGACCCGCAATCCTGATGTTCCGCTGTGTCGCGCGGGCATACCGGGATACCTGCCTGCACAACTCGCGCCGGGCGAGTTCCTCGTTCTTCTCGGGATTGTGCCTGTCCAGTTGCCAGTAAATCGTGTATCCGCCCCATATCAGGAACGAAACGAGGGTCAGGCCGCCGATCACCCGGTGGGGACTCCAACGCCGTCCCTCCCGCCAGGTTCCTGCGGCCACCCCGTAGGCGCCCAGCAGGGCGAGGGGGGCAACGATCGGGAAGATCCGGTCAACGCGCTTGTTGGGGACAAGCGACATCAGCAGCAGGGCCACGCCGATCCAGACCACCAGCCATCGTGCTCCGGGATCCGACATCAACCGTCGTCGTCCCTGCCGGTCCACCAGCGCCCAGATTACCATTGCCAGGCTCCACGGGAAAAGTCGGTGGAGCAGTTGCAGCGGATAGGTCAGCATCATGCCGAAGCGGCGGGTTCCGAAGGTGACATCGCCGCTGTCGGCCACCGAGATGGCCGCAAAATTTGTTCCGAATTCCTTCAGCACGACCATGCGGAAAAACTGGTGATCCTTGATGCAGCCAATGGCCAGCCAGAGGGCAAACACACCGATCGGCACCAGCCACGGCCACCATCCCGGCCAGGCTTGGGAGGGTTCCCTGCGGCGCCAGCACATTATTCGCCAGGTCAGAAGGGGGAGCAGGAGGTAGACAACAATAACCGGGCCCTTGGTGAAGCAACCTGCCAGGACGATCAGGGCGAATGTCATGCGGCGGGAAAGGGACCAGGGCTGGTCCTCCTGGATCTGGCGCCAGATCATGAGGCCTCCCAACAGGATGGTCAGGGCCAGAAGCATATCGGTTCTTACCAGCGTGGCGATCCGGATCGTGAGCATGTTGATCGAGAAGAATGCCAGTGCCAGAAAGGCGCCCCATTCGCGGCCGATGCCCCATGCTGTTTTACCCAGGATCCACAGAATGCCCATGAAGGCCAGGAGGGAGGGGGCGCGCCAGGCTCCTTCCCACCATCCGCCCAAAAGGGGATAGAAGGCGGCGGATAGCCAGCCTGCCAACGGTGGTTTCGTGGCCGGGTAGCCTGTCGGCAAATGCTGGTACCACCACCGGCCCTCCTGCTGCATTTCAAGCGAGACAAAGGCCTGCTTGGCCTGGTCATACCCGATCAGGCAATCCCAGGGCTGATTACGCAGGAGAACCATGACCAAAATGCCGATGCCGAGGAGCCACCACTTGATATTGCCTCCGGTCCGGGGGGCGGCAGCGGGAGAGCTGAGCGCTGGGGCAGGCGCGTTGTTGTGGATGTCGGAAGATGGCATAGGGGGTGTTAATACAAAATCATGGACACGAAAGCAATGACGGGCCTATTGTTGATGGCATGAGTTCGCCGGATGTTAAGAAATTCGCTCTATTTGTCACGGGTACCGACACGGGGGTTGGCAAGACGCGGGTTGCCGCCGGGTTGCTGGCCCGGTTCCGGGCGGCGGGTATGGATGCCGTTCCCATGAAGCCGGTGCAGACCGGGTGCAGGCTGGCCAAGGGGCGCCTCGTTGCTCCTGATCTCGATTTCTGCCTGCGGGCGGCGGGGCTCAAGCCGGGCAAACGGGAACTGGCTGACATGGCGCCCTATTGTTTCAGGCCTGCCTGCTCGCCGCACCTGGCCGCAAAGGAGGCTGGCGTGACCCTTTCGCTCCCTGTGATCGAGCGCGCCTTCAGGCGGCTGAGCCGGGCCCACGAGGCCGTGGTGGTCGAGGGGGCCGGCGGGGTCCTGGTTCCCTTGAATGAGCGGCAGACTACCCTCGATCTGATGATCCGGTTGCGGCTTCCCGTGCTTCTCGTGGCCAGGCCGGGTTTGGGAACTCTCAATCACACCCTGCTTTCACTGCGGGTCCTGCAGGAGGCCGGATTGACAGTCCTGGGCGTGGTCCTGAATCAGGCGAAGCCCGGGCGTTGGGGGCGGATCGAGGTCGACAACTGCCGCACGATAGAACGCCTGGGCGGGGTGAAGGTGCTCGGATGCCTGCGGTACGGGGCCGGGGTTCAGTCCTTGTTTGACACCCGCTCGACGCGGGTTCCCGGCGGAATCTGAATCGTCACCTCACCGTTAAGTTCCGAGAAATGTCCCTTCGGCTTGCAGGTAAAGTCCAGCATCCAGGTATCGTTGGTCTGGTTCCAGACGGCGGAATGCCGGATGCGGTTCCAGGGCCAGCCGAAGCCCTGAACCTCGCCGGTGATGAGTATCCGGTCAGTGAGCTCCGGGGAATCCTTGAGGGTGATGCGGCATTTCCTGACATCCAGCCGGAGTGCGGGGGCGCCCTTCGGGGAATGCATGTTGTATCTGACTTCTGTGAAGGCGGGGGTGCCCATCAGGACGGAGGCGATGGCTCCCAACGCGAGGGGTGGGGCGACCCAGAGCAACCAGCGGGATTGGAGGATGGACCTCCCGAACTTGCGGGTGGGGCTGTCCCCGTCCTCTGGAATTTTCAGGATGAAATAATACAGGAACCAGGCCACGATGGCGGGGAAGAAGGCCGACCACAGCACATCGGAAGCAAAGTGGGCGCCCGCCGCCATCCGGGCCACCCCGATCAGGGTTCCGTAGAAGGCTGCCCCGGCAAACGCCACGGCCGCCAGGACCTTGTGCCGGCGCCGGGCCAGGAAGTAGAAGGCGATGAAGAAGTAGCCCATGGAGCTGTGGCCGCAAGGGAATGACTTGCCCCGCCCGCCAACCCCCTTGTCGAAGAAGCACTGGTAGTTCATGGTGCCACCGAGTTCGGTGACCTGCCTCGGGCGGGGGCGCCCCCAATGGTCCTTGAAGATCGTGTTGACGAAAAGGCCCGGGCCCAGCGCCATGGTGAGGAAGATCAAGGCGGCATGCCGTCGCCATCGCGCCAGGGACTTCTTGTAACGTGCCGCGACGATGACGCCCAGCGCCGTCAACGCCGTCAGGAGCGCGGGCCATGGGCCGAACGTATAAAGGAACCGCCATAGAGGGTCGAATTCATGCGGCCAGGCGCGGCCCGAACCCGGGTGGTAGAACAGGGACAGGATCTTGATGTCCAGCGTCGGTGTCAGAAACGGGATTGTTGCCAGCCCTGCCAGGAGAGTGATCCAGAGCAGGTCAAGCAACCACGGGAGGCGTGTTGGGGATGAGGGTGGATTAGTCACAGCGCTTGATGAGTATAAAGCCGAGTACCGTTGCCAGGACTGCGGGTATCCAGACAATGAGATGCGGCTGGGTCCATGGATATTTGGTGAGGGTGTCGGCCGCGATGATGAAGACATAGAAGAGGACGACCAGCCCCAGGCTGATGCCGATGCCGATGGTTGTTTCCTGGCGATGGGTCTTGGTGGCCAGCGGGGCGCCCAGCAGGACAAAGGCCAGACAGGAGAAGGCGAGGACGATCCGCTTCTGGAATTCCATCCGTAGCGACATGTCCTGGCAGGCAAGGGCGTCCTCGTCCAGTCCCGGATAAGCCTGCCTGATCGAGTCCCGTGTGGTCATGAGTTCAAGCATGGTCATGTCGCTTTTCTTTTTCGTGCCCTCCTTGGTCTTCTCGGCGGTCAGTTTGCTGAGGTCGATGACGAAGGGGAAGTGGCTGGCGGTTCCTGGCCCGGGGCGGTCTTCATAGAAGGGGTCGATCCGGACATCGTAGAGGTCGATCAGCAGGCCGGATTTCTCCTCGTTGGCGGTGACGGTCCCGGTTTTGGCGCGGATGGTCCGGGGCGGCGATCCCTTTTGAGTCTGGTAGATGAAGATATCGCTGATGTTATTGCCTCGCTTGGAACCGATGTAGAAAGTCATTCCCGGGAAGTCGCGTATGGGGCGGCCTTCCTCGATCAACTGCAGGGGCGATTCAACGCCGAGCTGGCGGAGCGCCACGCGCCGGGCGTGGTAGCTGCTGGGAATGATCTCGGAGTTCAGGTAGAGGCAGATGGATGACATCAGCAGGGCGTAGAGAATGGGGGCTCCCATGATTTGAAGCATCCGGATACCGCTGCTCTTCATGGCGGTGATCTCGCCGTTGGCGGAGAGTTTGCCGAAGGTCAGCAGGGCGGCGGTGATGATGCTGACGGGGATGGCGAAGCCGAAGGCGGAAGGCAGGCCGGCCAGGAAGATCTTCCCGATCAGGACCAGAGAGCCGCCGGCGGCGATCGCATCGGCAATCCGGAACAGCACCATGATGCACATGACAAAGGTGAGCACCAGCAGGGTCACCGCGAAGGTGGCCAGATAGCTGTTCCTGACATATGCCGAAACGATCCTCAAATTTAAGTGCTCCTTGTTGAAAATGTCATGCCCTTATACTTGCCGGAAGGGGGGGAAAGCAAGCCCTTGCGACAGCGGACTTCACTTCATGTGCGGTTCATGGCAGGGGCCGCGGTATTCATAGGCGCGATAGATGCGGCCCTTGTAGGGGGTGCGCTCGATGTCCTTGAAATAAAGCGATTTTTCCCAGACCCATTTCTCGTTGTCAAACAACACGGCCGGTCGGCCCAGTAGCGCGGGATTGCCAAGATCCGTATCCGGGAAGTAGTCGTAGGAGGATTCCCGTCCGCCCTGGTAGCTGCCGGCGCTGCAGACCGAAGGGTGGTTGGGCAGGTAGAAGGCCAGCAGGGCGGCGCGCCCGTAGGTGGATGCCACGTAGAAGGGTTCCTTTCCGGTTCCCACGGCAAGGTCATGGGCGGCCCGCTCCACGTTGCGGGTTCCTTCCCGGAATCCGGCGATGCGCTTGAGCGCGCGCTGGGTATTGAGCCAATGTCCGGGGGGTTGGTACTTGTTGAGCGCCTTGAGGGGGTAGGGGGCGAAGGCGATGGCCAGGGCGCAGAGGAGCCCGAGCCCGACCGTCCAGCGCCACAGCGAGCGGACTCCCCTGTCGGCGGAAATACGGTTTGCCAGGAAACAGGCCATGGGAACCAGCAGGACGGTGAAGCCGGCGGCCGGCCAGTTGAGCTTGACGTCGGTTCTGAACGAGACCAGCAGGTAGAGAAGCAACACTGGAGCGGCCGTGTGGAGGGCGAAGCTGGTGCTTTCGCGGAGGAGGGGAATGGCGGCGGTGCCCCGTCGGGATTCGCGGAGGGTCCTGATCAGGATCAGGGCGGCGGGGGGACCCAACAGGGCGATGGCATAAAAGGGATAGCTGATCGTCCAAAGGGGATTGTAGCGCCAGTTGCTGCTGGGAGCGATATCGCCGCCGGGGAGGTGCATGGCGCCGATCAGGTGGGCGATGGTGGGCCAACCATGCTGGTGGTTCCAGATGTAAATGGGCAGGGAGCAGAGGATCACTCCGGCGATGAGGGCGAGCAGGCGGATGGTTCGCTTTCCTTTCGGGAGTTGCCCGTGCCGGATGAAATAGACGATCAGTCCCGGGAGCAGTAGCAGGATGGTGTATTTGCAGAGCAAGCCGATGCCGATCAGACACCCCAGCAGGAGGAACCAGCCGGGCGATTGGCGGTTATCCCGTGCCATGATCCAGCCGGTGAAGGCGGCGATAAGCCAGCAGGCGTAGTAGGGGCCGTCTATGGTCATGAACTGGGCGGTGCCAAGGTACACGGGGAGCAGCGTGAAGAGAAGCATGGCGATCCAGCCGGCCCGGAGGTTCCCGCCGGAGGCTGAGACGGCGAAACGCGCGAGAATCAGCATGGAGGCGAAGGCGGCGAGGGCGGCGGGGAGGCGGACCGCCCACTCCGTGATGCCGAAGAGATGGACGCTGGGGGCGATCAACCAGGCCACTGCCGGACCCTTGCTATAGTAGGACAAGTCGAGCCGCCGCGACCAGTCCCAGTACTGGGCCTCGTCCGCCGCCAGTTCGTAGGGGCAAAGCCAGATCAAGTAGGCGACCCGCGCCAGCAGGATGGCCGTGGCAACCAGTCCTATCCGGCCCCAGGTGATCTTCCCGCTCCCAATGGTTGACGTTTCAGGCATGGGACATGATTAGCAGGTTGTGGACGTGAGGGGCAAGACTTGAGTAAAGAGGGGGGGCAGGTTGGCTGTTCGAATGGAACAAATTAGGCTTGAAGGAGTAAAGTCCCGCCGCTAGCCTCTTGACATGTCTTTTTTGGCTTCAACAGGTAAGGGCGCGATTGATTTATATAACCGGCTTTGCCGCCTGGCCTCCCTCGGTACGGCGGTCGTTTCGCTTGCCTTGCGCCCCTCTTCATGGGCTTTGCCGACCCGGGTAATCCTGGCGCGGCAGATCGTTTTTACCGGGTATGACGCCATTGGTTTTGTGGCGGTAGTGGCGCTACTGGCGGGAATTTCAGTGGTGGTTCAGGCCCAGGTGTGGATGGGGCGGCTGGGCCAGTCGGAACTCCTGGGGCCGTTGCTGGTGACGGTGATCATTCGTGAAGTCGGACCGCTGCTGGTGAATTTCATCGTGATCGGACGCAGTGCCACGGCCATGGCGGCTGAGCTGGCGGGAATGAAGGTTCGGCGGGAAGTGGATGTCCTGGATGCGCAGGGGCTCGATCCAATGGTCTTCCTCGTCATGCCGCGAGCGATTGCCATGTCGCTGTCCGTGTTCGGGTTGGCGATACTGTTCGGGGTGTTCGCCCTGGGCAGCGGTTACCTTTTCGGCGCCTTCCTCGGGACGGGGCCGGGCGACCCCCGTGTCTTCGTGCTAAGCGTGGTGGGTGTGGTGACGCCGGCGGACGTGTTTAATGTCCTTGCCAAAACCCTGCTGCCGGGGCTCCTGACCGGGGTGATTGCCGCCAACGAGGGCCTCTCGGTCGAGGGCGTGGCAACGGATATTCCCCAGGCGGTGACGAAGACCGTGGTGCGGGCGAATCTGGCGGTTCTGGTGGTGATGGTCATTGTGTCGGTTTTGACGTATATTTAAACATCATGCATGACTCAAAGGTCATATTGGAATTCAAGGGAGTGACGATCCGTTCCGTTTCGTCACAGGTGTGCGGCTTGTCCTGCATTGATCTTTCGCTGCACCGGGGCGAGATCGCCCTGATCGATCTTGAGGAGGGGCGTGAACACACGCCGCTGGCCGCCTTGGCGCAGGGGTTACTCAGCCCGGACCAGGGGTATGTTTTTTTTGACGGCGAGGACTGGGCGCAGATGGGGGCGACCCGGCAAAGCCAGAACCGGGGACGGACCCGGCGGGTGTTCGAGCATTACGGGTGGATTTCAAACCTTGATGTGATGGAGAACCTTTGCCTGTCGGAGTGCTATCATTCGGGCCGGGATTTGAAGGATGTCCAGCAGGAAGCCTGTGGACTGGCGCAGCGCTTCGGGATAGATCCCATTCCTGATGCCCGTCCAACCCGGGTCCACAACATGATGCTCCGGAAATTGGAATGGGTTCGTGCTTTTGTCGGGACTCCCGACCTCATTATCCTGGAGCGTCCGTTCTTCGGGGCGCCCAAGGCGGATTGCCAGAAGTTGATCGAGGTGGTGGGCGAGGCCACGCAGAGGGGCGTGTCCGTGCTATGGTGTTCCGATGATGTGCGGACAAAAGAGTGCCGCGAACTGGCGAATGCACGCCGGTTCCGGATGGATGGTGAGAAAATTGCGGCGGCCTGAGGCAGCCGGGAGAACGATGTATGAGTCAATCTTATAGATTCCGCTATGCGAACGAAATTGCCGGCGGGTTTGTCCTGCTGTGCGTGGGCTTGCTGATTGCCGGCATCTACATTGCCGGACATGCCCAGGGCTGGTTCGACAAGAACCTGGTGCTGAAGACCAAGTTCGACATCAACAAGGGAACCTACGGACTTCAGGAAGGCGCGGAAGTCAGGATCCTCAGCACTCTGGCCGGCCGGGTCGGGCCGATTGTCCCGTCGGAAGACGGCGGCATGGAAACCACCCTTATCCTGAAGGGCAAGTTCAGTAAATTTGTGCGGGAAGACTCCATTGCCAAGGTCGGCAAGAAATTCGAGGTGGCCGGCGATTCGTTTGTGGATATCACCCTGGGCAAGTCCGCGCAACCGGCGCTGAAGTCGGGCGACTACATCAAATGTGTTCAGGATGTCGAGCTGATTGAGGCGGCCAAGAAGATGGTGGATGATTTCCGCAAGGCGGCGGTCCCGATGCTGGATGAGGTGGGCGGCATCCTGTCCAATGTCAATGCCGTGACGCGCCAGCTCGAGCGTCATGAAGGCGTGGCCGGCAAGCTGATCGGAGACCCCGCACTTGCGACCGAGGTTCAGGGGATCATCGCGGATGTCCGGAAAACCTCGCTCCAGCTTCCGCTGATGGCGGCCAAGATCGACGGGGTGATCTCCAATGTCCAGGAGATTGCGAAATCGCTGAACACGACGGCGGCCGGGTTCCCGAAAATCACCGCGGGTGCCGAGGGCGTGGTTCAGGATATTCATGGCGTGACAGGCGGGCTGACCGGGCAGGTGGCCAATGTCCAGGCCGTGCTGCTGCAGGCCGAATCCATGCTGCGCGAGACGCAGATCCTGGTTGAGGGTGTCCAGAAGCATTGGCTGGTGCGGGAATACATCCAGAATCCGGATAGTACCACCATGCAGGCACCCGTGCCGGTGTCCGGGGAAGGGGTGAAGCCGTGAAGAAGGGACGTCAGGGTTCAGGGTTCAGGGGGCAGGAGTCCAGTTCATGGATTGGCTGGTTCGGGATTTTGTGCGTCGCCATGGCGACGGGGTGTTCGACGCCGCGGGCGGGTTTGATGGACCCCAAGATCAAGGCGTTTTCCGAGGCGGCGGAGGTGGCGTATCAGCGCGGTGAGCTGGACCGGGCGGATGCCCTCTATGCCAATGCGCTTCAGCGGGCGAGGTTGACGGACAACGGCACGGAGATTGCCCACAATGCCTATAACCTGGCCCTGTGCCGGATGGCATCGGGGAAACCGGGTGAAGCGCGCAACCTGCTGGTGCAGGCGCGGGTTCTCATGGCGGGCAGGGGACTTGAAGAGGCGCGCATCCTGCTGGCGGAGGCCGAGGCGGCCCGACTGGCGGGGGCGGCTGTCGAGAGCGGGGAACTGGCGCGCCGGGCCGTTACGGCGGGCGCAGACCGGGAGGGACGTGTTCAGGCCCAGCTTCTCCAGGCGCAGGCCGCGCTGGTGTCTGGAAACCTGAAGGAGGCCCGGACCTATTACCTGTCGGCGAAGGACAAGGTTTCGAAAGCCACCGCCCCGATCCTGCGGGCGCGGCTGGACGCACTCGCGGTGACGCTGATCCAGGCCCAGGTCATGTCGGGCGATATCGCCGCCATTCACCTGAGCCAGGCGGGCTGGCTTAAGAAGTCAGGGCATTTCGCTGAGATGGTGGTTGCCTTGAACGCGGCTGGCGGGGCTTTTGAGCAGGTCGGGAATTGGCCGCAGGCATTTGACTGCCGGATCCGCGCGGCGCAGAGCCTGCTTGCCGCCGGATTGCGGGAGCCCGCGCGACTGGCGGCGGGGCGGGCGGTTGAGCTCGCTGAAAAGACCGGGGACCTCAACCACAAGGCGTTGGCGGCCGGGGTCCTGGGGGATTTGAAATAGCGAAGGAGGGTGCGCGGATGAGTCAGATCGAAATACCGGATGCGATGGAACGACGCGTGAAACGGCTGGAACGGGAGGCCCGGTTCTTCCGGTGGGCGACCGGGGTGCTCGGCGCTTTTTGCCTGATGGCGGTGGTGATGGGGTTGGAGAGCGCGGACGACAAGTCCATCGGCAGGTTCCGGCAGATTGACACGGGACATCTGGTGATCCGCGATCCGGATGGCCAGATGCGTGCGTGGCTGGGGTTGGCGGAAGGCGGGCCGCGCTTGATCTTCTTCGATCAGCAGGGGCAGCAACGGATGGGTGTCGGTATGACGCGGCAGGGAGAGCCTGCCCTGGGGATTTTTGATCCCGGGCAGAATGAGCGCGCTGTTTTCGGGTATATGGAAGGATGGCCGGGGATTGTTTTTCGTGACGCGCAGGGCAAGAAACGGACGGCCCTGTTCTGCCGGGATGAGTGGAGCAGCCTGTTCTTCTATGACCGCCGTGAGACCAAGCGGACGGGCATTGGCCTCTATGGTGAGGCGGCCGCCCTCAATCTCAGTGACGATCGCGGGAAGGATCGCGTGGGCTTGACCACCGACCGGAAAGGCTCCAGCCTTTCGTTTTTCGATGTTGGCGGCCAGAAGCGGGCGGGACTCGGGATCCTGCGCGAGGATGAGCCGGCCCTGGGCTTTTTCAACCATGAGGGCGAGAATCAGGTGGCGCTGTCCGTGTTGAGCCAGGAACCCTCGTTGAACTTGTACGGGACGAACCGGGTCGAGGTGGCGATTACGGTGCCGGTCACCAATGCGCCACGGATCGAGGTGTTCGGGGCGGAACATAAGTTGTTGTGGAAGACACTGTAAGGAAGTGACATTATGAACGAGAAGGTATCGTTGAAGGGGCGGAGTTTGTTGCGGTTGGATGACTTGTCCGATGCCGAAATTTTCCATTTGCTGGACCTGGCGGCGGAGTTCAAGCGCCAGAAGCATGCGGGGATCCGCGGGAATTCCCTGCGCCGCAAGAATATCGCCCTGATTTTCGAGAAGTCCTCCACCCGCACCCGGTGCTCATTCACCGTGGCGGCCCAGGATGAGGGCGGGCAGGCCGAGTATCTCGGAACCCATGACATTCATTTCGGGAAAAAGGAATCCATCGCCGATACCGCCAGGGTGCTGGGCCGGATGTTCGACGGGATTGCCTTTCGCGGGTTCAAGCAGGACACCGTGGAAGCCCTGGCCCGCTATTCCGGGATTCCGGTCTGGAATGGGTTGACCGATGATTGGCATCCGACCCAGATCCTGGCGGACCTGATGACCATCCGTGAGCATTTCGGTGTACTCAAGGGGTTAAAGGTCGTCTACATCGGCGATGGCCGCAACAATGTGGCGAATACCCTGATGGTCGGGTGCGCCAGGGCGGGCATGCATTTTGTGGACTGTACTCCCGCCGAGCTCTCCCCCCCTGCGGATTTGTGCCGTGAGACCGCCAAGGTGGCTGCCGCGCACGGTGGCAGCGTGACTGTCAGCACGGATCCGCATGAGGCGGTGAAGGGGGCCAACGTGCTGTATACCGACGTGTGGGTGTCCATGGGCGAGGAGGATAAGTTCGCCGAGCGGGTGGCCTTGCTGCGGCCTTACCAGATCAACATGGATCTGATGCGGCGGACGGGAAATCTGGAGAATGGAAAGGCGATTTTCCTGCACTGCCTGCCGGCATTCCACGACTATAAGACGGAGCTGACCCACGAGATCGGGCCGTTGGAGGTTACCGACGATGTGTTTGAGGCGCCGTTTTCAAAGGTTTTCGATGAAGCCGAAAACCGGGTCCATACGATCAAGGCGGTCATGGTTGCTTCCCTGGCTTAAGGAGAATGATTCATGTCTGAACCGATTCAGTTAAGCGATATCACCTGGGAGTCCTTCAACGCCATGGATGTCGGCGCCAAGGGCCGGTATCTGGCCCGGAACAACCGGGAATACCATGTGCTCGTGGCGCAGCAGTTTACCCGGAACCGACTGGAGGAACTGGGGGCGCTGGCAACGGCCATCCGGCGGATCTCCAAGCAGGAGGAGGGGATGACCTTTCTCCGGAGCCTGTTGGCCAACCACCGGGCGATGCTCTATTTCAGTCAGCCCAGTAGCCGTACCTTCCTGTCCTTCTGCGCCGCCTGCGAGATTCTCGGGTTGAATATCGGCGAGGTGCGCGACACCTCGACCTCCAGCGAGTTCAAGGGCGAAACCCAGGAGGATTCGGTCCGGACCTTCAGCTCGTACTTCGACCTGATCATCATGCGTTCCCAGATGGGCGGGCTGGCGGAGCGAATGGCCTGGCTCCTGTCCAATACGGAACGGCCGGTCCCCATGATCAACGCGGGATCCGGCAAGGACCAGCATCCCACCCAGGCGCTCCTGGATGTGTACACCCTGCAGCGAAGCTTCGAGAAGCGGGGCAGCATTGACGGCAAGACCATCGTGTTTGTCGGGGATCTGGCACGCGGGCGGACGGTGCGCTCCCTGGCCTGGTTGCTGACAAACTACCGGGATGTGAAAATGATTTTTGTGGCGCCGCCAGAACTCCAGATCGGGGATGATATCCTGGCCTTGTTGAAAGGCGCCGGTGTGAGTTTCGAGCTGATGAGCGAGTTTGACCGGGCCATTCCGCTGGCGGATGCCATCTACATGACCCGAATCCAGGATGAGTGGGACGCGCCGGGCGAAAAGCGTAAAATCGACATCAGTCGCTTCTGTTTCACCTGCGACAAGTTGCCGATGTTGAAGTCCGATGCCGTCATCATGCATCCCTTCCCGCGCCGGCAGGAGATATCAGTTGAGGTGGATGCGGATCCCCGGGCCGTCTACTGGCGCCAGATGCGGAACGGAATGTGGATCCGGACAGCGCTCATTGCCGCCATCTTCGGCAAGGAACATCAGATCAACGACTTTTTTGCACGGCAGGGCGGATGAGGATTCCCGGCATACGGCATGGACTGTGGATCCTTCTGGGAGTGGTCGGGACGCTCGCGGCCAGTCCCGCCCATGACTTCGGCCGTCCGGGACCGGGTGGCGCCGACTTCGCGGCGACCGAGCGGACCCGTGCGTTCGGGCCCCTGGTGGAGTGGGGGGCGCCTGACGAGATTCCGTGCCTCAGGGCGGTACGCCCCTTCTTCACCTATGCGAAGGATGAGCGCGGGTGTGAAACCCTCGATCTCCTGTGGCCCTTGGGACATATCCGCCGCTGGCAGGATGAAACGTATTGGCGCTTCTTCACGGCCTTGTATTTCGGGCCCCGTCCCACTGATCCGCCTTCCCAATACCGCTTCTGGATACTCCCCCTGCTGGCGATGGGGCGGAATGGAGAGGGCGAGAACTATGGCGCGGTGTTTCCGCTGGGGGGGCGCATCGAAAATTTCTTTGGGCGGGACCGGATCGAATTCGCCCTGTTTCCGCTCTACTGGCACAGTGAGTTGAATGATCTGCGGACGGATCACTGGTTCTGGCCGATGATTTCCAGGACCACGGGGAATGACTTGGAGCGATTCCGGGTTTTCCCGTTCTATGGCTATTCCGAGAAGAAGGGGGTCGGTGAAAGCCGGTTCATCCTTTGGCCGTTCTGGACCTCAGCCCGGTATGATAAGCCCGGCAACAAGGGAGACGGTTGGCTCCTGTTCCCGATATACGGCCATTCCAAGACGGAGTCGGGGGAATCATGGATGGTGTTGCCGCCTTTCTTTCGTCATTCCGAGGGGCGCTCCGGCACGGAAAACACATTCCTCTGGCCGATCTACCAGACGGTGAATTCGAAGGCGATGAACAAGCGGTATGTGTGGCCGTTGTATGGGCGCCGCACCACCGCCCAGGAGGACCGCAGGTTCTGGTTATGGCCGTTCATCTGGAACCGGCAGAATACCTATCCTGGCGAGAAGGTCAGCCATGTCCGGGTGTTTCCGGTTTTCGCCTCCGAGTCGCACCAGTTCATGAAAAAGGGCGCGAGTGTGGCTTCGGAACGCTATGTCAGCCTCTGGCCGCTCGGCTCCTATGAGCGAACCCGTCAGGATGACACGCGTCTGCGGATTCCCGATTTGTGGCCGTTCCGGGATACCGCCCCGATTGAGCGGAACCTGTCCCCGATCTGGACGCTCTACAGCCATCAGCGGACGGCCCGGGGGTACCAGAGTGAACTTCTATGGGGGCTGGCCCGCTGGGGTTGTGCCACCAACGGCGAGGCGGCCCGCTCGGTTTTCCCCCTGGCGTCATGGGGGCATGATACAACGAACGACAAGTCCCGTGATGTGGAGCTCCTGAAGGGCTTGTTCGGCTATCACCGCGACGAGGCAGGAAAACACTGGCGCCTGCTGTATTTCATCAAGTGGAAGACCCGGCAAGCTCCTTGAGTAAATAGGGGGCAGGAATAAGGGTTCAGGAGTCAGGGTTCGGGGTTCAGGAAATTACTAGCGGTTCAAAAATAATCCAGAAATCGTCCACGGTTAACTCGTCTTTACCCGAACCCTGACGCCCGAACCCTGAACCCTGAACCCTGACGCCCGAACCCTTTTTCTTATTCCATCACGGCGCCTGTGCCTGCGCTGGTGACGAGCTGGGCGTAACGCTTCAGGTATCCGGTGATCACCTTGGGGGTGAACGGAGTGGCTGCGGCCCGGCGCTGGTTCAGCTCATCGCTAGAGACCTCGACTTCAAGCGTGTGTCCGGGAATATCCAGATTGATCATGTCGCCGGGCTTGATCAGTCCGATGACGCCTCCCGCCGCCGCTTCCGGTGAAACATGGCCAATGCAGGCGCC
>JAABPW010000332.1 GCA_011391785.1 Verrucomicrobiota bacterium
CGCGGACGAAATCAACCGTACGCCGCCGAAAACCCAGGCGGCATTGCTGGAGGCCATGCAGGAAAAGTGCGTCAGCGTAGGTAAGGAAACCTACAAGCTGGATAAGCCGTTTTTCGTTCTGGCCACGCAGAACCCTATTGAGCAGGAGGGAACCTATCCCCTTCCTGAAGCCCAGCTGGACCGGTTCATGTTCAATATTTTCGTGGACTATCCCAAGCGTGACGAGGAGATGGCGGTTATCGCCAGCACCACGGTCAACACCGGCATTGAGCCGCAGATGGTGATCGACAAGCAGGCCGTCATCCGGCTGCAGGAAGTGGTGCGCAAGATCCCGGTGTCCGACCATGTGATCGGCTACGTGATCAACCTGGTCCGCGCGACCCGTCCCACGGATCCTGATTCCCCGGAATTCATCAAGAAATACGTGTCCACCGGGGCCGGTCCCCGCGCCGGGCAGTTCCTGGTGTTGGCGGCCAAGGCTCGAGCCGTCCTGGAAGGCCGGATTCACGTGAGCTGCAACGACATCCGCCTGGCGGCGATGCCCGTGTTGCGGCACCGTATCCTGACCAACTTCGCAGCCGATTCCGAGGGACTCAAGCCGCCGAACATTGTCGAGCGCCTGCTCGCCGAGATCAAGGAGCCCGGCGCCGAGACCTACGAGCCGGAGGATCCCAAGAAGAAGCCGGCCAAGAAATAGGCGGCCCTCCGCCGGTCATCGCAATTTTTCGAGCTGCCTGCGCGCGAACAGGGTGTCCACGCGGGCAAGGAGGAAGTGGGAAACGCGTTCCACGAGCTTTTCCCACAGCCCCCGGCTTCGATTCCATGAGCGGCGCTCGATGGGAACGCAGTGCGGCAGGTGGTCCCCGAAAATCCGGCGGGCCTCATCCGCCAACCTCTGGTCGTCAAGCCGCACCAGCAGTTCGTAATTGATGTTCAGGCTGCGGGTATCCAGGTTGGCGGACCCGATGTAGACCACATGATCGGCAATGATCAGCTTGGTGTGGAGGATCTGGGCCTGGTATTCATGAATCCGGATACCGCTCCGGAGAAGCCGGCTGTAGAGCGCGCGACCCGCGAACCGGGCCAGGCGCACATCCGTCCGGCCCGCCGTGATGATCCTGACATCGTGTCCCTGTCGTGAGGCCCGCGTCAGGACGCGGCGGATCCGGCGCGGAGGAAGAAAATAGGCGGAAATGATCCTGATGTTGCGGGCTCGCTTGAGGTCATGCAACAGGGTCATCCTGATGGAATTCTCAGTTTGGCCGGGACCGCTGGTCAGCAGTACGGGGCGGTGGGATTTGGGTGAAATGCGGTGGAACCGGGGGCGGAGGGGAATCCGGTGTAGCCGGCGATGCTTGAAATCCGACATCGCGAACATTCGCTCGAAGGAGGTGACGAGGCTGTTGACGGGCGTGCCGGTCATCAACAATCCGAGGTCACGCCATCCAGAGGTCACTCCGTCGCCGGTTTCGTGACTCGAAATATTGAACCCGCTGACGATGGCTCTGGTGTTGTCGCTGATGAACAACTTCCGGTGGTCACGGAAGGCGAGGCGCCTGAGCGAAAGCGGATTGAAGAAACGGACATGCCCGCCTGCCGCCGTTACCGGCGCCCAGTAATCCGACGGCAATTCGAGGGACCCGAAGGCGTCGAGGAGGATTTTGACCCGCACACCCCGCAGCGCGGCCGCGAGCAGCGCGGCCCGGATGCGATCCCCGGGTTCGCCGGCCATGTAGATGTACATTTCGAGCCTGACGGAGGTCCTGGCTTTTTCAATTTCAGCGAGGAGCGCTCCGTAGAACGCCTCGCCAGTCGTGAGCCAATGATATGGGTAATGGGTATCCATAAGGCAACCATGCCGTGCAACATCTATCACGGGGGAGGGGATAAGAAAACGCAAATGTTGTGGTTGAGGGGATGACGCCCGAGCCATTTCGTGCTAATTTGACCCGATATGGACAGTTTTAAGGAACAGGACCGGGAGAACAGGCCGCTGGCGTCCCTCTTATGAGCGGAACCATTCCATTCTCCGAACGCAACACGCCCTGGCGCGGAATCCTGGATGTGGCCACGGGTTGCTATCCGCTGTTCCTGTTTGGCGGCGGCGGGCTCGGACGCTGGCTGCCGGTATTCCATTTCCATGAGGCGACGCCCGTTGGATTGGAGCCTTACCTCCGGTACTTGGCCGAGAATGGGTATCGAACCGTGACCTCCGAGGCCATTGCCGACTATGTGAGGCGGGGGGGGCATCCGGGATCAAAATCGGTGGCTTTGTGCTTTGATGATGCCTGGGCAAGCTTATGGACCGTGGCGGCGCCGCTCCTGCGGAAATACGGGCTCCAGGCCATTACCTATGTGAGCCCCGACAGGATGCCGGATCTGGCTGTTCCGCGCCCGACGATGGACTGTCCCGGCGGGGCCGCGCCGGAGGTGGATCATTCGGCAACTCCCTTTTCCGCCTGGTGCGAGTTGAGCGCCCTGCAGGCGTCGGGGACGGTCGATATCCAGGCCCACACCTTCCGGCACACCATGGTCTTTTCGGATTCCGTGATCAGCGGGTTTGTGCAGCCCGGGTACTTGCGTCACCCCCATCTCTATCCGCGTCTCGAAACGGGGGCCGGTGAGCGCTATCTCACGCCCGCCGACCTGGGGGCGCCCTTGTACACCCAGCGGTCGCGCTATTCTGATGCGCTGCGCTACGACAACCCGGGTTCGTTCGAGGCCTGCACGCGGCATGTCAGGGAAAATGGCGGCAGTGAATTCTTCAAGCGGCAGGGCTGGGAGCGGGAACTGCGAAGGCTTGCGGAATCCCATCAGGGGCACTATGAAACCGAGGCCCGGCGGGATGCCGCGATCCTGGAGGATCTGGCCACGGCGCGCGCCATGCTGAATGCCAGACTCAACACCGATACCGTCCGGCATATGTGTTTTCCCTGGGCGATTGCCAGCAAGCCGGGCGAAGTTGCGGCAGAAAAAGCGGGTTACGAAACCGCATTCGGCGATCGTTTTTTCGGAGGACGATCCGTCCGTCCCGGCGATCCCCCTTACCGCCTGATGCGCCTGAAACACCAACATTTGTATTGCCTGCCTGGGCTTGGACGGAAAACCCTCTTTTCTAAAATAGGAAAATCGTAACCGTGACCCCCGACCCCCTCCCTCGGATCTGCCTCCTTACCGACTCCTACTATCCGGTTGTCGGAGGGGGCGAGGCGCATGCGCGGCTCTTGTGCGGGGAGTTTTCCCGGCGCGGAATCGCGGTGTTTGTCCTGACCGGGCACAAGGTGGCGGCCTCGCCGGCGGTTGAGTCGGTGGACGGGATTCCCGTTTGCCGGGTGCCGCCTGCCGGATTCCCGCGACTGGGAAAATACCTGATGCTGGTGTCGAGTTTCTGGCGGTTGATCCGGAAGCGGGCTGACTATGATGTCATCTATGTGTGCGGAATCCGCACCCTGGGCCTGATTGCCGTTCTGGCCTCCCTCCTTCTGCGCAAGCGATGCGTGCTGAGGGCGGAATCCCGCGGCGAAGTGTCCGGCGGGTTCATCTGGGAGAAGCCCGATGGGCGCGTGAATTCCCTGCTCAAGGCCGTGTTTGTGGCGCCCATAGCGTTGCGGAATGTCGTCCTGAAAAAAGCCGACGCCTTCCTGAGCATCGCCAGCGTGATTCATGAGGAGTATATGGCGTGCCGGGTTCCCGCCGACCGGATTGTCACGATTCCGAATGGGATTGATGTTGCCCGCTTTACGCTCGCGGTGCCGGAGGCCAGGGCGGTCCTGCGCCGGAAGCTCGGATTGCCTGAAGGGCGCCTCTTTGCCTACACCGGAAAACTGAATCGGGGCAAGGGGCTGGAGTTCATGGTCCGGTTATGGAAGGACTGGGCGGCATCCCAACCCGACTGCAAGCTTTTGCTGATCGGTTCGGGCGCCATGCAATTTCTCTCCTGTGAATCCGAGCTGCGCGGGTATGTTGCCCGCAACGGGATGGAGGCGTCGGTCATTTTCGCCGGCAGTGTCTCCAATGTGCAGGACTACCTTCAGGCCTCGGATTTCTTCGTCTTTCCCTCCGAAAGCGAGGCCCTGCCGCTTGCCCTGCTTGAGGCCCTGGCGACAGGATTGCCTGCGGTGGCGTCGGATATCGGTGGCTGCCGCGACATCATCACGCCCGGTGTCAGCGGGCTCCTGGCGCCGCCGAACGATGCGGCCGCCTGGACCGCTTGTCTTGATGAACTGATCGCCTCGCCGGAGCGGGCGGCGGCGATTGCCCGGGCCGGGCGTGAGCGTGTGGCGGGGGTCTTCAGCATCTCCGCCGTTGCCGAGCAGCACCTGCGGCTCTTTCGGGAGGTGTCCCGTGAGTGATGCTGCCGGCCTCCATGAACCGCCGTCCACGGGGAAGCTACTTCGATTCACGGGGTGGAACCTGTTCGGGCTTTGCGTGCCGATGGCGGTGGCTTTCTTCACCCTGCCGCCCTTGCGGGGGCGGATGGGGCCGGACATCTATGGCGCCTTCATGTTCCTTCTGACGGTGATCAATTACCTTTCGATTCTCGATATGGGGCTGGGCCGGGCGGTGACGCAATTCATGGCGACGCGGCTGGCGAACCGGAAACTTGAGGAGTTGCCTGCCGTTTTCTGGACGGCGCTGGCCTTGATGCTCGGGTTTGCGTTGCTGGGGATGGCGTTGTTTTTTCCGATCGTTCCCTTTCTGGTCGGAACCTGGAGCAAGATTCCGCCATCGCTTCAGCAGGATGCGGCCGCCACGCTGTTTGCGGCGGGTTTGGGAACACCCTTCCTGGTGATAACCCCGTCGCTGGTCGGGGTTCTTGAGGCGCACCAGAAATTCAAGTTGATCAATCTCATCCGCCTGCCGCTGCAGATCTGTGTTTTCATCTGTCCCCTGGTCGTGGCGATGTTCTCGCATACCCTGCTGGCTCCGGTGGTGGCGTTGCTGGTGAGCAAGGTGCTGGAGTGCTTCATTTATTTCGGGGCCTGCCTTTGGGAGGTTCCCGTTCTGAGGGGCGGGGTGGTGTTCCAGCGCAAGCTGATAGGGCCGCTGTTCGCGATGGGCGGCTGGATGTCGGTTTCGGGCATTGCGATGCTGGTGCTGAATCAGATCAACAGTGTCCTGATGTTCCGGCTGCTGGATGTGGCCATGGTCGGGTTCTATGCCACGATTGCGGAGATGATCATCCGGTTGCTGATCTTTCCCCGGGCGTGGGTGTCGGTGTTGTTCCCGTCGTTTTCGGCCCAGCATGCGCTGGCCTCCGGGGGGCTCTCCGCGCTGTACGCCAAGGGGGTCAAAAGCCTGCTGGTCATTTCCTTCCCTGTGGTATTGGCGTTATTCGCCTTTTCCTGGGAAGGGCTGATGATCTGGCAGGATGCCGAGTTTGCGACGATGAGCGCGGGCGTGATGCGCTGGCTGACCGCAGGGATCTTCGTGTACAGCGTTTCCTTTGTTCCCCTGTCCCTGCTCCAGGGCGTAGGGCGGCCGGATATCTGCGCGAAAGTGCATCTGGTCCTGATTCCAGTGAGCATCGCGCTGGCATGGGAGCTGGTGCGGCTATTCGGCCTGGAGGGCGCCGGGATGGCCTGGTTCCTCCGGTGTGTTCTGGAGACGGTGGCGATGACCCTGTTGGCGCAAAGGTTCGCGCCCGGTTCAGGGCAGGCCATTCTCCGGTCGGCAGTGACGGTGCTGGTCGCCCTTTTACTGATGGGGAGCATGACCTTGGTTCCCTCGTTCCTCTCCCGGCTGCTGTTGTACCCGGTCCTGGTGGCGTTTTTCCTGGCGATGAACTGGTTCTGGCTGATGGCCGCGGATGAGCGACAGGCGTTGCAAGCTTTGGGGGCAAGGGCTCTGGGGGCAGGCCGCGGGAGGGCGGGATGAAATCCCGGTTCATCCTGCTTTCCCTCGTCATCTCCATGGCGGTCTACTTCACCCTGACCTGGCCGCTGGGTGCGTTGTTTCATGAGGGGATTCCCTCCTCCAACCGGCCCGAGCAGGGGGGGGTGGCGCGCTATGTGATTCCGGGTGACCACCTCCAGCTCGCCTATCAGCTCTGGCTACTGGCCGATTCGCTCAAGGGCGGCACCCCGCTGTTCTATCATGTGTATGAGTTTAACCAGGGCGATGACGAGGCGCTCTACTATCCCGGCAGTTATTATTTCCCGTTCGGCCTTGTCTTTGCGGCCGGGCATGCGCTCGGGGGTACCGTCATCGGCTGGAACCTGATGCTGTGCCTGACCGTCTGGTGGATCTATCTCTCGACATGGTACCTGATCAGGCGCTTCACCCGCTCCAGGATGACGGCGGCGGTGGCGGCATTGCCCTCCATTTTGCTGCCCTATTTTCATGTGTCGCTCCTGGGGGGGAGTCCCACCGGCCTGGGAATGCTCTGGGTACCCCTCATCTTCCTGGGCGTGGATGTGGCCATCCGTGACCGCCGGATCTGGGGCGGGGTTCTGGCCGGGACGCTCATCTTTATTTCCCCCTGGTCTGATTTGCATGTGTTCTTTTTCGTGTTCCTGGCGACACCGGTATGGATACTGATGAGCCTGGCCTTCACGAAGGCGGAGACCAAGGGATTCGGCAGGATCAAGTGGCGCGAGTTGATCCGGCCGCTCTCCCCCTTGGCCGTCGGCATGGTGCTTGCCGCCCTGCAAACCAGTTTCATCAAAGCCTCGCTTGACGACACCCTGCAGTCCGAGGGCCGTTCACTCCGGGAATCGCTTGGCTATGCCCTCCGGGCGCGGGGGTGGTTTGATCCTGCCCCGGATAACCATGACAACATCATCTATATCGGCATCTGGGTTGCCATCATTCTCGCGGCGGGACTGGTGTTCCTGATAGCCGATGCCTGGCGTCGCCAGCCGCATGCAAGGCGGCGTCTGGCCCTGTTCACGATGATCCTGGCGGCTATTTCCGGCATCGCCATCCTGGCGCTCGGGCCCAACACGCCCTTTGATTCCAATCATACCCTGTGGACAACGCTGCGCACGCTGATCCCGCCTTACCGGATGATCCGGCAACCGGCAAAGATCTATTGCCTCCTGACTCCCTTCCTCGGGATTGCGCTGGCGATGGTGATCGACCGGTTCGGCCAGGCCGTTCTGCGGCGGGGCTGGGTGGTGGTTGTGTCGCTGGTGATTGCCGCAGGATGCCTGGTGGATTACGGGCGGCGTCTGGATCCGACCATCTGCCTGCTCGATGCCGAGCAGGGCGCCTATCGGGCGGTGGCACGCGATGCGGCCCAGTCGGGGCGCGAGAACCGCGCCCTGGCCCTTCCGTTGTGGCCGGGCGATTCGCATTGGAATTCCATTACGGAATATTATGCCACCCTGTACCGGACCCGGATGCTCAACGGGTATTCCCCGGCGGTCTCCCGCCAGTATTTCACCAATGTCTTCGAGCGCTTTGAGGCGATCAACATGGGGGTGGTCTCCGAGGACACCCTGGACGGGTTGCTTGCCATGAAGATCGGGTATCTGATCGTGCATGAAGATGCGTTCCCGAAGAAAGTCAGCCCCTTCCCGGTGTCCCAAACCCTGCGCGAACTGTTGCGACACCCCCGGCTCCAGCTCCTGGCGCAGGACAAAGCCGTGTGGTCTTTCAAGATCGCCACCAACCATGAGCCGTCAACCATCAACCATGAACCATCAACCACTCTCTTCACCGCCTGGCAATGGGACGCCTGTAATGTGGCGCGCGGCGCCGCAACCGTGATCAGGGAGGGATCCAACAGCTTTGTGCGGCTGACGGCTCCGGAGGGCCGGGTCGAGCTCGGCGCCCGGACGCTCTACCCGGTGGAAGGGCTTCGTTACGTGGCTTCAGTTCGCGGAGCCGGGGTGCTTGGCGGATCCTTTGGAACAGGGCTGCCAGGGAACGGCTTCAGGGTCGCGGTGACCTCGGGAGCCGACTGGGTCTGGGCGGAAATCCCGGTTCCCGTGATGCCCCCGAACCGTCAGACGTGGTTGGCGCCGGCCTTCACGAATGTGGCGGGCACGGTGGATATCAGCATGATTACGTTACTGGCCGGACCCTGGCAATGGCAGAAGGCCGGGGAAACCCAGTCTGTTTCCGCCGCGGCGTTTTTCCGGTCCGGCTATTCGGATCGAGCCAGCGGGGACATCCGGCTGGAGGCCGTCCGTGTCCAGGCCGATGTCGCCTTCTATGCCCCGATCGTTCCGGTATTGCCCGGCCGGTATCGGATCGCGTTGAATTATGCGGCCGATTGCCCGGACGGAACGAAGCTGGGCGAGTGGTCGGTGTCCCGTTCCGATGGCCAGTCACGGCATACCGCGACCGTGGTGTCCGGCCAGCCAGCCACCGTGGATTACCAGCTCACCGCACCCTGTCCCCTGAGCGTGGAATTCCAGTACAACCGCAAGGCTGACATGGTCATCCGCTCCGTGAGTTTCACTCGGGTCGATTAGAAGTGCAGTTGGTTCGTTGTTCTCTGTTCCAGACCCCCGGAATTTCGATCTGAAACGTTTCAGATGACAAATTTCAGGGTGGTGGGGTTACCTGCCCGGTGGCTGGATGCGGAGAATGGGGATGGACTGGAAAGGGAAATGACGGTTCTTGCGGCGGGTCATTTCCTGGTTGCATTTCATGACGTGAAATGATTCATTTCACGGCATGAACAATATTAAAGATCGATGGTTTCAGCGGAATCTTCAGGCGGCGCTCCGAGTTTTGCCCGTGAGTATCATCACTGGCGCGCGACAGACGGGCAAAACCACGCTGACACGGATGCTTGAACCAACCCGTGCCTATTTCACGCTGGATGATATTGGAATAAGAGCCCAGGCGGAGCGCAATCCGGACTCCCTGCTGGCGACGCGTCCCGTCACCCTGGATGAAGTCCAGCGGGTGCCGCAGTTCCTGTTGGCCGTCAAGAGGGCGGTCGATTCCCGTCGCCATGCGGGTGACTTTGTCCTGACCGGTTCCGCCAACCTGCTCCTGATGCAACATTCGGCCGATACCTTGGCTGGCCGTGCCGTGTATCTGGAGTTGCCTCCTTTCTGTCCAGCCGAGTGGCAGGAGCGCGAAGACAAGCTGGCCCCGCTGGATCGCCTTTTTGACGATGACTTCGATTGGCAAGCCTGGCCCGATGAGCCTGGTGATTGGCCACGGTGGTTGTTGCGGGGTGGATATCCGCCGGCGTTGCAACTGGACTCCGAAGCTGATCGTGGCCTGTGGTTCGCCGCCTACATCCAGACCTATCTGGAGCGTGATCTGCGGCAGCTGAGCGCGGTCTCGAGTCTGGCTGATTTCCAGAGGATCATGGCTCTTGCGGCGCAACGAACGGCACGGTTGCTGAACCAGGCGAACCTGGCCCGCGATGCCGCGCTCAGCCACCCTACGGCTCACCGATACCTGAACCTGCTTGAAACCGGTTGCCTGATTACCCGCCTCCGGCCCCTGGCGACAAATCCGTCCGGGGCTCTCGTGAAGGCCCCGAAGCTGATGTGGAATGATTGCGGACTTGCTGCCGCCCTTGCCGGGATCAGATCCTCCGGCGATCTCGCCGTGCGCATGGATGCGGGGTTTTGGCTGGAGCAAACCCTGTTTCAAACCTTGCAGACGTGGCGCGCCTTGGAACCGCAGCGGCGCAAATTGCATTTTTGGCGCGACCGGGCGGGGCGCGAGGTCGATTATATCCTGGAGCAGGACGGGAAACTGGTGGCGTTGGAGGTCAAGACCGGCAGCCAGGTCACCACGGGTGATACGGCGGGGATCCGCGCCTTCCGGGATTCGCTGAAACGCAAAACCACGCTCGTGCGTGGCGTGGTCCTGCATGCCGGCAAGGCGCGCCCCCTGGATCGTGACGATGTTGCGCTACCGTGGGGATGGATGGTTCCCGCCGAGGAGTCCGGCCCGCCACCGCGGATTACCCGCTGACCGCACCCTGTCCCCTGAGCGTGGGATTCCGGTACAACCGGAAGGCAGACGCGGTCATCCGCTCGGTGAATATCACCCGAGTCGAATAGATGCGTGACGGGGGGGGAGCCGGTTCGATCCGGGTTCAGCGAGGAGCAGGTGGGTGCGGTGGGGCGGTGCAGGGAAAGCTGTCGCCGGGGCAGGTGGTGAGGTGCCGGGTCAGGTATTTCGCGGACGGGCTGGTCCTGGGGCGGAGAAGGGACGGGCGGAGAAGGGACCAGGTTGATAGAAGATAAAGGCGGGCCAAGCAGCCAGTAGCTCTTCGATGCTAATGGTTTCCGTTGTGTGATGCTGATAGCAGCATCGTTAACATTGTGATGGCGGCGGCCACCCGGTGAGGATTTGGATTGCATCAACCCCGTTATCAGAGGCATTATTCCCCGTGATTTTGACCCAACCCAAAAAGGAGTATGTGATGAGTAATTCGTTGCGACGTTTGTTGGTTTGTTGTTTGGCGACAGGAATTGGTATGGCTTCCCAGGCGGCTGAAGTCGGTGGGAGTGGCGCCAAGGATCTTGCGGCCAAAACGCCTGCCTTGTCCAAGCAGCGGCACGAAGTCATCATGAGCAATCTGGATGCGGGCGGTGACCTGCTCGTTGTTGCCAATATGGACGGCTGGGTGCGGGATGCGGTTCGCGCGATTTCAAAGCCGATCATGGCCATGGGCGGGGATGATCCTGATTTCAAACCCGTGGGGACGTTCCTGGGCAAACTTCCGGGCTTTTTGGACAAGAGCGGATTCTATGGGTTCCAGGGGCTGGGAATGAGTGTTGTGCCCCGGACGGATGGGCTGAACACGGTCAAGTGCTTCATTGCCCGTGATCCGGATGTGACCTGGTCTCCGCTCTGGAAGGCTACGGTCGGCGGGAATCCCCGGAAAATGGTCTGCACCGATTTCCTCTCTGCTGACACAGAGATGGCGAGGACCGGGACAGAGGAATATGGCGCCCTCTGGAAGCTGGTGCGATCCGGTGTGGCGGAACTCGGCTCGCCTGCCGTTGCCGCTGCGTTCGATGCCCAGATATCGGGCCTGGCGACCAATATGGGGGTCAATCTCGACAAGGTATTTGAGTCCCTGGGCGCGGAAGGGTTTTTCGCCATTCAGTTCTCCAAGACGGAAACCATCACCATCCCCGGCAAGGGGAGCGAGGCGCCCGTGAAGATGGCCAAGCCGGGTTTCCTGATCGGCGTGGCGGTGAAGGATGACACGCTGGTAAAATCGCTTGAGGCCGCGATTGCGAAAACCGGGATGCTGTCGATCACCAATCGCGCCGGCGGGATCAAGGTCGTGAATATTCCCTTCCCGATGCCCCCGTTTGTGCCGCTTCAGCCTGCCTACGCCATGCATGGGGGCTTTTTCCTGCTGGGCTCCACTCCGGCGGTGCTGGCCGATGGCATCAAGGCCTTCGAGAGCAAGGACGGCCTGGCGTCCACCCCTGAATTCAAAAAGGCATTCGAGGGGTTGACCATGGTCAATAACGGTATTTCGTACATGACCCCGCGCTTCATGAACACCATTATGGATGTGCAGAAGGCCCTGATTGCCCGTGAGCCGGGCGAGGGCGCGAAGATGGCCGGGATGATGGATGGCATGATGGGGTGGAAGCGCAACATGAGTGCCGCGCAGATTTTCCTGAACAAGCGCAACGGGGTTCTGATCACGGGAGTGTCATCGGCCGGGGCGAAGGAAATGGTCGCCAGCGTGATGGTCGCCCCGTTTGCCATGATGGCGGGCATTGCGATTCCCAGTATCATGTCGGCGAGAACCATGTCGCGAAGCCACGCGCGGAGCATCCCGCAGGAGAATGACTGCGTCAATAATCTCCGGATGATGGAGGCGGCCAAGGAGCAATGGGCGCTGATGGAGAAAAAAGAGAGTGGCGACGAAGTCAAGGCATCCGACATCATTCAGTTCCTGGGTGAAGGCAAAATGCCCAAATGCCCGCAGGGGGGGATTTATTCCCTGGGGACCATCGGCACCAACGCCAAGTGTTCACATCCCGGCCATCAGCTGCAGGACTAAGGGGGCGTCCCCGTGGCCTTCCTGCCCTGAGCGAAGTCGAAGGGGTGCCACGGGTCGCGAAAAGGCTCGGTTCCCGCCACGCAAGGTGGCGGGGCACCCCTTTCTTCTGAACCTTTCTTCTGCGCCGTTGCCAAGCGCCGCGGGAATCGCTAGAGTGCTTGAACTTTTTTTCCGGGGATGGGAAGGACTGACTATGGCTACGAAATGGAATTGGCGGGAACAGCGGGAGCGAAAGGCCTTTCTGGCGCTTCAGGATGGCACGATTTTGCGGGGTTATTCCGTCGGCGCCCCCGTGGATGGTTTCGGTGAAGTGGTGTTCAACACGGGAATGGCCGGTTATCAGGAAATCCTGAGCGATCCCTCCTACAGCGGCCAGTTCGTCACCATGACTTATCCTGAAATCGGGAACACGGGGATGAATCTGCCCGACATGGAAAGCCGCCAGCTCTTTGCCAACGGGTTTGTCATCCATAACATGAACGAATCCAGCAACTGGCGGGCCGATGGTTCGCTGAAGGATTACCTGGTGAAGTGGGCTATCCCGGCCATTGCGGGCGTGGATACCCGCGCCCTGACCACGCGGCTCCGCACCGAGGGTACCCAGCGCGGTTTCATGAGCATGACAGGAGCGGTCAGCGAGGCGGCTGCCGTCAAGAAAGCGCAGGAATGGGGCGGACTCGACGGTCAGGATTATGCGGCCAAGGTGTCCTGCAATGCGCCCTACCAGTGGGATACCGATGGAAAGTTGACGGCGTCGTGGGGCATTGCCTCGGCGCTGCCGCCTGCCGACCTGAAGATTGTTGCCTATGATTTCGGGATCAAGTGGAACATCCTGCGCAGTCTGCGGCTGAACGGGATGGATGTGACCGTGGTGCCCGCCCAGACCCCGGCCTCCGAGGTGCTGAAGCTCAAGCCTGACGGTGTGTTCCTGTCGAACGGTCCTGCGGACCCCGCCGCGGTGACCTATGCCATTGATTCGGCGCGGGCGTTGTTGGGCAAGGTTCCGCTGATGGGCATCTGCCTGGGGCACCAGATTCTCGGTCTGGCCTGCGGCGGCAAAACCTACCGGCTCAAGTTCGGCCACCATGGCTGCAATCACCCGGTGAAAAACCTGCGGACGGGCGCGGTGGAGATCACCTCCCAGAACCACAATTTCGCCGTGGATCCGGCCTCCATCGATCCGGCGCTGATTGAGGTGACGCACATCAATCTCAATGACCAGACGGTTGAGGGGCTTTCGCACCGGAAGGAGCCGATGTTCTGCGTGCAGTATCATCCCGAATCCTCCCCGGGACCGCATGATCCCTATTATCTCTTTGGGCAATTCCGCGAACTGATCCGAAAGGCGTAATATTTATGCAGGGGCACAATTGGATAGCGATCCTTGATTTTGGTTCCCAGTACAGCCAGCTTATTGCGCGGCGCGTTCGCGAGCAGCGGGTCTATTCGGAGCTTCTGAAGTTCAATATTACCGCGGCCGAACTCAAGGCGCGTAAACCGGCGGGCATCATCCTCTCGGGGGGGCCGGCCAGCGTCTTGGACAAGGGGTCGCCCCTGTGCGACCCGGAGATCTACAACCTCGGTGTTCCCGTGCTGGGGATCTGTTACGGCCAGCAGATGACCGCCAAGCTTCTGAACGGGTCCGTCAAGCCGGGGCGTGAACGCGAGTATGGCAGCGCGAAGATCTCCGTGGTGGATTCATCGTCCCTTTTCCGCGGCCTGCCCTCCGAGCTCGATGTCTGGATGAGCCATGGCGATCAGGTGGAGCGGATGCCCGAGGGGTTCAGTGTGCTGGCCCGCACGGAGACCTGTCCGGTGGCGGCCATGGGCAACGAGGCGCGCCGCATCTACGGGCTCCAGTTTCATCCCGAAGTGGTGCATACCCCCCAGGGAGTGGCCCTGTTGAACCGGTTCCTGTTCGATGTCTGCAAGTGCCGGCCGGACTGGGAGATGTCCCAGTTCATCAAGGAGAGCATCGTTGCCATCCGCGAAAAGGTGGGCGACGGGCATGTCCTGTGCGGCCTGAGCGGCGGGGTGGATTCCTCGGTTGTCGCGGCCCTGCTGCATCGTGCCATCGGTCCGCAGCTGCACTGCGTCTTTGTGGATAACGGCCTGTGCCGTACCGGCGAGGCGGAGCAGGTTGAGGAGTTGTTCGGCCGGGCCTTCGGCGTCGATCTGCATGTGGCTCATGCCCAGGAACGGTTTATGACGGCGTTGAAGGGCGTGGTGGAGCCCGAGCTGAAGCGCAAGGCGATTGGAAAGACCTTTATCGATGTGTTCTCGACCGAGGCGCGCAAGTTCGGCGAGGTCAACTTCCTGGCGCAGGGTACGCTTTATCCGGATGTTATCGAGAGCGCTTCGCCCATCGGCGGCCCCTCGGTGACGATCAAAAGTCATCACAACGTGGGCGGATTGCCCGCGGATCTCAAGTTCAAGTTGATCGAGCCGGTCCGTGAGTTGTTCAAGGACGAGGTGCGTTTGCTGGGCCGCGAGCTCGGGTTGCCGGATTATCTGGTGAACCGCCAGCCATTCCCCGGACCCGGGCTGGCTGTCCGTATTCTTGGCGAAGTGACGGCGGATCGTGTGGCCCTGCTCCAGAAAGCGGATGTCCGGGTTCAGGAGGAAATGGTCAAGGATCCGATGTATGCCCGCATCTGGCAGTCGTTCGCGGTGCTGCTTCCGATCCAGACCGTGGGGGTCATGGGCGACAGCCGGACGTATGAGAATGTTGCGGCGATCCGTATTGTTGAGAGCCAGGACGGCATGACGGCGGACTGGTCAAGGGTTTCCTATGACACCCTGGCCCGCATCTCGAGCCGGATCATCAATGAGGTTTCGGGCATTAACCGGGTGGTTTACGACATCAGTTCGAAGCCCCCGGCGACGATCGAATGGGAGTAAGAAAGGCGGGGATCCCTATGATTAGACAGGTTGTCAGGATAGGTCTCTTTCTGGCATTGGCGCTGTCCTCCAAGGCTGACACATTGACCTTCAGCGACGGTAAGACCGTAAAGGGGGCTTTCCAGGGGTTTGCCAACCGCAAGTTTCTGTTCACCGGCGAGGATGGGGTGAAGCTCTCGGAGTATCCCCTCAAGGTGAAAAGCATCGTTCCAGGGGCGACGGTCACGGTTTCCGTGGAATTAGCGAGGAAGCGGCATGATTCCGTGGAGTTTGTCCAAGTGGATCACAACACGTTCCGTTTCAAGAAAGACGGCCAGACGGTGAGCGAGCCCGTGATCATGCTGAAAACGGTGTCGGTGGTTGCCGATGCGGGAGGGGAGACCCTGGTTTCACAGGAGGCCCCCCCGGCGGGGCCGGTTCTGGGGGCGGCGCGCATCAGCCCGACAGGGGCGCAAACCCGTGAGTGGCATCGTACCGGAAAGTGGCGGGAAATGGCTGCGGATGAATCCAACGTCATCAGTCGCGGCGAGGAAGTGGATGTCGAGACGTTCCTGAAAAAGGGACTGGTGAACGTGGTGCATTTCCATCTTCCCACGGCGCTGACCAGTGTCCGCGAAGGTAATTACCTGGATTCCCTGGCGGCCAAGAAATCCAGCCGGATCGCCGTTCTGAAAGTGACGGTAAAGGATTTTGAGGCGCCGATCTGCACGGCCCTGAAGATCAAATCCCTTCCCCAGTTCTGGGTTTATGACGCTCAGGGGAAGCTGGCGAAGAAGTTGACCGACCGTTTCACGGAAGGCGATATCGATGCCGCCATCAAGGAAGCCCGCCGCGGCCGGACGTTCTGACAGCCGTCCAGATTCACCACGGAGTGACGGAGGCTGAGGGAGAGGGGGGAAGAAAATGT
>JAABPW010000333.1 GCA_011391785.1 Verrucomicrobiota bacterium
AACGGAATGAACCAGATCGTCGTGGGAAAAGGCAGCTACCTGGCTGATTTCTGCAAAGTCATCCAGAGCAGCAAGGAAGGCGCCGAACACTGCCGGATGTGCCACCTCATGATGAGCCAGGCCTCGAAAACCGGGTCCGAGCTGGTGAAGCGGTGCCATACAGGGGTATCCGCCCTGTCCAAACTTGTCCCCGGCAATGACCCGAACACCAATCTGGCGATCCTCACCTCCTGCACCCTGGTCGACGAAAAGCCGGTCACATCCTGGAAGGTCATCCAGCGACAGGGGAAGCGGCTCGGGATTGACAATAAAAAACTGAAGAAAGCCCACGAGAACCTGCTGCATCTTGATCCCGAAAAAATGGAGCTGGCCAAGGATATCATGGACCTGGCGGGGGACGCTTTGAAGCTGATCGTGGAAAAGGTATCGCTTGAGGGCGAACTGAAGAAGGCCAGGAAGCAGCACACGCCGGACGGCCAGATCACCTCGGCCATTGAAGCGGAACTGCAAGGCGCCATGCCGTCCCCGCGCGACGCCGGGACCGCCCGCCCGGAAGCGGAAAATTCCGCAGCTGTCTTCAGGAGTCCGGCCGCCTCGATCATTGATACCGTAACGAACCTGGTGGCGAACAAGCCCCAGCTTCCCTACCGGCTCAACGTCATTGCCGCCGCCTGCCGGATCACCCCCAACCACTTCTCGTTTCTGTTCCATCAGCACCACCACCAGTGTTTTTCCGAATTCCTGACCGAGCAGCGGCTGGAAATGGCGAAACGCCTGCTGAAAGACCTGACCCTGAATATCTCACAGGTGGCGGCCGGGGCGGGATTCCACGATGCCGGATATTTCGCGCGCCGGTTCAAGCAGAAAAACGGCGTGTCACCGCGCGAATGGCGCCAGCCGCCCCCTGCGGCGCAGGCGCGGGCACGGGCAGCGGGCAAACCGTAACAGGTGCTATGATTTGTAGATTTCTCCACTTGTCGTTCCTCTCCCGCATCCAGTAGAGTAAAACTTTATGCTCTTCCCACAAGGAAGACTCTCGGGCATCATGGCTGGCTGACAGGAAAGGTGGGAGAATGCGTCATTTTTCGTCTGGAATGCGGAACGATTCACTTGGGCGCGCGTGTGTTCTTTTTCCGCTGATGGCGCTCCTGGCCTTGAGCCAGGCCCCCTTGGCTTCCGGCGCGGCGGTCAAGATCACCAACGAGGACTGCTTCACCTGCCATGAAGACCCCGCGCTGGTCCGCATCGCCGGGGGCGTGACCAATTCGCTCTCCGTCAAGACCAACGCCCTGGCCAAGTCGGTTCACAGCTCCCTTCAATGCATTGACTGCCACACGGGTATCGCGGAGCTCCCCCACCCCGACAAGCTCGCGCCGCCCCAGTGCGGGACCTGTCATGAGGACACCGTCAAGGAATACGATGGCAGCATCCACGGGGTAAGCCGCAAAGCGGGATCGCTTGGCGCCGCTACGTGTTCCGACTGCCATGGCGCCCATGATATCCAGTCCGTCAAGCAAGCGGATTCCCCGGTCTTCAAGCTGAACCTGCCGCGCACCTGCGCGCGGTGCCACAGTAACCCGAGCCTGACCGCTGAATACAAGGTGAAGAACCCCGATGCGGCCGCCCAATACGCGGAGAGCATCCACGGGCGGGCGTTGCTCAAGCTTGGCCTGACCCAGGCCCCCTCCTGCTCCGACTGCCACGGGGTCCACAACATCAAGCGCAGCGTGGATTTCGATTCCCCCATCAACCACGCCAACACCGCCAAGACCTGCGGGAAATGCCATGCGGGAATCGAAAAGATCTATGACCAGAGCGTGCATGGAAAACTGCTGGCCAAGGGCGACAAGCGCGCCCCGGTCTGCACCGACTGTCATTCCGCCCACCAGATCGAGACGATCCGCGACGGTCACTTCAAGTCCATCAGCGACAAGCGCTGCGGCGCCTGCCACGAGGACCGTCTGGAATACTACCGCGAAACCTACCACGGCAAGGCCATCGCCCTGGGTTCCCCCACCGTCGCCGCCTGCTACGACTGTCACGGGTATCATGACGTCCTGCCCCCCTCGGACCCGGCCTCGCACCTGTCCAGCACCAATATCGTGGCCACCTGCAAGAAGTGCCATCCGGGCGCCACCAAGGGATTCACCCAGTATCTGCCGCACGCCAATCCGCTCGACCGCGAGCACTATCCCCTGCTGTACCTGGTCTTCATGGCCATGACAGCCCTCCTGATCGGCACCTTTGGATTCTTCGGCCTCCACACGGCCTTCTGGATCTTCCGGTCCGGATACCTCTACATCCACGACTCCAAAACCTTCAGGGCGGCCAAGATCAGCACGCAGAAGGGCGATGAATGGTTCACCCGATTCTCCCCGTTCGAGCGGCTGCTGCACATCCTGGTGGTAACCAGCTTCCTGACACTGGTCATTACCGGAATGCCCCTGAAATTCCATTTCACGCAATGGGCCCAGACCCTGTTCCATATTCTCGGCGGCGCCCAGGTCGCCCGGTGGTTGCACCATGTGGCCGCCATCATCACGTTCCTGTATTTCGCCCTCCACTTGACCGAGCGATTCTCGTCCATGTGGAAGGACCGGAAAAGCTACTGCGACCCGACCACCGGCAAGTTCAAGCTGCGCCTGCTGTGGGTCGCGATGACGGGCCCGGACTCGATGATCCCCAACAAGGGCGACTGGAATGATTTTATCGCCCACCAGAAATGGTTCTTCGGCAAGGGGCCGCGCCCTGAGTTCGACCGCTGGACGTACTGGGAGAAATTCGACTACCTGGCCGTCTTCTGGGGCGTCGCCATGATCGGCGCCTCCGGGCTCATCATGTGGTTCCCCGAATTCTTCTCCCTGTTCATGCCGGGCTGGATCATCAATGTCGCCCTGATCGTGCACTCCGACGAGGCCCTGCTGGCGGCGGGATTCATCTTCACCTTCCACTTCTTCAACACCCATTTCAGGCTGGAGAAGTTCCCCATGGACACCGTCATCTTCTCCGGGCGCATCTCCAAGGCCGAAATGATCCATGAGCGCAAGCGCTGGTATGACCGGCTGGTGGCCGAGGGCACCCTGGACGATTACCGGGTCAAGGACGAATGGGCGCGCTGGAAGAACATTGCCCGGACGTTCGGATACTGTTTCTTCGGGACCGGGATGATCCTGCTTGTCCTCATCATCATCGCCATGGCTTCTCGGCTCATCCATTAAAACAGAAAAAAGGGGTTCTATTAAAATGAACAGGACGCACCGGATTTTTTGCGTAATTCTGCTGGCACTGGGAACCTCCTTGAGCGGGGCCCGCGCCCTCGACAATTCGGACTGCTTCACCTGTCATGACGACAAGGCCCTGGCGGCGTCGTTCGGCGCGTCCGTCCACCGCAGCAACCAGTGTGTCTCCTGTCATACGGACATCAAGGAAGTCCCGCACCCGGACAATTTCAAGGCGGGACCGGCCACCTGTTCGCCCTGCCACGAGAGGGACATCACCACCTACCAGGCCAGCGCCCATGGGATCGCGGCCGCTGCAGGCAACAAGAAGACCGCCCACTGCGCCAACTGCCACGGCTCCCACGGCATTGTCCCCATCCGCGCGGCCACGTCGCCCCTGAACCATGAGAACCAGGCGGCCACCTGCGGAAAATGCCACCCGCAGGTGCTTCAGGATGTACGGGAAAGCATCCACGGCAAGGCGATGGCCGAGGGCCTGCGCGACGCGCCCACCTGCACGGATTGCCACGCCGACCACCAGATCGAGACGCTCAAGACCGCCTCCCCCATGAAAATCGCGGAACAGGTGTGCAGCCGCTGCCACGCCTCCGAGCGCCTCAATACCCGGTACAAGCTCCCCGCCAACCGGTCCTCCTCCTTCTTCGACAGTTACCACGGGCTCGCCGCCCGGCTGGGCTCGACCAGCGCGGCCAACTGCGCCAGCTGCCACGGGTTCCACAAGATCCTGCCCTCTTCCGACCCCCAGTCCATGGTCCATCCGGCCAACATGGTCAAGACCTGCAAGAAGTGCCACCCCGGCGCCAATGAGAACTTCTCCCTCGGCAAGGTGCATATGGACGACACCGCCTCCCAGGACATCGGCAGCGTTGCCAACCGCTGGGTCCGCTGGATCTACCTGACCCTGATCGCGGGGGTGATCGGCGGCATGCTGATCCACAACCTCCTCACCTTCCGCCGGAAACTGATCCACCTCTATGGCAAGAAGGAACGGTCGATCATCCGGATGAACCTCGCCCAGCGCATCCAGCACGGGCTGCTGCTCGTGAGCTTCATCAGCCTGGCCGTCACCGGCTTTGCCCTGAAGTATCCCGACGGCTGGATGGCCTATCTGGTGGGATCCAGCGAGACTTTCCGCCGCATGGGTCACCGCGCCGCGGCCGTCGTGATGCTGGCCGTCGCCCTCGCCCATGTGGGCTACCTCCTGTTCACCCGGGACGGCCGGAAGCTGTTCAAGGACCTGCTGCCCGCCTGGAGCGACGTCACGGACGTCTTTGCCAACCTGAAATACCTGATCATGCCCAACGCCCCCAAGCCGAAATTCCCCCGGTTCGGCTATGGCGAGAAGGCGGAATACTGGGCCGTGGTCTGGGGCACCATCCTCATGGGCATCACCGGCATCATGATCTGGTTCAAGATGGACATGACCCAATGGATGCCGCGCTGGGTCATCGAGGTCGCCACCACCGTCCACTTCTACGAGGCGGTCCTGGCTGTGCTGGCCATCATCGTCTGGCATTTTTACGCCGTCTTTCTGGACCCGGACATCTACCCGAACAACACAGCCTGGCTGGATGGCCGGGTGTCACGGGAATGGTACGAGGATGAACACGGGCTGGATACCGAGACCCTCGGGAACAAGGAAACCTCCGAAGCGGAGGCGAAGGAAAAACATGAGCACTGAAGCCAAACTGCCCGGGCTCGGAATCTTCAGGAACTGGCTCAGCCTGTTTGGATTGCTGATGGCATCGTGCAGCATCCTGGCGTTCTGCGTCCTGATGGCCATGGATCTCCTCTCGGGGGAAGCCAACCCGTACAGCGGCATCGTGGCGTTCCTCGTCCTCCCGGGCATCCTGGCCATGGGGCTGGGGCTCATCGGGTTCGGCCTGATCCTGGAGCGGCGAAAAATGCGCCGAACGTCCGGCGGCACCCCCCCGCCCGTCCTGTCGCTTGATTTCTCCAATCCCCGTGTCCGCCGCAACCTGATCATCGCGGTGAACGCCACGCTTTTGGTCTTCATGGTGACCGCCATCATGCTTTACCACGGCTACCATTTCACCGAGTCGGTCGCCTTCTGCGGCAGGGTCTGCCATACCGTGATGGAGCCGGAATACACAACCTACCAGAATTCCCCCCATGCCCGCCTCAAGTGCGCCGAATGCCATATCGGCTCCGGGGCCTCCTGGTATGTGAAGTCCAAGCTCAGCGGGCTCCGGCAGGTTGTCGCCGTGGCCCGGAATTCCTTCTCGCGCCCGATTGAGACCCCCGTCAAGAACCTGCGCCCGGCCCAGGACACCTGCGAACAATGCCACTGGCCCTCAAAATTCACCGGGAACCTGGACCGGACCATCACACGGTACCTGGCCGATGAGACGAACACACCCTACAGCATCCGCCTGCTCCTGAAGGTGGGCGGCGGCGATCCCGCCCAAGGGCCCGTCGGGGGCATCCACTCGCATATCAATATCGGCAGCAAGATCGAATATATCGCCACGGACGACCGGCGCCAGGTCATCCCCTGGGTCCGCCGGACGGACCTCGAGGGCGTGGTCACCGAATATTCCGCCCCGGGCTTCAAGCTGGATCCCGCCAAGCATGTCATCCGCCGCATGGACTGCATCGACTGCCACAATCGGCCCTCGCACATCTTCCGCAGCCCGGCCGAGTCCGTGGACATGTCCCTGTCGCTGGGCAAGCTTGATCCCGCCATGCCCCGCCTCAAGAAAAACGCGGTCGAAATCCTGACCGCCCCCTATGCCACCGCAGAGGAAGCGCAGGACAAAATCGCCGCAACCCTCACCTCGCGCTACCCGGGCGACCCCCGCCTCCCGGCCGCGATCGCGGAAATCCGCAAGATCTACGGCGAGAACTTCTTCCCGGAAATGAAAACCAATTGGAAAACCCACCCCAGCAACCTGGGCCACATGGAATCCCCGGGTTGCTTCAGGTGTCATGACGGGGAGCACAAGTCCGGCGATGGCAAGCTCTCAATCAAGGCGGACGAGTGCAACATCTGCCACATCATCGTCGCCCAGGGACAGGGCGAGCAGCTGGAGAAACTTAGTGCCAAGGGCCATGCCTTCGAGCATCCCGGCGGCGAGCTCGACGACACCAAATGCAGCGAGTGCCACACCGGCGGCCCGCAGTAACCAAATCTTCATTCACTTATTAATCCGGCCATTCAATCGTAGCGATCTTCGCGCGGCGAATAAGATTCACCACGGAGGGACGGAGGTTTGGGGGAGAGGGGAAGCCTCCTTCTCCGAGGCTTCGGCGGCCGCGGAAGAGAATGTTTCGCGAATTTCACGGGGCCGGAATACCTGCCCCGTGAAATTCGCGAAACACCTCCCGGTGCAGAGAGAAGAAGGTTTTGCTTTTCCGAAGGGCGGGGAGAGTCTCTGCATTCTTCTCCAGGAGAGGGTTGCGGCAATTTTCAAATGGGGTACTCGCCATTTTAAAATTGCCGCAACATTTTCTTACCCTCTCCCTCAGCCTCCGCCCCTCCGTGGTAAATCTTAATTTCCGCTACTGTTTAGTGCCTGGAGTAATAATCATCGCGCCTTCGAGCAGGACATCATAGCGGTAGCCGTGCCCGAAATCCTTATCGACGACCACGGTTCCGGTCATCGTGACAATATCGCCGATCTTGGCCACGGCGTCCGTGGTCACGGCGAGGTCGGCCTCGCCATCCTTGCCGCTGCCGTCCTGGAGGTGAATCCAGTTCTTGCCCATGATCTTGGCCGAGTATTTCACCACCTTGCCGCGGACCGTCACCGTTTTCCCGGAAAGCTCCTTGCGCCCGCTAATCACATCAGCCAGGACTTTCCCGCCCTCGGGAGGCGTGATCCGGGCGGGTTTCCTGTCCGCCAGCACCTCATCTTTGCCGCACACCGGCTTATCCGCAACCGGGGCCGTCACCGCAGGCGCCGTGGTCTCATTGACAATCTTCTCGGCGAACAGGATTTCAGGGAAGGTCCGGTCGAGGGACTTGCTGCGGAAGGACTTCATCAACATGCCGGACTGGACATCCACCGTGTCCCCGACCTTCACCTCGAACGTGGGGGCCGCCGCCCACTTTTCGCCGGTCCCGTCATCCAGCGCGACATAAGTATACCGCCCGGCATTCATGGTCTGGGTCACCTTGCCCTTGACGCTGCTGCCGGCGGGAGCCGGCTGTGCCGTGGCATGCGCGGAGGCGGGACAGGCACCCGAAACCATGCCGGATCCGCCGACGGGGCATCCCCCCTCAGGCGTTCGTACCGGCTCTTCACGGCGGCACGCGGTCAGGCCCACCAGCAACAACCCTGCGGCAACTGTTGATCTTTTCATAAGCTGAGACTCCCTTGATGACCGATCCATGATTCAACGACGAACCCTGTCATTGGGCATAACTATGCAACCCTGACAGGAGAAAATTGACGCCGAAATAGGTAAACAAAACCGAGGCGAATCCGATGATGGAAATCCACGCCGAGGCCTGACCGCGCCAGCCCCTCATGAACCGGCAGTGCAGGAAAATCGCGTAGATGAACCAGGTGATCAGGGACCACGTTTCCTTGGGATCCCAGGACCAGTAGGTGCCCCATGCGGAATTCGCCCACACGGCGCCGGTCAGGATGCCCAGCGTGAGGAACAGGAATCCAAACGAGATGGTCCGCGTCATCACGGTTTCCAGCGTCTCGCGCGTTTCAGGCTTCACCGTGCTGGCGCCGCGATCCGCCACAAGAACCCCGATCCCGATCAGGAAGGCGACCGCGAATCCGCCATACCCCAGGAAACAGGTCAGCACATGGAACGACAACCAATTGCTCTGCAATGCGGGCATCAGGGGCTTGATATCCGCCTCGAACGTGCTAGCATGCGCCAGGGCAAGCGCGCAGAACACCGAGGCGGCGGCCCCCAGCCAGGGGATATTCCGCTGGATACGCAACACCAGATAGATCACGGCCACCGACCAGGCGAACAACACCAGGGACTCGAACATGTTGCTGAATGGCGCCCGCCCGGCTTCCACCCACCTCATGCCGATATAGACGGTCTGGACCAGTGCCCCCGCCGCCATCATCGTGTTGGCGGCCCTATCAAAAAAGCGCCGGGACGACATCAGGTAGACCACGGCACAAACCAAAGCCCCCACATACGCCGCCAAGCCCGCGTTAAACAGATTGATCATGCCGCCACCCCCGTTTTTTTCCGCTTGTCATCCATATAGGGCCCCACACAGAACACCACCGTCAGGCCCACCATCATCAACAGGAATCCCGCGTATACGATCGGGACACCCGGGTCGCGCACCACCTGCAACGCGGTCCACGTCAGGTCATTGGGATTGTAGCTCAACTGGTAGAAGGTGTAGCCGCGATGGGACATCGGCGAGTTCACCGCGATGGTCTTTTTCAGGACCACCTGTCCGTTCTCAATCAGTTCCACGGTGCTGCGGAACGCCTTCACCGGCCCCTCGGGCCGCCCCATCGCCGCCGGGTTTGCGCTGCCGGACACGAACTTGAACTGGAGCGGCATTCCCGCCCCCCCCTGGCCACCATGCCGGGAAAAATCAGGGAAGCGCGCGAAGACCCACTGGGCATTGGTGCTCCCGGCCGCCACGACGGAGACGTAGAGCGCGGGGTTGTTGGGCTGGTCAGACCGGCTCCGGGCGCCGCCGGTGGCCGAGTCCATGAAGAAATCGGGAATATACCGTTCAATCGTGACCCGGAAGGTGTTGTCAGGCCCCGGCGGCTCCGCGGACGGCGCGATCACCTGGGTCTTCATCAACTCGACGGGGAGTTTGACGGCCAGCCCCTTTTCAGGCCACTGAACGAGAAGCGCATCGCCTTCGGCCTCAAGGGCCTGTCCCGGGGTCTTGTAATGCTCGAGCTCGAAATCCACCAGCCGGACCGTGAAGGGAATCGGCATCATGCCAGCGACCCCCACGCAGGCCGTGGCTTCCTGGCCCTCGCTGAGTTCAAGGACCCCCTTCTCCCCCCACAAGACCCGCACTACTCCTCCCACGAGAACCAGAAGCAGGCTGACATGGGTGACGAACGACCCCGCCACCCGCACCCGCATCGCGCCTGATGAACGGCGGATCGCCTGGAAGCGCCGCCCCGTGCAGACCAGGAGACTGGCGGCCAGCACGCACAGCAGGGCCGCAAACCACCAGGAGGAGAAAACATGCGTGAGCCCGAGGGACGACATCAGTTCCAATCCCTTGTGGGAACCGGGATTCTTCATCAGGTAGCGACTCACCTGCTCGCCCTGCGGGATCAACGTGCCCGCGATGCAGGCCAGGGCGATAATCACCACCACCCCGAGCGAGAATTTCAGCGAGCCGAGCAACGACGCAATCGATCCCGCAATTCCCGGCGCCTTGACGGGGGCGCCCGGCTTCTCCTTCTGATTCTGGTCACTCATGAACGGCTCCTTGGAATAGAACAGGGCGAACCGTTAAGTCCGCCCTGTCACCTTCGAAACAATGCAACCGGATGGCGGTTATTTCTTCTTCAGCAAGGGATCAGGGTGCTTGACCTTCTCATAGGCCTGCTCGACATCGAACCCGACCTTCTTGCCATCCTTGGTCGTGTATCGGTCCGCCTTCCATGTGGGCGACTTGTCGTTGTGGCAAAGCTCGCAGCTCTTCGTCGCCGGGTAAATCATCCCGCCCTCGAGGCATTTGGCATGGTCCTCCATGACGTTCTTGGCCTTGTAGTTCTTGCCCGGCCCATGGCAGGACTCACAGGTGACGCCCTCTTCCGGGGTGATCTTCTCGGTCGCAACCGTTTCCGTGAAATTGTAAGCGGCGGAATGGCACTTCAGGCACTTGCCACTCTTCTGCGGATCTTCCACCCCGACCTTCTTCCCGACCGCCTTCGCCTCGGGAGAGCCCAGGCTCTCAAACGCCTTGGCATGCACGCTGGCCTGCCACTGGCCAAGCTGGTTGCCCTTCTCCGCGCTCTTATGACACATGGCGCAGGATTTATTCCCGACATAAAGAGACGCATCCCGATCGGCCGCAACCGCCAACACACCGGACATCATGACCGCACCCGCCGCCAGACAACCCTGAATCATTTTCTTCATGTATCCTCCTGCGAATTAAGAATCTCTCCCATGTCGATCAACACTGTATTGATCAATACTATAGAGGACACAAAAGGTATCAAATTCAAGGGCGGGAAATCAAACCTTTTGTGGAGGCCTCTTCTTCCCGAACTTGACCCCGCCCCCGGCTTTGGGCAGTATAACGAAATCAAACAAAGGAGTGGATCCATGAATACGAAAACCTTATTCCGCGTCATTCTCGCAACCGGCATGTTCCTCGGTCTGGGATTTTCCGCGAACGCCCAAGTGGTCGGACTCCCCGTGCTGGACACCGCCACCACCCGTGACCCGGGCAGTCTTGAGGCAACCCCCGGCATCGTCATCGGGCAGGACATGAATTTCTACGGCCTGCGCGGCACCATCACTATGCTGGACGAACTGCGGGGCTTCCTTGACCTCGGACAGCTCGACGTCGATGGCTACGGGGACAGTCTGGCCATGCAGGCGGGCGCCCTGCTGAACCTGCCCGTGTGCGACGTGGTCGATACCGCGCTGCGGGGAACCTTCTATTACTCCAACACCGACCGCATCGACATTTTGGGCGGCAACATGATGATCCTGTGCAGTGACGAGTCCCTGCTGGACAACCTCTACCTGTATGGCGGTGCGGGATTGGACGCGTCGAAGAAAAAAACCTACTCAAGCAAAACCGAGATCAATCCGATCATCGCCCTCGGGCTTTCCTATAAGGTCTGCGAGAACATCCATCTTTTCCTCGAGGGGGACTATGTGGACGGCTTCTACGGGAGTTTCGGCGTCAGCATCCGTTGATAAAAAAGGGCAGGAAGCACTGCTTGACACATTCCACCCGGACAGGCATTATCCGTCCTTCGTTTTTCAGGGCGTTTAGCTCAGTTGGTTAGAGCGCTTGCCTCACATGCAAGAGGTCACAGGTTCAAGTCCTGTAACGCCCACCATCCCCACCCCTTTTAAATTAAAGGGCTTAAAGAAGAGCCACGACCCGTTCCATCGCATCCTGCTGGGCTTCCATGCTCTCGACCATCCTGAACTGCACCCGGCAGCGGTCGAGATTCTGGCCCGGCCGTCTGGTCTTGAAATAGATATCCCCCTGCAGGTAATCCGTGAGAAAACGCATCCCGATCATCAGGGTGATCAGCCGTCCTGAAAACACCAGCTCCTCCCGCTCCGCCGGATTCAGGAACCGCGCCTCGGACAGGTAGCCGCGCGCAATGTGCTCAAACATCTCGAGGCGCATCCGCACCTTGCTTAAATCCCGTGTATCCTCCGGCGCCGCGGCGGTGGCGCTGCGGACCATGTCCCCGAAATCATACAGGGCCAGCCCCGGCATGACGGTGTCCAGGTCAACCACGCACACCCCCTCGCCCGTGGTGTCGTCGAGCATCACGTTGTTGAGCTTGGTGTCGTTATGGGTGATCCGCTCGGGGATCTCCCCCCTGGCGTGGCGCTCCAGCAGGCGGCCGCACTGGTTGGCGCGCCGCTCGACAAATGCGATTTCCGCACGCGTTTCCACCGCCCGGTTACAGACATCATCCGCGATGGACGCCTGCAGGGCCTCCAACCGCATCGGGGTGTTATGGAAATTTGGAATCGTTTCATGCAACCGCGGGGCCGGCAGGTCGGCCAGCAGGTTCTGGAACCGGGCATAGGCCCGGGCGGCCTCGAAGGCCTGCCGTTCGGTTTCAATGGTATCGAATGTCCGCGCCCCTTCCACAAACAGGTACATCCGCCACCAGTTCCCCTCCGCGTCCTGGTGACACGGCTGGGCATCCCGCGTGAACACCACGCAGAGGGAGTGGCGGGTAACATCCCGGGTGCCGTCTGCCGCCAGCTTGGCCCGCACATGGTTCGTCACGCGCACAATGTTGTCCATCACCGCACGGGGGTCCTTGAAAATATGGTGATTGATGCGCTGGAGCAGGTAGTGGACCGGCGCGCCCGCCATGTTGAACGTCACCTTGAACGTGTCATTGATATGACCCGCCCCGTAAGGCACCGCCTCGACAAAATCGCCCCAGGCCCTGAACCGCCTGACCACCTCATGGAACTTGAATGATCCCCCTGCCGGCACGCTCATGTCGTTCCTTTCTTGACCGGCGGGGCGTCACGATAGGGCTCCCATTCGGGCTCGTTCTCGAAAATCCACCGGTAGTAGTCCTTCGCCTTGAGATCACCCGCCGCCGCCTCGTCGACAATCACCTTGCAGGACGGATGCAACTGGAGCGCGGAGGCGGTGACCATCGAGGTCACGGGCCCTTCCAGCGCCTGCACCATGATGGCGGCCTTGTTCGATCCTGTCGCCAACAGGACGATTTCCCGCGCGTCCAGGATCGTCCCCACGCCCATGGTCATCGCCCGTCGCGGCATCCGGTGGGGTTCATCGCCAAACAGGGTCGAATTGACGGCAATGGTTCCCGGGGTGAGGGTTTTATCGCGCGTCCTGGACCGGAGGGAGGACAAGGGCTCATTGAACCCGATATGCCCGTCATGACCGATACCCAGCAGCTGGAGGTCAATGCCGCCACACGCCGCGATGTCCTTCTCATAGCGGAGCGCCGCCGCCTTGAGATCGGACGCCATGCCATCGGGCAGGCGGGTGTTGCGTGAATCAATGTTCACCCGGCTGAAGAGGTGTTTCCCCATGTAGGCGTGATACGAGTGGGGATCGGCCGGCTCCAATCCGATATATTCATCAAGATTGAACGTCCGGCACAAGGAGAAGTCCAATCCCTCTTCCCGGTGCATCCGGACAAGCAATTCATAAACCATCTCCATGGTCCGCCCGGTGGCCAGGCCGAGCACCAGGTCATGCTTCTCCCGCAACCGGGCGGCAATGAGTCGCGCCGCCAGAAGGGCGGCGGCGCCGGCCGTGGGTCTCATGATCACTTCCATGCGATATCCTCGATCCATTGTTTCACGACACACTCCCCCGCCGGAAGGAACATTGCTCCTCCAGGGGACGGTAAGCCCGGGGCACCTTTCCGCCACAAGCCCACCCGGTACAAGGTGGCAAACCGGTAGTCCGGCGCGGCACCTCCCTGACCTCCCACGATTTCACCGCCCCGCCGCACATTGTCCTGCATCCACGCCGGAAGGGAAAGATGATAAGGATTCCGCCGCACCTCGCCGGCATGAAGCGAAATCGCGGCCACCAGGTCAGCCACGTCATCAGCGCTGGATTCCACCATCAGGTTCGGGGTATTCATCGCCGCCCAGAACTCCGTCTCGACCACCACGCAGGCAAACGCGGGAGGCATCGTCGCAAGCGCCTCCATCAGGAGCTGATGAACCCCGATGTGCGTGCCATTCCAATCGGCGGCATGAGGGAAAAACACCACCCGGGGCTGACACCGTTCCAGGATGATCCGGATTGCCGCCACGGCTTTCACCCAGTTGGCGTGATCCTCCAGATTCCCCTGGGGCGAGATCTTTTCGAGCCCATCGGGTGCCGCGCGGTACACGCCCCACCTGAGAAAGCCGCAGGCGTTGCGTAACTCGTCCCAGCGCCCGGCGCGGCGGGCCCGGTTGCTGCCCAGGGTCACAGCGATAGTGGTCACGGCAAATCCCGCCTCCCGGGCAAGCCGCAACGGCAATGCCCCCACGATACACTCGTCATCGGGGTGCGGGGAAAACAGAAGCACCCCACCCGGCGCGGGCAGGGCCTCAACCGCCACTTCCGGCACCGCCACCGCGTTGGGCTCAATGCGCGTCCCCTGCGCCATCCAGTTTTCCAAGTCCCGCACCCAATTGACATAGGGATTAATCATAACGCTACTTCTCCAAGCCAGGCAAACTGGCGGCGGCCACGGCCTGGCCAAGGCGTTTGTTCTTTTCGTCCGTCATCGTCAACCGCAAGTCCCCGGCAAAGGCAGGCGCCTCAGACTCCAGCACACGGCGAGCCTGCTCCAGAATCCGCTCTCCGCCAGGCCCGCTGGTAACCCGTCCCAATACCAGGATGTTCCGGACCGGATAGAAGTCGGCATAGAGCAGGATGGCGTAGCCAAACCAAACCCCGATCGTGTCATAAATGAGGCGGGCACGAGAATCCTCCCTGGCCATCAACTCCTGAACGGCCACCAGTTTTTCAGGCAAGGGCATCGCCGGAGGGAGATCAATGCCCGCGGCCGATGCCAACCGCGGAATCGCCTGCTGCGAGAAATACTGTACCCCGCACCCCCTGTCCCCCGACCATTCGTCGACCGGAGCATCGGACCGCGCATCAATCGGCGCGAACGCGAGTTCATTGAGCCAGGGGGTCAGGGACCCGTCCGGGGTGACAAACCCTGCCGCCTGACTGGTTCCCATCGAAATGCCCAGCACCGCATTGTCGCCAAGCGCCATGGCCCCCGCCAGCGCGGTCACCTCGCCATCGTTCATCACGATCATCGGTACGTTGTTCCATTCCCGGCGGATCCGCCCGAAGAGCCCCCGGACCCGGGCATCAAAAATATCCTGAGGCACCCCGCGGAACAGCGAGGCCACGCGAGGCTCATTGTTCACATAAACGCCGGCGGCACTCCCGCCGATGGCGTCCACCCGCGGCAGATGTTGGGCCGCACGGCGGAGGGAATCCATGATTCCCTCGTAATGATAGGCCAGGTCCTTCTCGAAATAGGGACTCCAGGCGATCTCTTCTGAAAACACCACCTTGCCATCAATCACCGCCGCGACCTTGCGGTCGCTCCCGCCCAAATCAAATCCGATCCGGCATCCGTTCCAGTTTCCCCCGATCCGCCGCTCCGGAATTTTTTCCGCCGGTATCCCTTCGGGCATCACCTCCAGCACCTCAAGGGAACCGCCATAGATTTTCCTGCCGATCAGATCATTGTCGAAGCGTCCCTCCGGGGTTTCGGCATAATGCCGCCGCAACGACGCGGCAATTCCCGCAGGCCCGCTAAAATACAGCCGCAGCCCACCCCGTGCCCAAAGCAGAAATTTGGCGATCCGCTCCACATGCCCAGCGTTTTCCCGGGCACGTAAATGCTTGGCTGGGAACAGAAAACCCCGCCGATGCGTCACCGCACCATCGGGCTGCTCCAAAGCCAGGGTAAAATGGGCAGGAGCCGTTTCACGGCCTGCATCATCCTGAAAACTTTTCAAATTGCCAATAAGAGGCAAAAAACCAAGATCAAGTGTTGGTTTGATAACACCTGACTTAGAACACATTACCTTGGCGTTCATCTGTAAACTAACATATATGATAGTTTCTGGTCAGTCAACGTTGTTTTATCTTTGAATATTTCAAATAAATAGTATTTTACAAAAATGATTTCTGACCAAACGGCTAAGCGGGACCGGAACCGGTTCGACCTTTTACGCTTGTTGCAACGGCATGGACCGCAGCGGCGTGGTGAACTCAGCAAGGCGAGTGGCATCCGAATTTCGAGTGTGATCAATCTCACGGATGAACTGGTTGCGGAAGGCCTTCTTGAA
>JAABPW010000334.1 GCA_011391785.1 Verrucomicrobiota bacterium
AAGACCGAGGAACTCTCGACCTTCCCCTGGGGCCGCTCGGTAACCCGCCAGGTCGATTCCTCCGACCAGGGTGACCTCACCACCACCTGGTCCTACTACGCGGATGCACCCGAGGCCCGCATCGAGACCGTGACGAATCCCGACGGCTCCTGGGAACACTACGACTACGATGCCCAGGGCCGCCAGACCGCCGTCACCCGCGGCTTCAAGGATGGCCAGCCCGGCTCAACCAATGTTGCCGCCACGCTCTACGACTATACCCCGTTCACGGGCGAGATTCCCGGCTACCAGCTAGGCACGGCCCGCCGGGTGATTGAAACCATCCAGGGCCTGACCAATAGCATTTCCTTCCATGCCTATATGCCGGGTGCGGCTTATGAGCGGCTGGAAATCTCCGAGCGGGCCGCCTCGCCGACGAACTCGTTCGGCGCCGCCGGGAACCAGCGTGCCGAGACGGTCTACTATCATGAGAACCATCCCGACAGCAATCTCGTCGGCCGCGTCAAGTCCAGCAAGCAGTCGGATGGCCGTCTGTCCACCTATGAGTATATGCGTGGCTCCTTCGATCCCCTCTCGCACCTGTTCGTGGAAGGGGCCGGGGACTACCAGGCAACCACGGTGATCCAGGGAACCACCAACAACCCCGCAGGAATCGCCGGGAAAACCACCGCCTCGCTTTCCATCACCGACAAGTTCGGGCGGCAGGTGTTCAGCCAGGAATGCTTCTATGACGGAACCACCTATGTGCCTGTGAACTGGACGGCCACCTTCAGCGATGAGGCCGGACACGCCACCAACACCGTTTTCTCGAACGGGACCAGCGCCCAGGCGGACTGGGGCTGCTGCAGCAAGGACCGTGATATCGATGCCAATGGCGGCGTCACGGAATATCTCTATGACGACCTGAAGCGTCTGACCATGAGCGTCAGGCTGGGGGCTGGTAGCCAGCCCGACCTGGCAACGTTCTACACCTACGATGCCGAGGGACGGCAGTTGACCCAGCTTACCACCGCCAGTGGCCTGAGCCAGGGTAGCACTAATACCTATGATCTCGCCGGACGCCTCGCCACGAGCGTGGACCAGTCGGGTGTTGTGACCTCATATGCCAACGGCGGCCTCACCAACACTACCATCCAGGGCGGGCTCACGAACGTCACTGTCAATTATCAGGACGGCAGGACCAAGTACACTCAGCAGAACGGCGTCATCAAGTCCTGGAACGACTATGGCGTCAATTCCGACGGCACCCAGTGGAGCATCTCCTATTCCGGCCCGCTGGGGACGAACTCCCCAGTCTGGCAGAAGTCCATTACCGATATGCTTGGCCGTACCATCAGGACAGAGCGCCCCGGGTTCGGCGGCACGACCCTGGTGAATGAATCCTTCTACAACGATCTGGGGCAGCTTGTCTCGACCACCGGCAGCTACCAGCCGACCACCCTCAGCGAGTATAATGAGCTGGGCAAGCAGTTCCGTAGCGGCGTCGACGTCAACACCAACGGAGTCCTCGACCTCGCCGGGCCCGAACGCGTCAGCGAATCCGCTTCCTGGTTCGAGCAGGATGCCAACCAGAATGTCTGGCAGGTCAGCGTCTCCATCCTTTACGCTGGCGAAACCAGTGCCACCCCGACCACCAACTCCATCCAGAAGACCCGCCTCACCGGTCTCGGCACCTCTTCTGAATACGGAACACTGAATACTGAAAACTGCTCTTTCGACTTGCTCGGAAATCAGTCCACCTCCCGCACCTACGTCAATCGAGCCACGAAGACCGTTACCCAGGTCGCGATCTATCCGGATTCCGTCAGCAATGCCGTTCAAGTGGCAGTCAATGGCCAGCTTGCCTATTCCATCTCCAAGACCGGAACCCGCACCGACTACACCTTCGACTCCCTCGGCCGTCAAATCTCAGCTCTTCAAGGTGGGCCGGGCGCTCCGCGCACGGTAGGTGCTTATACAGCCTATAATTTGCTCGGCCAGGTCGCTTCCACCATGGACACCGCCAGCAATGTGACGACCTTCGTTTATGATAATTTGGGCCGCCGCACCGCCGTCACCGACGCCCTCACCAACACTACCTATACCGCCTACAATGCCGAAGGCCAGGTCCTAGCCACTTGGGGCGCCACCTATCCGGTAGCCTATGACTACGACGACTCCGGCCGCATGACATCCATGTACACCTATCGTGGCACCAACACCCTCTCCTCCTATTCTGAAATCAGCAATCTGAAATCTCAAATGGATCGTACAACTTGGTTGTACGATCTCGCCACCGGTCTTTTGACCAACAAGCTCTATAGCGACAACAAGGGTCCAAGTTATACCTACTCCTCCGACGGCAAGCTCCTCACCCGCACCTGGGCCCGTGGTGTTGTCACCACCTACAGCTACGATGCCCTCGGTCAGCTCACCAACATCAGCTACAGCGATGGCACCCCCGCCGTAACCTTCGCCTTCGACCGTCTTGGTCGGCAAACAACCATTACCGATGGCGCCGGCACCCGTTCCTTTACCTACAACGATGCGCTCCAGCTGGAATCTGAAATCTGCAATCAACAATCTGCAATGACGCATCAGTATGATGCGTTAGGCCGCCCTGCAGGACTCGATGCCGGCCCGGGCTATTCCGTCCGCTACGGTTTTGATCTTCTGGGGAGATTCTCGGCGGTTTCCAACAATGTGGGAGGCGCACTCCGTGCGGCGACGTATTCCTACCTGCCCGGCAGCGAGATTATTCAGGGTTATACCACAGACGACGGCTTCTCCCTGATGCGCGCTTTCGAGCCTACCCGCAACCTGATCTCCTCCATCACCAACCGTTTCGGCGGCACCCAACTCCACCGGTTCGACTACACCAACGACGAAATCGGCCGCCGCACGAAACGCTCCGATTTCGATCTTTCAACTAGCGTTTCCAACTTCTTCGCCTATAATATCCGTAGTGAGTTGGAAGACGCAGCCATGGGCCAAAACACCTACAGCTACCGTTACGACCCGATCGGCAACCGTCGCATCGCCACCAACAATTCCGCCATCACCGAATACCTGGCCAACTCCCTGAACCAATATTCCACCATCACCGGCCCGTCCTCTACGTCCACTCCGTCCTATGATTTGGACGGAAACATGACCACCAACGGTCAATGGACCTTCACCTGGGACGCCGAAAACCGCCTCACGCTCGCCTCCAACACAGTCAGTAGCCTGACCGTTAAAAAAACCTACGATTACATGAGTCGTCGCGTCAAGAAGACTTCTGCCAAGGACCCGGTCTGGAATGAAGACCACACTGATATTTTGGAAGGTGGCTTCAGTAAAGACTACACATATACGTATGATGGCTGGAACCTGGTCCGGGAACGTGAATTAAGCAGGTTCGGCGGCATGCATATTACAATCATACAAAGCGACCGTAGCTATGTCTGGGGCCTTGACCTCTCCGGAACCGCCCAAGGTGCTGGCGGCATCGGCGGCCTCATCTCCTCAACACAGATAACCGATAACCAACAACCAATAACCGCATTCTACTGTTACGATGCGAACGGCAACGTTACCGACCTAGTCGGCACCAACGGTGACTTTCTGGCCCAGTACCAGTATGACCCCTACGGCAACACGATTGCCAAGTCGGGCACGCTGGCTGATGTGAACCCGTTCAGGTTCTCCACCAAGTACCTCGATCCCGAAACTGGGCTGTATTATTACGGCCACAGATATTTCATGCCGGAGATCGGTAGGTGGGCGTCCCGGGATCCGCTAGGGGAGAGGGGTGGTTTGCACCTTTACGGTTTCGTCGATAATGATCCTGTTACTCGGTTTGACATGTTCGGACTCTGGAAATCTGGACAACACACCACCCTGACACAGCAATCCTACAACGACGCATTCCCAAATATCCCAAGTTCACTGCAAGCTTGCTCAGCAAAGGTGCTTCAGTGGCTAACGTATTGGAACCTGCAACAGGACCAAGGCAACGCCTTCAACGAAAACCAACGTCACTTCAATCGTGCCATTGACAATCCTGTTGGAAGCGGAGTCGCCGCAGGGCGACAAGCGTATACCACCTATCTCGGCACTGAAATGCAGAACTTCAATAATGCTCTTCAGGCAAACAACCCGAGTCAGCAGGACTGTCAGAATGCCCTCCAAGCGGCCGGTCGCTTGTCGCATTCATGGCAAGACTACTACGCTCATGGAGTTGTCCTTCAAAACGGTGGTCACACTCACATTCTCTGGACGGCTAATCCAGCAATAACTGGTTCGCCAGACAATACCGCAGGAACCGGTGGTATCGCTCCCAGTAGTTGGGGGGGCTTCTTCAACTGGGGAGAACATGGAGGCGGTGAGGTCGATGGTAATGAAGGGACGACTCGACAAACCGCCGCTCGCCAATACGTGAGAGGTAGATATCAAACGCTACTCTATCAATGGTCAAAGAAGTGCCTCTGTGTGTGCAAGAATATTGGCAACCCTCCGTGATCATCGCTTTTCGTTTCCTTAACATGAGAATCCTCATTCCAACCTTGGTCATTGCCTTCTGTTGTTTTGGTTGCTGTACAGGAAAGTCCGACTCCTCTCTGGTTGGTCAATGGGTATGCAAGGATCTCCGCGTTGTTGAACACATCGCGCAGTTCGCCAAGTGGACGACCATCTTCCGCTCAGATGGTCAATATGTCGCATACCTCACGAATCATGACGGAACCGAAACTCAACATCAATCTGGTCACTATACAATCCAGAGGGACACAATCCTGTTTGATGATGGGGCGCAGACTTACCACTTCGCCATTGCCAACGACCTACTAACCTTGACGGTCGATCACTCCCAAAATAAAGAAGACATCGGCAAAATCCTCGTCTTTCATCGCATCAAGCCATGATGCCCTACGTTTTCCCGGCCGAACAGCGGTCATGCTTTTCCCTGAATTGAAATATTAGCGATTTGGACAAAACGGCCGGCCTTTATTGGTATCATAGAGATTTAACGCAAACGGCCGGACTGGCATCGAGTTTTCCCGCGTTGCGGGACAGGTGCGGCCGAATAACCAGGCACCGGTCATAGCGGTATGATCGGCCCCTTCGGCAGGCTCAGGGCAGGTCGGTTGTTTCCCCTAATTTCTCCTTTTTTCATTCCTCTGTGAGTTCCGTCATGGCAATTAGGTGCTGGAGTGCAATCATGATTGCACTTTCTAGGATGATAAACATTGATTTCGCTTATAACCTTCCAATGGAAAGGAAGGTGCAAGATGCGAAAGACGAAACGATTGCGCAAGAGGAAGTGCCGCCATTGCCATCAGGAATACGATCCCGATCCCCGGACGGCGAAAAGGCAGAAGTATTGCGGCCTTGCCGAATGCCAGCGGGCGCGGCGTCGCCTGACGGCCCGGGCCTGGCGGCGGCATAATCATCTTCGCCACGATGAGGATATTGTCCGGGTGCGGGTCTGGCGCCAGAAGCATCCCGGCTATTGGCGGAAACACCGGCGGGGCCTGCTCCTGCTGGAACTGCTCGTTCCATCGGTTGCCCTTTGTTACCGGCCTAATTGGCGTCATACTTTCCCCTTTATTGGTATCATAGCGATTTAACGCAAACGGCCGGACTGGCATCGAGTTTTGTGGCCGAATAACCAGGCACCGGTCATAGCGGTATGACCGGTGCGGTTGTATCCTCTGATTTCTTTTTTTCATCCCTCTGTGAGTTCCGTCATGGCGTCACTGAACGACGCCCCGAGCACCTTGGTATAAAAGTCGATGGCATTTCCGGCCAGATTTCGGTCGGGCCAACGCCAGTAAGACGCCTTGAGCAGGAGGCCGTGATATTCCCTGACCTCCCAGTTTTCATCCCCGCGCTCGTAAAGAGTGAGGCCCCGCCTCCGGAGAAGCGGGGCCAGTTCGATCATTCTGGCTGAGCGGATCTGTTCAAGAGACCACGGGCATGACCGTTTTGGCGATACGGTGTCACGGGGCGGGTGCATCGTAATCCTTTCTCCAATGGGGTTGCATGAGGACCTTGTTGACGTGCTTGAGGTCGACGGTGCGGGTCTGGTCGCGCACGGCCTCGATGAGGGCGGCAAGACAGAGGTTGCGCGTCCTGCGTAACAACCCCTCCGAGGCCCTTACGATCAGGGCGAGCGCATCGAGGGTGAAGATGTTGTGGGCCAGGCCAACGGCATCGAACTGATCAAGGATGAAGCGTTCGATCGCCTCGGGTGCGAGCCGCGGCATGAGAACGGAGTAGGTGACGCGGGAGCGGATCTCCTCGTTGACGGAGAGGGCCAGTGTCTGCATGAGCGGAGGTTGGCCGATGAGGACAAGATTATGTGATCTTGGAAAGTCCTCAAAGAGCAGGCGTAGCTTGCGGAGGCACTCGGCCTGCATGAGATGGGCATCGTCAATGATGGGGACGAGCATCTTGCCGGTGCGATGGAGCCGGAACGCCTCCTGGACGAGCAGCTTCTCGCAGTGATAGTCCCGGCCGTCGAACTCGATCTGGAAGGCCTCACAGAGGATGCGCAGGGTATTGTGGTAGGTGTGCAGGGTGCGGTTGACGACGGGGGTGATCAGGCGCTTCTGGTCATGAGAGACCAGGGCGTGCTTGATGACGCTCTTGCCCGTGCCGGGTTCACCGAGCACAAGGCAGAGGCCGCCCTGTTGGGCATGGACGCGCAGGACATCGAAGGCCTCGGTCTGGTGGGGCAGCATGGCGACGGCATCGTGGTCGAAAGGATTGCGTTGAAGGCCGAAGTGTGAGCGGATCATGGTCAGTTCTCCTCGTGGGTGGGTTGGGTGTCGTCGGTATTGTTCTGACGCGGTGGCTTGCGTCTGGGATCCGGGACGCGGTCGTTGGCGAGCATGTCGAGCGGGCGGGCCTCGCCCATGCGCTCGCCCTTGTAGTAAACGACCACTCGGCGGGTAGGGCACTTGCGCTCAAAGCGGATATGGACCTTACGGTCGGCCAGATGGCGCGGGGTTTCGAACCGGAGGGCCTTGAACGAGAAGGTGTTGTCGGCCCTGACAAGCCGGTCCTCCTCGACGTAGAACAACTCGTCGTTGGTCTCGTTGGGCGGAAGGTAGCGGATCATCGAGCGGTCGAGGGCGTAGCGGTCGAGCGGGGACATGCCCAGGACGGAGTGTTCGCGGGCGTTGTACTGTTCCTCGGCCCATTCAGTGAAGGCGCGATTGAGAGCCTCCAGGGAGGAGAGATCGAGGTTGCGGATCAGGAATTGGTCGCGGACGGTTCTGAAAAATCTTTCCACTTTCCCCTTCGCGGCTCCATCGCGTACGGGTGTGTGGTGGAGCAGACAGCCGACACGGGCGCATATCTGGATGATCTCCTTGCCGGAGTAGATGGCTCCGTTGTCCACGTAGAGGGACTGTGGTACGCCGCGTTTGTAGAAGGCGGAACGCATGGCCTCGATGAGCGTGTCAGCGTTTTCAGCCAAAAAGAATTGGCCGTGGCAGCAGACGCGGGAGGCGTCGTCAATGAAGGCGATCAGGCGTGTTTGGATGGCGGTGCCATCTACCTTGACGTAGGGGCCGTACAGGGTGTCAGCCTGCCACATGTCGTTGGCATGAGCCTTCGAGAAAGCGAGCCTGTGTTTGTTGGAGGCCTCGGAATCCGGCTTGAACATCTCGTATTTCTTTACGATGCGCCGAAAGGTGTTGGGGGCGACCTGGGAGCGGGTCAGAAGTCCCTCCTCGATGCAAAGGCGATAGATGGCGCCCCGGGTCGGAGTGCGGCCCTTCAACTTGGGTAGTACCTTGTCTATGGCTTCCTGAACCTCCTCCAGATTGACCTTGCGGGGTTGGCCCTTGTCGGATCGGGTAGTGTTGTGAAGAGTGGTGACTCCCCCGACCTTGTAGCGGTAGAGCCAGGTGCTGATGGTCCGCCAGGTAAACTGCCGGGGGTGGCCGTCCTCGTCGGTGAAAGTCGTCTGGCTGACGGCCCTGATCCGTTCACGGATGGTGTTGCCCTCGGCCATGTCGATGGCACCGAGAACACGCATTTTGAGGTAGGGGGTTGGATTATGCATTAGAATAGGCTCCTTTCATGATGTTGCGGCGGTGGACTCCGGCACCTTGCCGGACCCATTCCGCCGATGGGAAGGGAGGCTATACGGGCGCTGAGGCCGGGCGAGAGTGCCCTTTCGTGTTGTCGCTGCTCGGGAAAACGTCAGCAGCGGGAACCCTGCATGGGAATTCGGTCGCCCTGAACACGGTTTGCCAGTCCATTACCCGGCGACCGATATCTGGAACCGCATCTGAAAGGCGGACAAGGCGTTTTTCTCCGACGAAAAGGCAGCGTGAAAGTGCTCAATCGTTTGCTTAAGGGGGTCGGCGTGACGCCCGGTGGGCGGTGCGACGATCCGGCAGAGGGCGGTGCGAAGGGATGCCATTCGCCGTCGCCAGCGTTGCAGGAGGTGATAGAAGCCTTCCAGTGACAGCGGCAAACCGGCGCGTTCCCAGGCCGCTTTGATGGAAAGAGAGCCTGTCAGGGACAGCGACCGCATGATCGTCCACACTTGGGGCGCGGTGAAGGTGTGCCGCGGAATCACATGCGAGAAGAGGATCGAGAAGGTGCCGCCACAACCGCCCCGTTGCCCCCGATTGCAGCAGAACACGCGTTGCCCGCGCCAGCAGGTGCCCTCTGTGGAAACCGGGTGGTTGCCTATAAGAAGGCTGTGCCGATTAAGCGTGCCAGTCTTGCCGCAGAACGGACACCGGCACGCTTTGAGTAAAAAACATCAGGGGCCAGATCCTTCGGGCCCCGAACAAAGAGGGTGGGTTGCTTGTGCATCCGGCCCTTGATGCCCCAGCGCCCCGGCTATTGTCCAGCGTATTCAATGACGGAACTCAATCCGATGGAGTCCTGAAGCGGGAGGGGGAGGCGGCACTGACGGCACTACTTTTCACGATATTGGCCATTCTTACATCGTATTCGAGCCATCCTCTACGATTTCACTTCGGCCAAAACACGGCACTTTGGGCGACGCCAACCCGGCCCTTAACACCAAGTTGACCCAACCCAAGACCGGTGCGTTACGAATCCTGAACCTCGTGCAACATATTGGCAGTCCGTGCATTGTGAAGGAACTGCTCACTGCGTTACGAATCCCGATCAAAAAGAATCGCCACCCCGGTTATTGTGCCGCTGCTTGCCCGGATTGTGACCTGGGCAGGAGGGAGGGGATCCGATGCGGACAAAGACAGAAGAGGGCGAAACCGAAAGCCAGAGCCCAGAAAGCCAGGCGGGCCTGCTCGAGCGGGTGATGTTGTTCTATCACAAGTCTCTCAAGGGGGGCCAGAAGTCGAGGCAATGGCTCAAGCGGCAGGGACTAGACGACGATGGGCTCCGGGAACAGTGGGCGTTGGGATCGGCGGACGGCCGACTGCTTAAAAGCCTGCCTACCGATGGGGATGGGCTTGTAGGCCACTTGAGGGATCTGGGGATCCTGACGCCGGCGGGCAGGGAATATTTCCAGGATTGCATAACCCTGCCGGTCCGGGACGGTGACAACGGCATTGTCTCGCTGGCCGGGGTTCCGTTCCATGGCGACGACCGGATTCTTTCGACTAGTCCGACTGCATTGTGGAATGCACCGGCGGTCCGGCTCTACCCGGAGCTGATCCTGGCGACCAGCCTGCTTGATGGCTTAAGCCTGCACCATGCCGGCTTTCCCCAGACTTGCGCGGTAGTGGGTGCTCACCTCAAGCCGATGGATCTGGCATTGTTGCATGACGCAGGGGTTCGCCGGATCCTGCTGCTTGGCGCTCAGGCCAACGGTGCGCTGCTGCCGGAACAGCTCGCGGCCTTTTCCGTGCGGTCCCATCCGTTGGCGGCTCATGAGCTCATGACAGGGAAGGGACTTGCGGAACTCGTGGCCGAGGTAGACAGGCTGCTAGCGGTGTTTGCGGGCAAGGCGGGGGATGGCCGGATGGAGCGGGTGGCCGAGGGGTTTACCGTCAGTTTCGGGCGGAGGCGGTACGAGGTACTGGGGGTGGACAAGAATGCCCGCAGGCTCAAGGTTACCCTCAAGACCGAACGATCCGGCAGGTTGCATGTGGATACCCTGGACCTCTATCACGCCAAATCCCGCAAAACCCTGCTACAGGACCTGAGTTGCTTCTTCGAGGAATCGCCTGCGGTGATCGATGGTGACATCGTCAAGCTCATCAGGATGGGCGAGGAGTTTGACCCGGGGCGGGGGGCTTCAGGCGGGGCGGCTCCGGTGGTGGTCATGACGGAGGACGAGCGGCGCGAGGCGGAGGCTTATGGCAAAGCAAAAAACCTGACGGAACTGATCCTTGAGGATTACCGGGTGTGCGGACTGGTGGGCGAGGAATCCAATATTCTTCTGTGCTATCTGGCGGCGGTGAGCCGGAAGACGGCTGAACCCATCTCGGTGCTGGTGCTCTCCAGTTCCGGGGCCGGGAAGAGCGCTTTGCAGGAGGCGACGCTACGGCTCTGTCCGCCGGAGGATGTGGTCAAGCTCACGAGCCTGACGGGGCGTGCGCTTTTCTACAAGGGGGCGGGTAGTCTCAAGCACAAGATCCTGGCGCTGGAGGAGGAAGCCGGGGTGAAGCAGGCCTCGTATGCGATCCGCAACCTGATTTCGGCCGGGGAGCTTATCATCGAGACGACGGTCAAGGATCTGGGGAGCGGGCGGCTGACCACGATGCAGAACCGGGTGGAAGGGCCGACAACGGTCCTAATCACAACGACCAACCCGGATGTGGATCCCGAGACCAAGAGCCGGTTCTTTGTGACCGGGGTGGATGAGAGCCGGGAGCAGACGCGGGCGATACTGGAGAATCAGCGGCGACGCCGCACCTGGGAGGGCAGGTCCGGCCGGGATGAGCGCGAGTCGGTGATGCGCAGGCATTGGAACTTCCAGCGGTTGTTGAAGCCCCTGGCGGTGGTGAACCCGTTTGCCGAGCAGTTGATATATTCGGATGACCGGCTCCAGAGCCGGCGTGACCAGCCCAAGTACCTGAACCTGATCAATGCGGTGGCGTTCATGAGGCAGATGCGCAAGCCAGTGAAGAGTCATAATGGCCGGGAGTACGTGGAGGTGGACGAGGCGGATCTTGAGCTGGCCAACAAGCTGGCGGAGGAAATCCTCGGTCAAAATCTGGACGACCTGAACCGGGTGAGCCGGGATCTGCTGGCGCAACTTGAGCGGATGGTGGAGGAGCGGATCACAAAGCAGACGGACCCGGAGCAGGGGAGCAAGCCCCGTGTGGAGGAGATTACCTTCACGCGTCGGGATATCAGGGAATATACGGGGTGGCCCCACGCACGGGTTTACCGATATCTGAAACAACTGGTCGATATGGAGTTGGTGTTGATCCATTCAGGGCGAAATGGCTGGAAATATGTCTATAGTTTGGAGTCTGCGGTGTCACCTGATCACCTATCCACTACCTTATCAGCACCTTTTCAGTCATGAAACGCAATGCAATCACCTGATTATGAAGAGGTTGAAGGGAAGTCTGATCACCTGATCACGAAAGGATAGGTATGGGAAAAACCGATAATAACCAAAACAGTGTAGTCATAGCGGCTGGGGCGTATCTGGAGCGGTTGAGGATCAGGCGGTACAGTGAACAAAGTCTGATGGTCTACGGGAAGGCGATTGAGGACATGCGCCTGCATATCGCCAAGCCGGATGTCCGGATGATCACGCATCAGGATCTCGAGGGGTATCGGGCTGGGCTATTGGAGCGCGGATTCATGGTTTCCTCGGTGGTTGTGTATTTCCAGGCAATCAAGCTGTTTTTCAAATACCTGGAGGAACAGCAGCTGATATTTGAAAATCCGGCGCTGGGGTTTTCCTCGATGCGGGTGCCTGATTTGTTGCAGCCGGTTCCAACTGAAGAAGAGATGAGGATCTTGTTGGACCAGCCCAATACGAAGACATTGGCCGGGATCCGTGACCGGGCGATCCTGGAGACGATTTACAGCACGGGTGCCCGGCGGCAGGAAACGGTGGATATGAAGGTTGAAGGGCTCAACCTGGATGAGGCTACCCTTAGGATTATGGGCAAAGGGAGCCGGGAACGGGTGGTGCCGCTGGGGCCGGTGGCGGTGGAGTGGGTGCGGCGGTACCTGAGCGAGGTAAGGCCCGTTCTGGCTGGCGAAGAAAGCGGGGATGCCCTCTGGCTAGCCAAGGGCGGCAAGCCCCTGAATAGTGCTGCGCTGCAAGTCACGATGTGGCGGTACCGCAAAGCGCCGGGGATTACGACGCCCATCGGGCTACACACGATCCGGCGTGCCTGTGCGACCCATATGTTGCGGCGGGGTGCTTCACCGGTGACGATCCAGATGTTGCTGGGACATGCCACCATGGAGCATCTGGGGCAGTACCTGCGGCTGTCCATCAGGGACATCCAGCAGGCCCATGAAACCAGCAGGGTGGGTCAATGAAGACCTTGATCCAATACCAGGAGGAACACCTTGATCACATGAGGTCACGAAACTACAGCCGCTATACGATCAGGCAAAGCCGGTGTTGCGTGGGGGTGTTCCTGCGGTGGGCGCTGGAGGAGGGCATTGCCACCCCTGACCAGTTGCGGCCAAAACATTTGCAGGCCTGGCAGAAACGCCTGTCGCAACGGCTCAGCGTGAGAGGGCAGCCCCTGAAGGCCCGTAGTATCAACAAGCACGTGGAGACGGTGAATGGCTTTTTGAAATACCTGGCCCAGGGCGGGGTCACAGCCCGGACGTTGACGGAGGTGATCGAATACGTGAAAGAACCGGTGTTTTTGCCGGGGAGCGTGCTTACCCATGAACAGATGCAGCGACTGATGGGGTCAGTGCCAACGGATACGCCCGAGGGCTACCGGTTCAGGGCGATGATGGAGGTGCTGTATTCGAGCGGGATGCGGATTGCCGAGCTTCTGGGGCTGAATCTCGGGGATGTGGATAGCGGTAACGCTACCGCCAAGGTGCTGGGCAAGGGACGCAAGGAGCGGATCGTGCCGGTGGGGCGTACGGCGCTGCAGTATCTGGAGGGTTATATCAAGGCGGTGCGTCCGATTGCCGTAGGGGCGTCCGGGGAGAAGGCCATTTTCGTGAACGGGGAGGGAAAGCGCTTCCCTTACTATACCTTCCTGCGGCAGTTGCATGTCTATGCCGGTCGTGCCGGAATCCCAGTGAATGTCACCCCCCACACATTCCGCCGCAGTTGCACCACCGAGTTGTTGCGGGGCGGAGCCAACATGTACCATGTCAAGGAGCTGTTGGGCCACGAGTCGCTGGACACCCTCAAGCATTACGCCAAGCTCACGATCCTCGACCTCAAGAAGGAGCACCACCGGTGCCATCCGAGGGAGAGGGAGGGTGGGGCATGGGAATGCCTTGACGAGGTTAATGGCAATGAATAGCGTACTGAGCAATGAGAAAAGCGATGACCAAGAAGCTGTCGGATCCTGTTGAATACCCCTTCGGGCGGAAAGAGGGGGTTGATCTGGAGTTCAAGGAGGCGGCGAATGCCCTGCCGAAGAACCTCTTTGAAACCATTTGCGCTTTCCTCAACATGGATGGCGGGCTGGTTGTTCTGGGGGTGACCGATGACGGGACGGTGACGGGTGTGGCTCCTGAGGCGGTGGAACGCTTGACGGCGGAAATCGCCAGCCTGTCTAACAATCCCACCAAACTTGATCCGCCCCGGCTTCTCTTTCCACAGGCCTTGGAAATCAATGACCGATGGGTTATCAAGATTCAGGTGCCGGCCAGTTCCAACGTCCACCAGACTGCAGGGCATGTATATCTCCGTAGCCAGGATGGGGATTACAAGATTTCCGGCCTGAACCGCCTTGCCGCCCTGGTCAACCGCAAGACGGGGACGTATACCGAGCAGCGGGTTCTGCCGTATTTGGAGATGTCTGATTTACGGCCTGACCTTTTTGAGAAGGCCAGGGTCTTGATGGAGGCTCGTAAGCCCAAGCATCCCTGGGCGAATTTGTCCCCCGAGGCATTGTTGAACATAGCAGGATTTGTCCGGCGTGATGTTTTCACTGGAAAGGTCGGGTATACGCTGGCGGCGGCTCTCATGTTCGGGACAGATTCGATCATCCAGAGCGTTGCACCCGGCTACAAATTCGACGCCTTGTTGAGGCGGCGCGACACCGAGCGGTATGATGATCGGGAACTTGTATGCACTAACCTGATTGATTCCTTTGATATTCTCATGGGATTCATTGACAAGCATCTCAACGATCCCTTTTATCTTGAAGGCGTGATACGGGTCAGTCTCCGTTCCTTGATATTCCGTGAGTTAGTGGCAAATATCATTGCTCACCGTGAATATGTCAGCCCGGCGGCCGCCACCATTAAGATTTACCAGGACAGGGTTGAGTTCAAGAACCCGAATATCCCGCACGGGCATGGACCCATTGATCCCCTCAATTTCACCCCTTATCCGAAGAACCCGACCATCTGCCAGTTCATGATTCAACTGGGTCAGTTTGAGTCCTTGGGGTCGGGAATCAACAAGGTGACCCACTATCACCCGTTCTATGCGCCCGGGGCACCTGCTCCGTCCTTTGTTGAGGGTGAGATGTTCACGACGATTATTCCCCTGGCTGCGAGCGGGGCCGAGTCAGGGGCCGAGTCAGGGGCCGAGTCAGGGGCCGAGTCAGGGGCCGAGTCGCTCTTGAGGGCGTTGCTTGCGAATCCGTTAACTGCTGCGGAGTGGTCCAAGAAAACAGGGCGTGTCACTGTGACTGGCGCATTCAAGCGATCAATGCGGGACTTGCTTGCTGAAAGTTTTGTCGAGCGTACGATTCCGGAGAAGCCTCAAAGCCGGTTACAGAAATATCGGCTGACTGACAAGGGGCGGGCGGTGTTGGCTGGCACCAAATAAAGCCGACATTTTGCCCGATTTTCCTTCCGCCAAAACCCCAATAATCATATATTTCCATGGAACAGGGAGAACGATGTTTCATGGGCTATTACCTGACAACCGACCCTCAAAACGCAGTGCCGCCGAAATCCTGGGCGACCCCGAAAACGCATGTCCCCGGCTCACGGGTGAAGGAACGTGGCCACAGATACTATATGCCGGAAACGGGGAGGTGGACGGCGAGGGATCCGTTAGGGGAGTCGG
>JAABPW010000335.1 GCA_011391785.1 Verrucomicrobiota bacterium
GAGGCGCCGCTGGCGATGGAGAAAGGAGCGGTGGTGGCGGCCGTTCCGTTCAGACTGATGCCGCCGGTGTTGGTAACGGTGAAGCTGGTCTGGGCACTGGTTCCCGTGGCGAGCGACCCGAAGTTGTAGCTGGAGGGACTGATAGCGAATTGGCCAGGAGTGACGGCCACGCCGGTGAGCGCATTGGTGAAGTTGCCCCCGTTGCTGGCAAAGACAACGTTCGTGCTGAAAATG
>JAABPW010000336.1 GCA_011391785.1 Verrucomicrobiota bacterium
CGCGAGAGGACTGAAGGCGACGGTTACAAGGCCGCTTTGTCCAGCGCCAACGCTGAACGGGCTGCCGCTGGCAATGCTGAAGGGGCTCGCGGCGCTCGCGCTGCCTGTCAGCGTGCCGACCCCGATATTGAGGACACTGAATGTCATGTTGCTGGCTTGTCCGATGGCGAGTGTGCCGAAGTTGCAGCTCGGCGGAGTGGCGACCAGCACGGGTTGCGTCGCGGTGCTGCAGTTCGTGGCGATGGTGGTGATGTTCAGCTGCCAGCCGCCCATCGAACCGGACTTCTGACTGGCGCTGTCCATGATGTAAAGAGACCAGGTACCGTTGGGGTTCACGTTGTTGAACACGGCAAAGTTGGCAGTGTGGGGACCGGCGGGAGCAGGCGAGTTGAAGGTAACACCAGTGTTGTAGTTGGTCGGCGCATACGTACCCGAACTGATGGCGCTACCCTGCGGCAATACAGGACCGTCCATGTCAAAGCCCAATGTGGCGTTGATCGCATTGGCGCCGCCGGCTCCGGACATCAGCAGGGCCTTCTGGCCACCGGGCCCAACGAGCAGGATGTTGATGTCAGTGCTGCGTTGATGGACAAGGTTGGTGAGGGTAACCGTAACCCTGCTGACACTGTCGGTAATGCCGCTGACGCTGATCGTTGAGGGATACGGTGTGGCTGATCCGCTGGTGGGGATGGAGATCGTGCCCGTATTGGCAATGGCAACGGTCTGGGTGGTGATCTTGCCCAGGATGAATATGTTGGTGACGGGGTCGTAGTCGCGGATCCCGTCCTGGAGCTTCAGTACGGCAGAAATGGCACTGCCGCAGGTGCCGGTTGCGATAAAGGTGAACGGACATGAAACCGTCGGGCCTCCGGCGGTGATGACGCCGTAGTTCTGGGGGGCGCTGAGGGAAATAACCCCGGCGGTGGAAAGTAGCGTGGCGGTGAGATTGGTGGCATTGGCGCTACCCGTGTTCCTGAGGGCAAGGTTCACGGTCACGGTTTCAGAAGAGTCGACGGCATTGTTGGCTGGCGTAAAGCCCTCAGCCGCCAACGTCGCACCCGCACCGGACAGGACCGGCATCTCCAGCTGCCCGCTGAGGAACAGGGAGTAGTATTGCTGGCTGCCGCCCAGGGTGGTGCCCTTGTGAGTGACGGCAAGAGTGTACCAACCCGCTACCGGGGATGCGATGCGGACTTGTTCCACGTTGTCGACAATATTGTCGCCGGTGGTGGCTGCGTTCGCGGGATTATTGACGTCGAGCACATACGGGAAATTCGTTGTTGTGCCATCGGGCGCGATAATCCGGATATCAAGGTCGTTGACCAGCACGGGAGTACGGTCGTCGGTATTCCCCGTGCCAGTGCCCGCCGGATCGGTCCAGCAGAGGGTGGCGCGAACGGGGGTTGTCCCGTTCCACTGGAAACGGAACGAATTGGTGGTCTTTTGAAGGAGCAGTCCCTCGGTGATGTAGAAGACGTTGGTCGCGGCGGCGTGCGCGGCAACCTGGTCGGCTGCCGCCTTGGTGTTCATCAACCCCCACCCATAGGTATAGTCAGGACCTGCATTGCCCAGGTCATCGGCGGTATGGATGATCAATCCCTTCAAGGTGCTCGCACGCATCGCCTGGCCGGGGACCCGTTTCCCGTAGTAGTCCACCAGCAGCGTCGCGGAGCCAGAGGCATTGGGAGTAGCCATGCTTGTACCGCTTTTCGAGACATAACTGGCGTCACCGGAGTACTCGGTCGAGTAGAGGGACTCGCCGTTGGCCACGATGTCCGGCTTGATGCGCCCGTCGTCCGCAGGCCCCCACCCGCTGTAGTAGGGCATGTAGACAGCGGCTAGGGAACGCACGCCGCCCGAAACCGCATCGCCAACGGAGCCGACCCCCATGCAGTTCTTGGCGCAGGCCATGTCGCTGATTGTGTCGTAGCCTCCCTTGATCGTGAGGGTCCGGTCATTGCCGACCGCCCAGAACGCGAGATAATAAGGGGCATTGTAGATGATGGAATCGCTCGTGGCGGCGAAGTAGCTGTATTGCCCGAAACGCGGATCTCCTGATGACATCAGATAGCTATAGGAATGGCTGGAGATGTAGATCATGCCGGCCTGGCCGATGGTCGTCGCCGCACGGCTCGACATCTCGCTTTGATCGCTGTTCCAGTCGTACGAATCAATGCGGACGCCTGGCGCCATTCCCTTCGCGGAGGCGCTAACACCGGCCGCACCGATGGTGCCCGCCACGTGCGTGGAGTGGGAAGACAGAGTCACCGTATCCATGCCGGTGACACGCTCGCCAAACTCCTGATGGGTGGTTCTCGCAGACGCTTCATCCCAGACGCCAACGGTCAGGTTGGAGCCGCTTACACTATACGGGGGAGTATCGCGGACGAGACTGGCGGCCGTGGAGATGGCCGCGTTGGCGTTACAGGTCTGGTAAAAGACCGGCTCCCCGTTGGCGCCAATGGCCATCAGCTCGAACGCATTGCCGTTCTTTTTCCCCCGGACTGGCCAGCCCATGACAAGAGCCCTGGCCATCGCCTCCTGCTTGGCTTTCTCTTGCTTTTCCCTGAGCGCCTTGACCGTCCGCTGGCGCTCCTCATTCGTCCGCAGCGCGATCTCCTGAGCGGACAGCGTTGTGGCCAGGGAGAGAAAAAATGCAACGGAAAGGCATAAACACGCCGGGCCGGCATTGAGCCAATTCAGGAGCTTTCGAAAAAGACGCCTCGTCATGCCATGCTTTCCTGTCAAGAGATAGCTTCCGATCAAGAGATAGCTTCCGACCCGGGGAACAGAACTGCCCTCATCCCAGGTTTATGTTTCGGATAATAGGACGCATTCGGAAGAGCGAATAGTCACGAACCGTACAATTCACTTACTTACATTTTGTTCGCGGACATTGACAGGACCGGGTCCTGTAATTACCATGTCGACCATGAAGAAGTCGGAAACCCCAGCGGGACCGTGGAGGATTGCCGTGATCTGGACCTTTGGTCCGCTGCTTGCCCAGCATTGTCTTGCCGGACTTTACCAGTTGGCCGACCAGACACCGGATGTGCAAATCCGGAAATTCGATGCGGATGCGACCGACTTCCAGCAGGAGGTCCTGCAAGCGCTCCGCCAGTGGCGGCCACAAGGCATGATCGTGCGACTTGTTGACTGGGACCGGTTGAAGAAGTTGCGCCGCCAGTTTCCCGAGGTGCCTATGGTGGCAACAGTATTCTCCCCGGCCGGCTTGGTGGACACATGCGTAGTGGCTGATGCCTCGGAGCTCGTCACCCTGGCCCGGGATCATTTCCAGAAGTGCGGACTGAACAAGATGGCGCTGTATTGCTGCGCCGACAAATGCGCCATGGCGAGCCGCCTTGCCACGTTTCGCGCGGTGGTTCCCGACGGGGTTGAAATCATCTGTCCCCGGGACGTGGCATTTGGCAGCACTGCCGCCATGAAAAAGCGGGCAGACAGGATCATAACCGACGGATTGCGCGGCTTGCCCAAGCCGGTGGGCGTGTTGACCCTGGAGACATCCACGGCGCCGGCCCTCCTGGGATATATTACCGGAAAGCTCGGGCTACGGGTGCCACAGGACGTGCAGGTCATCGGGCTGGACCAGGTAGACCAATGTCTCGGGTGCCAGCCGCACCTGACCAGCCTCAGCCTGCCCAACGAGCGCATCGGTCAAACCGCGTTGGAAACCATGTTGCGGTATCTGCGGCACGAGCAACCCCCGCCGCCGCCACTCATCGGGGTTCCCGGCGGCATCATCAATCTCCGGGGTTCAACTAGGCCAGTGGTAATCGGCGAGGAGGCTGTTTCCAGGGCGCTCCAGCAGATACAGGTGCACGCAGCCAAGGGCATCACCGCCACCCGGGTTGCCAAGCTCTCGAAGGTGGGGAGGACGACTTTCTACAAGCAGTTTGGCGCCGCCACCGGCGGCACACCGGCCCGGCACCTGCGCCAACTGCGCCTGCAGGAAGCTTGCAGGAAACTGAAGGAGACCGACGACACAGTTACAGCTGTCGCCAAGGACTGCGGATTCCGTAGCCTGATCAGCTTCGTCCAGTTCTTCCGCCGCCAAACCGGCCAGACCCCAACTGCCTACCGTCAGCAACAAACTCGCCTCAACTCAGGAGTCAGATGAGGGGATTAGGACGCCAGTGACCTGAACTCCTCATGGAAACACGCCACCTGCAAACAGCACGCCCGAAACCCTCAAATTGCAGTTGCTTTCCGACATCCTTTACCGCTATCTAGTCATTATGAAAACTCTCCTGAAGGTCGGATTCACGATGTTGACGGCACTCCTGGTTCCTGCGCTGGCCGAGGACCTGGTCATTACAGGATTCTCGGGCGCAGGTGAACTCTCGTTTAAGGATGTCCATGCCACCGGTAGCTATACCATCGAATGGAGTTCATCCCTGGACCAGACGAACTGGAGTTCGGATTGGAGCAAGCTGTCGCAGGTCCAGGCCACCGGAGGCACCATCCGGGTCAAGGTTCCGACTTTTTTCCGAGTTCGTCACAATCCCGAGGCTCCCGTGGCCATCCCTGAGACGGCCCCCGTCCAGGCGCCCCCCACCTCGGCAGGATCTTCGGTTGAACCAACCCGGGTTACCCCGGCACCGTTGAAAACATTCGATGTCCCACTTGCCGATACCCGGGACACCGGGTTCAACGGAGGCTCCGGCTCCCTGGCGGATCCTTACCGGATAACCAGCGCGGACCAGCTCCAGAACATCGGGAACTCACTGGCAAGTCACTATGTCCTGCTCAATGACATCAACATTTCCTCCACGGCCGGATGGGATGGCGGGAAAGGGTTCCGTCCCATCGGCAACCTTGCCAAGCCGTTTTCGGGAGTGTTCGACGGGCGCGGCCACACGATAACAGGCTTGCGAATCGCGAGGTTCGGGGTCGTCACAACGGACATCGCCCTGTTCGGAGCCACCAGCACGGAGGCCTGGATCGGTAACGTCAGCGTACTGGACGCCGTGGTGGCCGGCTGTGATTTCGTGGGCATTCTCGCCGGCAGGAACCAGGGCACCATCACCAATTGCCATGTGGCGGGAATTGTTTCCGGCAGCGGCAGTTTCGGCGGCCTGGTGGGAGCCAACATCGAGCATGGGTTGCTGACACGGTGTTCGGCAACAGTGGGTGTCGGTCCCTTGTGGGCCGGGAATCACCTGGGCGGATTAACCGGCGGAAACTACAAGGGCACAATCCGGGATTGTTTCGCGGTTGGCGTGGTAAAGGGGAGCGAGGATCCCGGCGGCCTGGTGGGGGTCAACGGCGGCGGCACGATCGAACGGTGCTACGCCTGCGTGGATGTGGAGAGCACCTTCGACGGATACCGCGAGAGTTACCACCGGGGGGCGGGAGGATTGGTGGCCCTCACCCAACTGGGCGGCGTCATCCGCGATTGTTTCGCCGTGGGCAAGGTGAAGGGACCGGCGAACCTGCCGACCGGGCTGCTGGTCGGCGTCGTCGACATTGAGGCCACGGTCCTCAATTCCTACACCCTGGCCGCTGGCACGGGATCCTATGAGGGTATCGGAAAGATTTTCCCGAACACGGGGAAGGTTGAATGCTCCCCCGTCAAGACAATCGATGCCGCCTTTTTCTCGGGCGAAACAGGTCCCCTGAAAAGCTGGGACTTCACGCGCACCTGGAGCCTGGAAGCGAATGACAAGGGATATGCGTATCCCCGGTTCCGTTAATCCTATCTAGATTCATTCACAGGCCTTGACATCCCTTCCCACGCATGTTCCGTCACAGGAAACATGGATATCTGGAACTTGGCACAACCATAGACATCACAATGACAGGAAGGGTTCAGGGGCGTAGGGTTACACCCCATATCGCCCGCAAGGTGCAGAGATTACAGTCCCACAGTGGGTAGGAACCATGGGGTTAACCAAAAGAGGAAACTATGAACGAAACTGAAAGCGTGAACGAACTTAAGACTAAACAAGCCGAACGTGACGCGGCCCATGCCCGTTCGTACGCCACCCGTGCCGCCCATGACGCCGACCGGGATGCCCATGATGCGGACCGGGCTGCCTATGATGCCGACCGGGCTGCGCGCAACGCTCATCTCGGAGTAGGCAAACAGGCTCAGGCCCCCCGCTGATCACCCAGGTAAGCATCAATCCCGGCGGCGGCGCGCCGTCCATCCATCATGGCACGCACCACCAGCGAGGCGCCGTGCGTCATGTCGCCGGCCACGAACACTCCCGGAATATTGGTCATGTTCCGGGAATCCCGCCCGATGGCGCCCGCCACAGTCCGGATTTCCAGGTCTTCCACCAGCTTGTTCCGTCCGGGCCCGGAAAAGCCCATGGCCAGGAGAACCAGATCAGCCTCGATCGTGAATTCAGAGCCCGTCTTTTCCTTCATGACGGGACGGCCACCCCCGGCCGGAGTGACCCACTCGACCCCTACCAGCTTGACCGCCTTTACCTCGCCATCTTTACCCGTGAATTCCTTGGTCGCAACGCTCCACTGGCGCTGACCGCCCTCCTTGTGGCTGCTTGAGACACGGAGCATATTGGGCCACATCGGCCACGGAGTTGACGGCGAACGGGTCGGCGGCGGCTCGGGCATGATTTCAACCTGCCTGACCTCGGCCGCACCCTGCCGAATCGAGGTGCCGACACAATCGGACCCGGTATCGCCACCCCCGATGACCAGCACCTTTTTGCCGGTCGCCAGGATGTCCAGAGCGGGATCCATTGTTTCGTTCCCCAGGCGGCGGTTCTGCTGAATCAGGAAATCCATCGCGAAATGAATGCCCTTCAAGTCCCGCCCGGGCACCTTGAGGTCGCGCGCTTCACGGGCACCACCCGAGAGGCAGACCGCGTCAAAACGATTTTTCAGGTAGTGGTAGGAAATATCTTCACCCACCCGCACCTGGTTCTCGAAGACAACGCCTTCCGCTTCCATCAACCGGAGCCGGCGGTCAATCACCCACTTGGCCAGCTTGAACTCCGGAATACCGTACCGCAGGATGCCGCCGGGTTGCTCCGCAAGATCATAGACCACCACGCCGTAACCCAGGTGGTTCAGCGTGTCCGCGACAACCAGTCCGGCCGGACCCGACCCGATGACCGCCACGCGCTGATCCAGCCGCTTGGCGGGCGGCCTGGGCTGGACATAGCCCAGCTCAAACCCCTTCTCGATGATCTCCAGCTCGATCTGGCGGATGGTCACCGGATCCTTGTTGATCCCCAGCACGCAGGATCCCTCGCACACCGCCGGACAAATCCGGCCGGTGAACTCGGGGAAATTATCCGTTGAAAGCAGAATATCCAGGGCCTCTTTCCAGCGCCCCTGATAGACCTGTTCGTTGAACTCCGGGATGACATTCTCCAGGGGACAACCGGCCCCATGGCAGAAGGGCGTGCCGCAGTCCATACAGCGGGCCGCCTGCTCCTGGATCTCCTTGGCGCCGTTGCGCAGTTCAACCGGGTTGAAATCCTTCACCCGTTCCGTCACAGGCCGGTAGCCCGGATCGCGACGCCCGTATTCCATAAATCCAGTGATCTTACCCATGGACCACCTCCGCTCGCTCGGTGGCTTCATCTTCCCTCATCATTTCGCCCAGGACACGCCGGTATTCCATCGGGAAAACCTTGATGAAATACGGCAATTGATCATCCCAGTTCGCCAAAATCCGTTCCGCCTTGCGACTCCCCGTGTAACGGAGATGCTTTTCCAGCAATCCCTTCAGCTCCGCCTTGTCCCGCGCGCTGACCACCAGTTCCAGGTCGACCATGTCCAGATTGCAGCAGGCATCGAAGTTGCGGGTCTCGTCATACACATACGCCAGGCCACCGCTCATCCCTGCCGCGAAGTTCACCCCGGTGCGCCCGAGCACAACCACGCGTCCCCCGGTCATGTACTCGCACCCGTGGTCGCCCACGCCTTCCACCACCGCGATGGCCCCGCTGTTGCGGATGGCAAACCGCTCGCCCACCGCGCCATTCAAGTACACCTCGCCGCCGGTTGCACCGTACAGGAGCACGTTGCCGGCAATGATGTTCGCTTCCGGCTCGTACGAGGCGCCGGGGAAGGGTTTGACGATGATCTTGCCACCCGACAGCCCCTTGCCCAGGTAATCGTTGGATTCGCCTTCAAGCGTCAGGGTCATGCCATGCGCGCACCAGGCGCCGAAGCTCTGCCCGGCCGATCCCTTGAAGGTCAGGTTGATTGTATCGTCAGGCAGCCCGGCATGGCCGTACTTCCTGGCCAGCTGTCCCGCGATCATCGTCCCCACGGTGCGGTTGACATTCCGGATCGCGCGGGTGACGTGGACGGGCTTCCCCTTCTCAAGGGCCGCCTTGACCTCCGGCAGCAACGTCAGGTCCATGGCATGGTTCAGCTCATGATCCTGCTTCGTGGTGCAGCGAACCGGGCCGGTGGCGGGCGGGCGATAGAGGATTTTCGAGAAATCCAACCCGCGCGCCTTCCAGAACGTGACGGCCTCATTCACTTCCAGCCGGTCGGAACGCCCGATCATCTCATCAAGGGTCCGGAAGCCGAGCCCGGCCATGACTTCACGCAGTTCCGTGGCAATGAACGTGAAGAAATTAACCAGGTGGTCGGGACTCCCCGTGAAGAGCTTCCGCAGCTCGGGATCCTGGGTCGCCACGCCGACCGGGCAGGTGTTGTTGTGGCACTTGCGCATCATGACGCACCCCAGCACCACCAGCGCCGTGGTGGCAAACCCGTATTCCTCGGCACCCAGCAGGGCGGCCACGGCCACATCGCGCCCGGTCTTGATCTGCCCGTCGGCCTGCAGGCGGACCTGTCCGCGCAGGTTGTTGAGCACCAGGGTCTGCTGGGTTTCAGCCAGCCCGAGCTCCCACGGCGCCCCGGCATGGCGGATGGAGGACAACGGGGAGGCCCCGGTGCCGCCATCGTATCCGCTGATCAGGACCATGTCGGCATGGGCCTTGACCACGCCGGCGGCAATGGTGCCCACCCCGAGTTCGGACACCAGCTTCACCGAGACCCGTGCTTCGGGGTTGACGTTCTTCAGGTCGTAGATCAGTTGCTTGATGTCCTCGATCGAATAGATGTCATGGTGCGGCGGCGGCGAAATCAAGGTGACGCCCGGTGTCGAGTGACGGACCCGCGCGATTTCCTCGTTCACCTTGTGCCCGGGCAACTGCCCGCCCTCGCCCGGCTTGGCGCCCTGGGCGATCTTGATCTGCAGCTCGCGGCAATTCACGCAGAACTCCGTGGTGACGCCGAAGCGGCCGCTGGCGACCTGCTTGACCGCGCTGCACCGGCTGTCGCCGTTGGCCAGCGGCTTGTAGCGGGCCGGATCCTCTCCGCCCTCGCCGCTGTTGCTCATCGCGCCCAGCCGGTTCATGGCGATGGCCATGGTCTCATGGGCCTCGCGGCTGATGGAGCCGAACGACATGGCTCCGGTCACGAAGCGCTTCACGATGCCCGACACGGGCTCGACCTGGTCCAGGGGAACCGGGGTCCCGGGGGTAAACTTGAACATACCCCGCAGCGTGAACTGCTTTTCCGCCTGATCATTGATCCGGCGGGCATAGTCCTGGTAACGCTCATAGTTCCCGGACCGCGTGGCCTGCTGCAGGCTGGCAATCGCCTCCGGGCTCCAGAGATGACGCTCCCCGTCGGTGCGGAACCGGTACTGCCCGCCGGCCGTCAGGATCGGCGCGTCATCCTGGGGCGCCTGGTACGCGGAACGGTAACGGGCGTTGGCCTCGGCCGCGATCTCTTCCAGACCGATTCCACCAACCCGCGACACGGTGCCTTCAAAGTAGCGGTCCAGCAGAACCGGATTCAAGCCGACCGCCTCGAACACCTGGGCACTGCGATAACTGCGGAGGGTCGAGATCCCCATTTTGGACATCACCTTGCGAAGCCCCTCGCACAGGGCCATCACATAGTTCTCCATGGCCCTGGCCGAACCAATCTCCACGCTCAGCTCCTTCTTGAGCGCCATATCCGAAAGCGTCTCGAAGGCCAAGTAGGGATTGATGGTGGTGGCGCCATAGCCGAGCAGAAGCGCCATGTGCATGACTTCACGGGCTTCGCCGGTTTCCGCAATCAAGCCGACGCGGGTCCGCTCGCCTTTCCTGGTCAGGTGGCGGTTAACCGCCGAAACCGCCAGCAGGATCGGGATCGGCGTTTCCGTCTGCGGCAGATCGCGGTCGCTGAGGATCAGCAGGTTTTTCCCGGCCCCCAGCGCCTCGTCGACACGCACGCACAACCCCTCCAACGCCTGCTCCAGTTCCGCGGCACGGCCCCCGGCGGGGAATCCGATGCCCAGGGTGGTGGCGCTGAAATCCTTGATATTCAGGCCGCGGATCTGTTCCAGGTCCTCGTTGGAGAGAAACGGATGACGGAGCTTGAGCAGGCGGGCATGGTGGGGCAGCTCGGAAAGGATGTTGGACGGATTCCCGATGAAGGTCATCAGCGACATCACCAGCTCCTCGCGGATGGGATCAATCGGGGGATTGGTGATTTGCGCGAACAACTGCTTGAAGTAGTTGAACAGCAGCTGGGGCTTCTCGGAAAAGACAGCCAGGGGGATATCCGTCCCCATCGATCCAACCGCCTCATGGGCCTTGGCCGCCATCGGTTCCAGAATCATCTGGAGATCTTCCCGCGTGTACCCGAAAAGACGCTGCCGGGCCAGCAAGGTCTCCGACTTCGGGGTCACCGGCGACATGGCCTCGAAAAGACCCTGCACGGAAATCTTGTTTTCATCCACCCAGCGCCGGTAGGGCTGGCGGCGGGCCATCTGGCTCTTGATTTCCTTGTCCTTGATCACCCGCTTGTTCTGGAGATCCACCAGGAGCATCTGACCGGGACGCAGGGCGCCCTTTTCCAGGACGCGCTCCGGGGCGATATCCAGCACCCCGGCCTCGGAGGCCATCACGATGAACTTGTCCTTGGTGATGGTGTAGCGCGCGGGACGAAGCCCGTTGCGGTCCAGTAGCGTTCCCACCACCAGCCCGTCGGTAAACGCCACGGTGGCTGGTCCATCCCACGGCTCCATCAGTCCGGCATGATACTCGAAGAAACCCTTCTGGTCCGGGCCCATGGGGTACTTCGTGCCCCATGCCTCGGGAATCAGCATCATCATGGAATGCGGGATCGACCGTCCACCGGCCATCAGGAGCTGCAACGCATTGTCCAGGCAGGCGGAATCGCTGCCGCCCGGGTCAATGACGGGGAGCAGCTTCTTCACGTCATCGCCGAAAAGCGGGGATGCCAGCCCGTTCTCGCGGGCCTTCATCTGGTTCAAATTCCCGCGCAGGGTATTGATCTCGCCGTTGTGCGCCAGGAAACGGAACGGCTGGGAAAGTTCCCAGGAGGGAAACGTGTTGGTGCTGTACCGCTGGTGGATCACCGCCACGGCGCTCTCGACGTCCGGGTCGTTGAGCTCCTTGTAGAAACCGGAAACCTGCCCGCCGGTCAGAAGCCCCTTGTAGACAATGGTACGGGAGGAGAAACTGGGAATGTAGAAGCGATCGCCGGGCGACAGGATCCCGGCAACACGCTTCTGGATCTGCTTGCGGACCACGTACAGGCGCCGGTCCAGCGTGGCGCCGGAAAGCCCCTGGCAGGCAACGAAGATCTGCATCACGAACGGCTGGTCCCGCCGGGCTTCAGCCCCGAGAATACTGCCGTCCGTCGGGACTTCGCGTGTCCCCAGGACGTCAAGCCCCTCCTCGCGCACCACCGCCTGGATGGTGGAAAGGCAGGCCTTGCGGATATCGGAGGGCGGCATGAAGATCATGCCGATGCCATACTGGCCGGCAGGCGGAAGCGCAAAACCCATCCGGGCGGCTTCCTTCCTGAAGAACCGGTCCGGCACCTGGAGAAGCACTCCCGCGCCATCCCCGGTGGTCTGGTCGCCGCCCACCGCGCCGCGGTGAACCAGGTTTTTCAACACCTCGATGCTGTCGGACACGATCCGGTGCGACGGTGTGCCATCGATGTTGGCCAGGAAACCGACCCCGCAATTGTCATGCTCGTTGGCGGGATCATAAAGTCCCTGCGGCGGCGGCATGCCGTTCATGCCTTTCGTCTCTTTTGTAGTCATGTCATCCATCCTGTCCGATCCCGTTTCAAGCCGGGATTTTCTACCCGATCAACCCCCGAAAGTCCACATCTCATGATGCACAAAACCCCGCCGGCTGTTCAACCGGCGGGGCAATCATCGTCTTATCTATCACCGTTTAGCGGTAGAACAGCATGTCCGCATAGGTCGGCAACGGCCAGTAATCCGCGCCCACGATGGGCTCAATCCCGTCCGACACCTTCCGCAGGGCGACCATGGCCGGTACCACGACATCCCGGAAGGCCGCCGCCTTGCGCTCCACCGACGATTCGCCGGAAGCCTTGGACACCGCCTCGTCGAGCTCATCGATGGCCACGCTCAGGTCCGCGGCACCGCCGTTGATCTGCAGCAACAGCTTGGACTGGGCGACGGCATCCACGCCGGCGGCCTCAACCGCGTTCACGCTGCCCGCCAGGTCGGTGGAAAAGCTGATCACCGCCGGAAGAATCTCGCGCCGCGCCATGTACAACATCGTCTTGGCCTCGATGTTGATGGTCTTCACGTAGTTCTCCAGCAGGATCTCGTGCCGCGCATGGATCTCGGCCTTCGGAAGCGTCCCGTGCTTCATTAGCACCTTGGCGTTCTCCTTGTCGGACATGGCGTTGATTCCGTCGACGCAGTTGCGTATATTCGGCAGGCCGCGCTTCTTGGCCTCGACCACCCACGCCTCGGAATAGTTGTCGCCATTGAAGATCACCGCCTCGTGCGCGATGGCGTACTTCTTGAGAAGCGCCTGCACCGTGGCGTTGAGGTTCTTGGCGCCCTCCAGCTCGTCGGCAATCTCCGACAGCGCATCGGCCACGATCGTGTTCAGGACGAAGTTCGGACCGCTCAGGGACTGTGACGAACCCGGCATGCGGAACTCGAATTTGTTGCCCGTGAAGGCGAACGGCGAGGTCCGGTTGCGGTCGGTCGTGTCCTTCGGGATCTCCGGCAGCGTGGTCACACCCAACTTGAGGTTTCCACCCTGAGTGGAGCGGCTGGCGCCCCCCTTCTTGAGCTGCTGGTAGATATCCGTGAGCTGCTCGCCCAGGAAGATCGACACGATCGCCGGGGGAGCCTCGTTGGCGCCCAGGCGGTGGTCGTTGCCCGGCGTGGCCACGGTGGCCCGCAGCAGGCTGGAATACTTGTGCACCGCGCGGATCACGGCGAACAGGAACACCAGGAACTGCATGTTGTCATGCGGCGTGTTGCCCGGGTTCAGCAGGTTGATGCCGTCATCCGTGCACAGCGCCCAGTTATTGTGCTTGCCGGAGCCGTTGACGCCCGCGAAGGGCTTCTCGTGGAGCAGGCAGATGAAGTCGTGCTTGCGGGCGATCCGCTGCATCAGGTCCATCGTGAGCTGGTTGTGGTCCACACCGATGTTGACGGTCGCATAGACCGGCGCGATCTCGTGCTGGGCCGGCGCCACCTCGTTGTGCTGGGTCTTGGCGGACACTCCCAGCTTCCAGAGCTCCTCGTTCAGGTCGGCCATGAACGACGCCACGCGCTCGTGGATGGAGCCGAAATACTGGTCTTCAAGTTCCTGCCCCTTCGGCGGCGGCGCCCCGAACAGGGTACGGCCCGACAGGCGCAGGTCGGCGCGCTTCTCAACGAACTTGCGATCGATCAGGAAATACTCCTGCTCGCCGCCCAGGGTGGCCATGACCCGCTTGCTGGTATGGTTGCCCAGCGCGCGGAGCACACGGATCGACTGCTTGTTCAGCGTCTGCATGGAGCGCAGCAGCGGGGTCTTCTTGTCCAGCGCCTCGCCGGTGTAGGAGGCAAAGGAGGTCGGAATGAACAAGGCCGTATTGGCGCCATCCGTCTTGATGAAGACCGGCGAGGTGCAATCCCAGACCGTATACCCGCGCGCCTCGAAAGTGGCACGAATACCGCCGGAGGGGAAGGACGAGGCATCGGGCTCGCCCTGCGTCAGTTCCTTGCCGCTGAATTCCATCATGATCCGTCCATCGGTGGTCGGCGAGATAAAGGAGTCATGCTTTTCAGCCGTGATACCCGTCATGGGTTGGAACCAGTGGCAGAAATGAGTGGCACCCTTCTCGATCGCCCAGTCCTTCATCGCGTTGGCCACGACATCCGCCAGGGAGGGATCAAGCTCCTTGCCGCCGTCAATCGTCTCGCGCAGCTTCTTGTAGATGTTCTTGGGCAGGCGGGCACGCATGACCCCGTCGCCAAACACATTCGATCCGAACAATTCGGGCACCGACTTCGCTTCTTCTTTTACGCAACAGTTCATAATCTCCTGACTCCTCGTTGTTGATGACGACATGAAAATTCGAAAACGATTAAAGCAGATACCATGCCAGACTTAACCTAGAATACTGCAACCCGTTTAACGACAACATGTAATAAATATTTCAGGCTCTCTCTCCGTTACCACGGCAAAACCAGATTGATACATTCTTGTCAGACCTAGGTCACCAGGCTTTCATTTTTGTATCAGAAAGGCCTGTCGGCAACCAGCACATGACTAGCCACGTGAGCTTTTGATAACACGAGGCCATGTTGAAGATCAAGCTTCTCATCCCCGAAGGCGCATCTCTAGGTTTTGGTACCTGGTCGCACAGGCTCAAGGCGGGCGTCGGCGTCACGCCGTAGCTTCCCGAGCGAAGGCGGAAGGTCGCTGTCCACCACATTGAAGAGGAAGAAGGCAAACCGCAGATGAACGCAGATGACGCGGGATAATAGGTTGAGTGAACAAGGCTTTGCCCACGCGCAGCGCCGGATAAGGCA
>JAABPW010000337.1 GCA_011391785.1 Verrucomicrobiota bacterium
TGATGCGGAAGGGCAATATGGCGTCGGGCACCGCACCGTTGGCCACCTGTTCGTTGACACCAAACACGTGGCGGCACCAGTGGCAACGCGCGGTCATGGCACTTTCGGTGTTGATGGTCACCTATTCACCATTGCCAACCACAGCCTTACTCACCCAAGCCTGGCGGAGATTTCCATCGAGGCTGCCCGACGTGACATCGTTGAAGGGCGCGACCGTCTTCAACAGTTCTTCGGGCAGCCCGTTCTCGGCTTTGCCTATCCACAAGGTTCCTATGATGCCCCGGTGATGGACGCAGTACGGGAAGCGGGGCACCTCTATGCCCGCACAACGGGCAGTGTCGAAAAGCCTTTTCCGCCGCAGGATCCCATGGCGTTCCATCCCTCGTGTCACTTTCTGGCGGCGGACTTCTGGTCCCGCCACGAGAAGGCAAGGGGATCAGGCGTGTTCTATTTCTGGGGCCATTCCTACGAGATCCTAAACGAGGCGATGTGGGCGGAGTTCGAGGAAACGATCAGGCGTATCAGCGCTGATCACGATTCGCGATGGGGAGACCTGGCCGACCTTTTCAGAGGCACGGATCCGGAGTAGGGCGGGCCGAACCAGCGCAGTGAGGCTGCCGTCTAATCGGATGCATGTTATTTACCATGGCACAGCAAGCCATGGGGCCGGATGCTGGAATCATGAATACAAGACTATATCTGAGTTTGTTGCTGCTGCTTGTCCTCTCCTGCATCACCCAGGGTGCGGAAGCCCCCCCGCGTCATTTCAAAATCCATTACAATTCCTCGAACCTGACGGTCATAACTGTCGAGTCGAACAAGCTCGAGTGCGCATGGCATACCTACAGAAAAGACCTGATCGCCATGCGAGCCAATCTTGAATCCTTCGACAAGCACACGTCATCAATTACTTTGACGCCGACTGAAGTCATGGAATTTCTTGCGTGGGCTCGCAATGCCATCAAGACGGAAGTAACAGCTGACCAGAAGAAATCGAGACGCGGATACACCACTGTCTTGTCCGTCGGTATTGACGGCAAGAACTACAGTCCAAACCATAAGACGTGTGACGGATTCAAGGAAATCGTCGCCACGATCATCAAAAACAGAAGAGATGAGGGATTCTAGCCAAAGCATGAAGGCGACGGTCAACCCGCGCCACAGGTTCGATGTTTGGTAAGCACAGAACATGACTTGGAATCAGGCATTTGTAGCGATTGTTTTATGGGCGGGGTGCGTGACGACTCTTTGGGCGCATCCGCCCTATGTGGAGCCATACAAGAAAATATCTGCATTTGCTGTTGCATCGGTACTTGGCATCCTTACGATCGTGATGCTGAGAAAACCAAAGTTATTTCGAGTCCGGGTGCTGATCGGTATATGTGTGTGGCTCCTTTGCTGGCTGGCGGGTTCCTTTTTGAGTATAGTGCTTTCCTTGTAGGCCTCATGACTGCGGCTCAGCAAGCTTTCCGCCACAGGCGGACAGGCTGCCCTCCAGAAGAATAAGGCATAAGGCACCCATCCTATACCCGGGGTGGGAACTGCCTCTCAGCTCATATCGCATGACGGGTCAGGGTTTTGCCGGACCAGGTCAGGAGCTTTCGCTTTTTCAGCTTCAGGATGAGGCGGGAGAGGGTCTCGGGGGTGGTGCCGATGGCGGCGGCCAGGTCCTTCTTGGAGAAGGGCAGGGTGACCACCTTCTGGGAGCCGAACTGTTCCTTCAGGAACCAGAGCAGGCGGCCTTCCACGTCATGGGCCTGCTGCTGGACGATGCGCTCGGCCAGATACCGCTGCTTGCGCATCAGCATGGCGATGAAATCGTTCCGGAACGAGGTGGTGTTCAGGAGCTGGTGCACATCGGCACGGGGAAAGACGATGACTTCGCTGGGCGCCAGGGCGATGGCCGTCACCGGGTAGTTTTCCCGCTCGAACAACACGACCTCGGCAAACACCTCGCTGGGCTGGACAATCTTGATGACCACCTCATTGCCGTCGGGTGCCGTCTTGTGAAGCTGGAGCGCGCCATGGTGCAGGAGGTAGATGGCGCGGCCCGGTTCGCCTTCCCGGAACAGGGTGTCCCGTTTCTTGAGTTCCTTCCGCCCGGCGATGGTCGCCAGGGCCTTCAGGGTCTCAGGTGAGAGATCCTTGAAGAAGGTGCTTTGTGCAAGAAATTGATATCCCAGCATCGTGATCTCCGGTGTTACCGATCCAGTTCCGCCAGCAACTTTAGCAGATCATTCCCGTAGGCCTCAAGCTTGGCGGGGCCCACGCCGGGTATTTTTTCGAGGGCGGAATGGGTGTGCGGGCGGGCCATGGCGATCGCTTTCAGGGTTTTGTTGCCGAACACGATATAGGCGGGGACTCCCTGCAGGGCGGCCTCTTCCTTGCGCCATTCCTTCAATTCCTCGAAAACCATCTCTTCCGCAGCCGAGAGAACGCGGTCGGTGTCGATTGCGCTGATGGCCCGGGCGGCCTTCTTGCTGGTGCGGCGGGGCTCAGGGGCTGGCCGGAAGACCGGCGCTGCCGGGCGGGGTTCCCGGGCGGGCCATTTCAGGGTGACGGACTGCCGCCGCCAGGCGATTTCCCGCCCTGCCGCCGTCAGGCTGGCCACGGCGTATTGGTCCGGGCTCAGGCTGATGGCGCCTGCCCGGACCAGTTCATCGAACAGGCTTTTCAGGAAATCGGGGGGCGTTCCCGCCAGGGCGCCATAGGTCGGGAGTTGATGAAGATTCCGATCCATGATGTCCTTTGCCTGGGACCCGGTGGCCACGGCCAGGATGGTGTTGCGGCCGAAACGGCCATCGAGCCGGCCGACGCAACTCAGGAGTTTCTGGACCACCGGCCATTCCTGTTCCGTGGGGGGGCGGGACCTTACTGAAGGGTCGAAGCCGCAATGGTCACAGTTGCCGCAGGCCCCGGCGTGGCCGGCCTTCTCGCCGAAATAGTCGAGAATGAACTGATGCCGGCACTGGTGTGTATTGGTGTAGCGCAGCATGAGGTCAAGCTTGCGCATGTCGCGGCGGCGCTTCTCCTCAAGGCCCGGGAGCATGTCGCGGAGCCGCTTGATGTCGCCCCCTTCAACCAGGGAGGTGGTGTAGCAACGGGAGCCGGCCTTGATCTCGCGGTCAATCAGGCCGCACCGTTCAAAGAGCCCCATGCAGGTATGAACGGTGATTTTGTTGTCGGTGCTGTGGACCTGTTCGCCCCACTCCTCGAGCGGGCAGGTCATGGGGCCGCCGCCCAGCAGGGTTTTGACCTCCGCCCAGAGCTCGAGAATGACCTGGGGATCGGGGTTTGAGCCGTCCAGGAAGAACTCCTGCGTCCGGACATCGGCATAATTGTAGAGCAGTTCGCAATGGGAGAGATTCCCGTCGCGGCCGGCGCGGCCCACTTCCTGGTAATACGCCTCGATGCTGCCGGGCACATCCCAGTGGATCACGAACCGCAGGTCCTGGCGGTCCACGCCCATGCCGAAGGCGTTGGTGGCCACCACGACGGGGTATTCCCCGCCCATGAAACGGTCCTGGGTGAGGTGGCGCTGCTTGTCGTCCAGGCCGGCATGGTAGATCAGGTGCTTGATTTTCTCGTCGCCCAGCATCGTGCCGACCCGCTCCACTTGCTTGCGGGTGCTGCAGTAGATGATGCCGGTGGGGAAGGTGGACAGGATCTGCCGGATCCGGCGCAGTTTCTGGTCGTGGGTTGAGACGTGGCTCACCATCAGGCGGAGGTTGTCGCGCTTGAATCCGCTGACGAACACATGCGGGGTGGGGCGCCCCTCGAGGCCGAGCCCGAGCTGCCTGGCGATGTCATCGCGCACCTCCGGCGTGGCGGTGGCGGTCAGGGCCATGATGCGGGCCCTGGGCAGGGTTTTGACGACGGCGCCCAGGCGCATGTAGTCGGGCCGGAAATCATGGCCCCACTGGCTGATGCAATGGGCTTCGTCGATGGCCACGAGCGAAACGTTCATGTCCGCCAGGAGCCCCTGGAAGCCCTTGTTGCGGAACCGTTCCGGGGCCACATAGACCAGGCGCGTCTTGCCGCTCCGCAGGTCCGCCACCCGTTCGGCGACTTCCGAGGCGGAGAGGGTCGAATTCAGGCTGGACGCCGGAAGCCCGCGTTCGGCCAGTCCGTCCACCTGGTCCTTCATCAGGGAGATGAGGGGGGAAACCACCACGGTGATTCCCTCCATTGCCAGTGCCGCGAGCTGGAAGATGAGTGATTTTCCGGCGCCAGTCGGCATCACGACCACGGCATCCCCGCCATTGAGTACCGCCTCGATGGGTTCCCGCTGGCCCGGTTGAAATGACGAAAACCCGAAATGGGTCGACAGCAGGGCATCCAGGCGGGTGCCCGCCTTGCCGTCTGATGATATTGATGTTGTCGGCTTCATGGTTGTTCAGAAAGCCGGTATAAATACCATGGGAGTTTCTGAATTAAAAGTAATTATAAGACGAGCTTGGAAATGAACGGCTTGAAGCTCGGAATTCCCCAGGGATGCGGGCGCATCTCCAAGTTTTGGGCTATTCATTTCCAAGGTGGACCGCGACCTCCGGGCGCGGTTTGGTTAATCCATGCTCATCCTATGCACCTAACGCCGCCCGGAGGTCGGCGTCCACCTTGAGCCCATGCGAAAAAGTGCCAAAACTCAGAGATTGGCCCCGGGGGATGCTGGCCCTCATAAATTTCAATGCCATGAAACCGATGTTGCGCTATGATCGGTCCCCTTGTTGTATTAGCAGGATGGGGTCCTGTCTCCAAGTGAACTCAAAAAGAGAAGGTAACGTGATTATGAAAAAACGAATAAGCGTTTTGGTTGCATTCTGTCTTGCCGCGATTATGGCCGTTCCGGCGTTGGCGGCTTTCGATATCAAAACCGGGACCATCAGCAACGAGCGCTGGGCCTCCGGCGTTCCGCTGGGCGGGATAGGCTGCGGAAAGCTCGAGCTCCTCACCGATGGCGGGTTCGGCTTCTATACCGGCAACCACAACTGGGATCTGCCCACCGGCCGGATCAAGGGGGCATTCGCGGCGGTTTATGCCGAATCCGGCGCCCGGAAGTCTGCGCGGATGTTGCGCCTGAAGAGCGATGCTGAATACCTGGGTGTCGAGAATGTGGCCGGCCTCGATTATAGCGGCTGGTTCCCGACCGCCACCCTGAAGTTCAACGATCCCGCCCTGCCGGTTAAGGTCGAACTCCTGGCCTGGTCTCCCCTGATTCCCCATGATGTCGAGAATTCCTCGATGCCGGCTGCCGTTTTCAGGTACCGGGTAACCAATCCGGGTGCCGAACCGGCCAAGGCTGTCATCCTGATGTCCTGGCCCAATATCATCGGCTGCGGTGGCAAGAGTGCGGGGTGGGGCGATCCGACCGGCACCAATTGGGATAACACCGTGGGCAACCAGCAGGCTTTCCTGCAATATAAACGGTCCGCCGAGCTTTTGTTCTATAGGGATGCTTCATCCCCGGCTCCCTCTCCCAATGTAAAGGGCGAGTACCTGCTCAGCGTAAGGGGCGAAATCTCCTCGACCTCCGCGGCAAGGGTTTTCGAATGCGCAGGCACCAATCTTCCCTTCTGGACTGGCTTCAGCCAGAACGGAAGTCTCACCAGCCAGGCGACCGCCGCGAAACCTGCGGGAGCCCTTGCCGCCACCGTCCAGCTGAAGCCCGGCCAGAGCCGGGATGTCGAGTTCCTGCTGGTCTGGCATTTTCCCGACCACGTGATCACACGCAAATCCGAGGCGCCGAGCAAGGAGAAGGTCGTCTCCGTTTCAGGCGTCAACAACGCGATTGATGGCAAGCCGGAAACGCGCTGGACAACCGATCGAAGCATGAAGCCCGGCGATGCGTTCATTCTTGAGCTGCCCGACGTGCAGAAGGTCGCGAAGCTCGTCATCGACTACCGGGGTTCTGCTAAGGACTACCCGCGCGGCTACCAGGTTGAGCTTTCCACCGACAATCAGGACTGGAAAAAAGTTGCCGGTCAGGGTTCCGGGGAGATGACTTCCCCTGAAGCGGGCCTGCTCACCATCGAGTTTCCGGGGCAGAAGGCGAAGTTCATCCGGATCACCCAGCTTGGCTCGGTCTGGTGGTATTGGTCGATCAACGAAATGGCAATCTGGGATGCATCGGGAAAGCAGCTCGCGGCCGACGGCTGGAAAGCCAGCGCCTCCTTGGTGAAAATGGAGCGTGTCGATGTCAGCGACAACGCGGGGCACTACTATTCCAAACGGTTCAAGAACTCACGCGAGATCGCGGATTACATTTATAAAAACTCGGAAACCCTGCTTGCGCGGACCCTGGATTGGCAGAACCTGGTTCGCTCCTCGAACCTGCCCGACTGGCTCAAGCTCAAGCTGGTCAACTGCGTGTTCCCGCTCTACCACTGCACCCTCCTGACCCGCGACGGCCGGTTCTTTGTCCAGGAAAGTCCCGTGGATATGGGCGGCGCGCTCGGTACCATGGATCAGCGCATGGCCTCGCACGCCTTCTACACGCAGATGTTCCCGGAGCTCGACAAGACCGAGCTCCGGATCTTCGCCGACTGCCAGGACCTGGTTCCGGGGGCGGACGGACAGATTCCGCATTTCAACGGCAATCTCCACGAGGTGCTTGGCAACCCGAATGTCGGCTACGGGATTCCCGGCTGGCCGGATCTCTCCGCATCCTGGGTCATGCAGGTCTTGAAGCTCTACCGCTGGACAGGTGACCGCGAGTTTCTTGATGCCATGTGGCCCCACGCCAAACGCGCTTTGGCCTGGCTGAAATCGGCTGACCGGGATGGTGACGAGATTCCCGAGGGCGGCAGCACCTACGATTATGAACACCTGCCGTCCGGGGCCTTCATCTACAACGCCAGCTGCTATCTCGGGGCCTTGCGGGCCGGCATGGCCATGGCCCGTGTCCAGAACGACGCCGCGCTTGAGAAGACCTATGAAAACCAGTTCCTCGCCACCCAGGCGAGCATGATGAAGCACTTGTGGAACGGCAAGTACTTCGCCAAGCATCGCCAGTCCGGAACAGGCAAGATGAACCCGAATTCGTTCATCGCCCAGCTGGCTGGCGATTGGCTGTCCCGTCTCAGTGGCGCTGGCCGGACCCTGCCGCCCGACATTACCGAGTCGGTGATCCGCGAAATCATAGCGCGAAACGTCAGGCCGTTCTTCCCGGTGCCCCCCATGGAAGTGACGCCCGATGGCCGCATTGCCGTCAAGCCCTGCTACATCCTCCAGCATGAACCCTATGCGGGCTGCGAGGCGATCAACGAGGGCTACACGGATGACGGGCTGGAAGTCATCCGCCGGATTTTCGAGGTGGCCTGGGTGACGAACCTCAACCCGTGGCGCGGGAATCTCGACTATACCGCCCCGCATGGTTCCGCCGGCGGGCTGATCGGCTACATGACCGCTCCGACAACCTGGCATGTCCTGAACGCGCTTTCGGGAACAACGATCGATGTGCCTGCCGCCCAACTCACCATTGCCCCCAAGGCTGGCAGGATGTTGTCGGAACTGCACATGCCGATCTTCTTCAGCCGGTTCTGGCTGTGGATGGATTACGTGCCGGGCCGGGAACTCACGCTCAAGGTTATCCGGACATTCGGGGAGCCGGTCACGATCGAGACGGTGCGGGCGGACTATGAGTCCGCGCCGGTGAAGCTCCCGAAGCCGTTCCCGATCAAGACCGGGAAGACCCTCGACCTGTCCCGCTATCTGGACAAGCTCGTGATCTATTCCAGGCCCAAGCTTGTCGATTATGAAGTTCCCCGTTTCAAGACCGACCGGCCGGGAATCTCGACATTCGGGTGGAGCGGCATGTCGGGAACCGCGGACGAATTCTTCCGGGGCGGTACGCCGGGCGGAGCCTTTGACGGTGATCCGGAAACACGGTGGACGACCTGGAACCGTGCGATGCGGCCGGGCGACTGGATGTGCGTGAACATGAACCGGATCCACACGGTCCGCCGCATTGCCCTCGATTCGGCTAAATTGCCCAGCGATTACCCCCGCGGCTGCACGGTCCGCGTGTCAGTGGACGGCAAGGATTGGACCGTTGCCGCCGAGCTCACGCCGGCGGAGTGCGAGGCCAAGCTGAAAAATGGCGTTCTCGACATCGAGTTCAAGCAGCCGGCTGCGGCGCAATACATCAAAATCACCCAGAACGGTTCTGTCCCGAACATAACGTACTGGTCAGTGTATGAGCTCTATATTTACGAGTAGGGGTGTGGCATCGAGTTAATGCAGCCTGGGGAATGAAAAAGGGAGGGGCGCGCATGCAGGGGAAATGTTTCACAGTCGGAATAGCTCTTGTCTTAGGGGCGGCCATAGTCTGTCAGGGAGAGGCGGCCTCTTCTGATGGGCTAGTTGCGGATCGCGCATTGCTGAAGAATCCCATTCTTTTTGCGAAGCGTGTTAATTACCAGGGGCTCCACATTTACGACACCTTCTACCAGTGGCGTCCTGGAGGCGGCATCTACGTCCTGGAAAACCCGGCGGATTCCCAAGAGCAGCACCGGGTGCGTCCTGTCATTGACGCGACCACGACCAATACGCTTGGTGCGGGCATCTATTTTGACCCGTCCCTTTCGTATGATGCCAAAAGGCTCCTCTTTTGCTTCAAGGGGCAGCCTCACGGGCATTCCGCGATCTATGAGATCAATGTGGACGGGACCGGCCTGCGCCAAGTCACCAACCTGGACAAGAACGGAAACCCTTATAAGGGCACAGGAGGCGGTCATCACGACGTGAAGCCCTGTTACCTGCCCGACGGGCGCATCGTCTTCACCTCCACGCGTTACAGCGGACTCGTCCCCTGCGCCAACAATGGCGTGGCCATCCTGCACGTGATGAATGCGGACGGCAGCGATATCCATACCATTTCCGTTAACAACGTGACGGAGTTCGATCCCTGCGTCCTGCCGGACGGCCGTATCCTTTTCGGGCGCTGGGAATATGTGGACCGCAATGCGCTCGTCATCCAGAGTCTCTGGACCATCCTGCCCGACGGTCGTAATGAAACGGCACTCTATGCCAACAACATGGTCTTTCCTGAGGCCGTGCTCCAAGCCAAGCCTGTGTCTGGCCACGATGCGCTCGTGGTCGCCACGTTCGCGCCGCACAATGCGCCGCCGCGCGGTACCATCGCCATGATCGACACGCGTGTCGGCAAGGATGATCCCGCGGCGATCATTAATTTCGAGTCTCCAGGAAACCCGGTGCATGATCGCGGTCAATCCTGCGACCCCTGGGCGCTCAATACGCATGTCGTCCTCTATAGTGGCCTGCCCAAAGAGCAGGATGCCCCTTCAATCGACCGGAATCCGCCTGACTTCAAAAAACGCAATAACGGCAAGTTCAATGCCCTTATGCTCATCGACCGCTCCGGGAAAAAGGTCCTCGTTCATGGCGATCCCGACATCGACCTGCATAACCCGATTCCACTTGTCCCGCGACCTGTTCCAGTAATGGTGCCCGACATGACCGACCGTGCGACGAGCAAGGGAGCTTTCTTTGTCAACGATGTCTATGTCTCGATGCCGACGGTGAAGCGCGGTACGATCAAGTGGTTGCGCGTCCTCGAGGAGACTTCGCGGGTAACTGGTACGGCGGGTGCCAATGGCCTGAATCAAACTTTTTCCATCTCCGGAGCCCTGGCCTGGAGCGCCAAGATTTATCACGGCATCGTGCCTGTCGAGGAGGATGGCTCGGTCTATTTCGAGGCCCCTTCCGGTCGCGCCCTCTACTTCCAGTTGCTCGATCAGGATTACAAGATGGTACGCGGGATGCGAACCTTCATCCAGGCTGCGCCAGGAACAACCCGCAGTTGTTCCGGTTGTCATGAATATAACCCCAAGGCTTCAGGCCTGCCGCGGCCGGCAGGCCGCGCGCCCCGGCAACTCAAGCCTGAGTCATGGGGTTCGGGCTGGCTGGACTACTCAAGACGGGTCCAGCCTGTCCTTGACGCCAAGTGCGTAAGCTGTCATGGCGGCGCAAAAGGACTCGCCAAGGGACTCGATCTTTCGGCGGGCTGGACCGAGGTCTTCAACATCTCCTACGAGAATCTTACGGCTCGTCGCGAGAGGATGTATACGGCAGACATGGTTGGCGGCATCTGTGGCATGAACGGCACGGCCTACTGGTCCTGCAAGGTCTTCGGCCCTTACGAGCATGGCAGCGGGATGGCCATCCTTGCGGACACGCTGTTGAGTTCCACGCATTCCAACCTGCTCACGCAGGCGGAGAAGGAGTTGGTCTTCGCCTGGATGGATTCAAACGCGATGTACGCCGGAACATGGGACTACACGCTGGCGCCGCCACGTCAGCCCGCGTATCCCAGGACCATCAATGCTTTGAAAGCGGTCATGAAAGAAGCGGGTTGCGTCTCCTGTCATGCCGATGACCGGGGCGTGATTCGCCGCTTCGACAATTGGGTCAACTTTGACAAGCCCGAGATGAGTACGATCCTTCGCGCCCCTTTAGCCCAGTCGATTACCGAAGAGGGGGGCTACGGTTTGGCGCTCTGCCGAAATCGCAAGGTTAATCAGGTCTTCTCGCGGCGTGGTCTCCTCTTCGGCTTTGGTTATCCGCACGGCGTGTTGGACCTCAAGGATTTTCCGACACAGGTGTGGCCCACGAGCTGGCCGGCTGAAGGGAGTCCTGTCACGCCCATGGCTTCGCCCTCCGATGCGCGCTATCAGAAGATGCTCGCCATCATCCGGGCCGGACGGGTGGAGATGCTGGCTCAGCCCCGCATCGACATGCCAAACGCGGATTTGATCGGCAGTGGTGCGATAGCTGGACGTGCGAGACAGATCCTGCCTCAGGCGCTGCCCATGCCGTTGCCGGAAGTCACGACGGCCGCCGAAGTCCAGGGATATGTCCGTTTGAACTGGGAGTCCTCTGCGCGGATGATCGGATTAATCGCCGAGGTTCATCGCGGTCCGAATGCCGGATTTAAGCCGGATGAGACCACGCTCATCGGTCGTACTGAACGTGCGACCTTCTGCGACACCCGTCCGCCTCCTGGCACCGTCCACTACGCAATTGTGTTCGTTTCCGACCCAGCGGTGACCTGCGGCACGACGATGAGCGGCGCAGTCTATGATTACCAGAACAAGCCGGAGAAGGCCTCGATTCCCGTTGGTACAGGGTGTCCGCTGACGTCCTTCCGGGCCCAGCGCTCCGAGCCTGTCTTTGTTTCGCATGATGCCAGGAAGAGCGTGGACCCAGGGATAATAAAAAAGTGATTATCGTCCCGCTTTTCTTCTCGAGCTTCCTGATGACGTTCGGCCCCTCTGGCTGTTCCGGTAGGCCCGGGGCGACATCTTGAATTTTTGCTGGAATCGGGTGGCGAAATACTGGCTGGTATTGAAGCCGCATTCCAGGGCGATCCGGGTGATGGGGGTGGTTTCGCCCCGTAGCCGGTTCGCGGCCCATTCCAGGCGGCAACGATTCAGGTAGTCAATGGGGCTCATGTTGGTCAGCCGCCGGCAATGTCCCGCGAATGATGTCATTTTCATTCCGCAATGTTCAGCCATCGAGCCCAAGGTCCAGGGGTGGCTTAAGGCGTCGGGTGTCTGGCCCAGTTCCGACAGGAATAGTTCCACGGTTCGTTCCCGGGTGATCAGTTCGGGATAGTCCTGCCGCGACTGGCTCTGCAGGGCTTCCAGGAGGCCCAGCAACAGGTGGTTGAGGTGAATGGTCAGGCGGGAGATAGCGCCCGGCTTCCGGACCTGTCTAACGCAGCAACTGATTTCGCGAAAGGCATGCCGCAGATCGGGCGTGCTTTTCCAGACAGGATTTTCGTTCAGGCGGAGTTGGGTGGTGAGGCGCTTGATATCCGAAGGATCCAGCATGACCCAGGAGGGCCATCGCCAGGGTTGGTTGGGGTGACGAACCCCGACATCGATGATCAGCCAGTGGAGGAGCCCGGTGCCAAGGTTGGGATCGCCCATGCTATGCAGTTGCCAGGGCCGGGTAATGGTGAGGTCGCCGGCCCGGAGCTGGTGGCGTTGCCCATCGGCGATGAACGTCATGTGTCCCGTTTCCAGGAAAACAATTTCAATGCCTTCGTTCCGGTGGGGCTCAAACCCCCAGTCCTGCTCGCCCCTGGCATCGATGGTTCCGATGCTGCCGATTCCCGGCAACACATTGCCGGGAACGGGGGTTCCGGGATAAGCGCCGTGGGTGAGGGCATGGTAGCCAATCTTGCCGGCCTGGATCGCATGGCGCTGGGGGGCGCAACTGTCGATCATGTAGGTCATCCGCTTGTCCCGGTAAACCGGTTTGGAACATCTCTTGCCCATGCGTTCATGAAATAGGCGCTGTCGGAATAAAACGCAAGATGAATGTTCAATATTCATCGTCGTCGTAAAGTGAACGACCGTGGTGGCCGGATATGGTTTTATGATTTCATCTCAACCAAGGAGTGCACTATGAACAAGAAGATAGTCGGGGTTTGTCTGGGGTTGGCTGTCTGGAGTCTGGTTGCCGGTGCGGGGACGGAAACGCCGGAGCAGTTCGCGGCGCGTATGAAGCCGTGGCGTGATGCCCGTTTCGGCATGTTCATCCACTGGGGGCCGGTCAGCATCAAGGGCACCGAAATCGGCTGGTCGCGCGGTTCGCAGATTCCGATCGAGGAATACGACAACCTCTACAAGCAGTTCAATCCCGTCAAATTCAACGCCGATGAATGGGTCTCCGTCGCCAAGGCGGCGGGCATGAAATACATCGTGCTGACCACCAAGCATCATGACGGGTTCTGCCTGTGGGACACCAAGCAGACCGATTACAACATCATGAATTCGCCCTTCAAGCGCGATGTGACCGGGGAACTGGCGAAGGCCTGCCGGAAGCAGGGGCTCGGGTTCGGGACGTATTATTCCACATGCGACTGGCATCATCCCGATTTCCCCGTCACCAGTCCCGGCGGCAGTGTGAAGCGGCCGGTCTCCAATCTGGACCGGTACACGGAATACCTGAAGGCGCAGTCGGGTGAGCTGGTCAAGAATTACGGCCCCTTGTTCACGCTCTGGTTTGATGTGCCGCAGCACTTCGACGCCAAGCGCGGGCAGGGCGTCATCGACTATCTCCACACCCTGCAGCCAAACCTGGTCATCAATAACCGGACCGGGGCGCGGGGCGACTATGAAACGCCTGAGCAGCATATCGGCGGGTTCAACATGGAACGTCCGTGGGAAACCTGCATGACCATCTGCAACCAGTGGGCGTTCAAGCCGAATGATTCCATGAAGTCCCTGAAGCAGTGCGTCCAGACCTTGCTCAACACCGTGGGAGGCGACGGCAACCTGCTGTTCAACGTCGGGCCGCAGCCGGATGGCCTGATCGAGGCCCGGCAGGTGGAGCGGCTCAAGGAGATGGGCGCCTGGGTGAAGCGGAACGGCGAGGGGATCTACGGCACGCGGGGCGGCCCGTTCAAGCCCGGCGCCTGGGGTGTGAGCACGCGCAAGGACAAGACCATTTACGTGTATGTTTTCCAGGCGAAGGACGGGGTTGTCAGGCTCCCCGCCATTCCCGCCAAGGTGAAGTCCGCCCGGATCCTCAAGGGCGACAAGGTGAAATTCACGCAGGATGACGCCGGTATTGTGATCACGCTTCCGGCGACGGCGGCGGATCCGATTGCGACGGTGGTGGCCTTGAAGTTGAACTCGCCGGCGCTGGACGTGCCGGTGTGTGACGTGAAGTGACCAGGGAGGGTACGCGCATGACATCACGGGAACGGATTCTTGCCGCTATTGAACATCGCGAGCCTGATCGTGTCCCGATTGACCTGGGTGCCACCCCTAGTTCGGGGATATCGGCCACGGCCTACGGGAAACTGAAGTATCAGCTCGGCATCACGTCCGGCCACAACCGGATCTATGATGTTGTCCAGCAGCTGGCCCAGCCGGAGGAGGCGGTCCTCGACCGATTCGGGATCGATGTGCTGGATGTCGGGCGCACCTTCAACACGCAGGACAAGGACTGGTACGACATCCGGCTGGCGGATGGGCAGGTGGCGCAGTATCCGGTGTGGTTCCAGCCGGAGCTTCAGCCCGATGGCTCGCACATCGCCCGCCACCGCGATGGCACGGATATCGCCCACATGCCCGCGGGCGGGAACTTTTACGATCAATCCTATTTTCCCTATGTCGACGGCTATCCCGCGGATTTTTCGGGGTTGGACAGGGAAATGGGAAAGATCCTCTGGTCCGCGCTGGTTCACAGTCCCTGGGACCATGCCGGGGATCCGGGGTTCTGGACTACCCTCCGGGAAAGGGCCCTGGCCCTGCGAGCTTCCTCGGACCGGGCCCTGATGATCGTCTGCGGCTGCAACCTGTTCGAGTGGGGTACTTTCCTGCGCCGGATGGATAATTTCCTGATGGACATCTATGCCGAGCCGGAGCAGGTGGAGAAGCTGCTGGAGGCCCTGATGGAGCGGCATCTAGCGACCCTTGCGAAGGTGTGTGAGACGGTGGGGGATGTCTGCGATATCCTGCGTTTCGGCGATGACCTGGGCATGGATAGCGGTCCCTTCATGTCGCCGGAGATCTACCGCAAGCTGTTCAAACC
>JAABPW010000338.1 GCA_011391785.1 Verrucomicrobiota bacterium
TGCGATCGGCCTGACGAAGCTGGCTGGCAATGCGGTGGAAGGCGGCACGGAATACATCTTGAGCGGCGATGCGGTGACGTACACGTATGTGGTGACGAATAGGGGAGATGTCTGGCTGACCAACTCGGTGGTGACGGACGACAAGCTGGGCGTGATCGGAGCGGTCGCGTTGCTGGCGCCTGCCGGGACGACGAATCTGTTGATCACGACGAACATCACGCTGGACGTGACGAACGTGGCGGATGTGGTTGGGCAACCTGCCTTTACCAATGGAGTGCCTATACCCGACGTACCTGTTGTGACGGCGACGAACGATGCGATGGTGGATGTGGTGGCACCAGGGTACACGCTGACCAAGATCCTGGTAGCGCCGACAAACCGTCCTGCGATCCCCGGAGAGACCTTGACGTTTGTCGTCACGGTGGCCAATACCGGTGATGTGACGCTGGTGGAGGTCCCGCTGGTCGATGTCTTTGATACAAACACCCTGAGCTTCCTCTCGGCGTTGCCTGTGCCCGGCTCGGTGTCAGGGAATACGTTGACTTGGGCGGATGTTGGGCCTTTGCCGGCCGGGAACATGACGAATGTCACGATCACGTTTACAGCCATTGGGTATACTTCACCCGGACTTGAAACGAACGTGGTGATGGCGGCGCCCCTGACCCCGACCAATCATCCGCCGGTTCAGCCCCAAACAAATGGTGCGCCGTACCAGATCGATGCTCCGGCCTCGCTCAGCGGTTCCGTGTTCGACGATTTGAATGCGAACGGCACCGCTGAAGCTGGGGATACTAATGGTATTGCGGGATCCACGGTGGTGTTGGTGGATGGCAGCGGAACGATAGTTGGCATGGTTCTTACCGACGGAACGGGTGCCTACATATTTACCAACCTGCCACCCGGGAACTATACCGTGGTCGAGACCAATGCGGCGGGTTTTGTCTCTACCGGCGACCATGTGGGCGCCAATGATGACCAGATTCCGGTGACGCTCGCGTCAGGGGAATCCTCATCAGGAAATGACTTCCTTGATACCATACTTGTCAGTATTGGCGATACCGTTTGGACAGATATGAATGGCAATGGTACTCAGGATGCAGGAGAGCCGGGTGTGTCGAATGTGACGGTGACCCTGTATGGTGTCGCCAGTAATGTGGTGGCAACAGCCTTGACAGATGTCAGCGGCACCTATGTGTTTAGCAACTTGCTGCCCGGCACCTATGCGGTCGGTTTTATGCCTCCTGCGGGCTATGGCATTACCCTGCAGAATGCGACCAATGATGTGACTCTGGATAGCAATCCAAGCCGCACTACCGGGATCGCTGATCCCGTGACATTGACTTCGGGTCAGAATGACATGACGGTTGATGCCGGGCTCTATCTCCCGGCCGTAATCGGTGGGCGGATGTGGTGGGATCTGGACACCAATGGCGTGATCAACGTGACTGAGGAGTCCATGACCAATATCCTGGTGACCCTGCGGGACGTGACCAACGGAGTGGTGGCGACAACGCTTACGGATACCAACGGGACGTACGTGTTTACAAACCTGTTGCCGGGCACCTACACGGTGGTCTTCCCGCAAACCAATGGCTGGTATTTCAGTCCCACAAACGGAACCAACAACGTTGCGCTGGATAGCGATGCGGATCCCGTAACCGGGATCACGACTCCGGTGACAGTGTTGTCGGGCGAGACCAATTTGACCCTTAATGCCGGGGTATTTGTGCTTGGGCAGTTGGGACAAACCGTTTGGGTAGATGTGGACAAGGATGGTATACCCGATGAAAACCTCTACAAGTACGGGCTGAACGGGGTCAGGGTAAGCTTGTTCCGAATCATCGGGGCAACCACCAACTTCTACGGCACAACGCTTACAACCAACCAGGTTGTCGGGGTCACGACCAATAACGGGTACTTCAACTTTACCAACCTTCCGTTTGGTTTATATCTGGTCACCGTGAGCAACGGCATACCCGCAAACCTGACGATCAAGACCACTCCGCCCCGATATCTGATCAGCGTGGGCTACCAGAGCATTATCCTGAACGCGAACTTCGGGTACATGTATCCGCCGCTGCCGATCACGCTCAAGAGTTTCTCGGCTTCCCATGATGGTGAGGGTGTGCGGATCGACTGGGAGACGGGTGTGGAAGTCGATAATCTCGGATTTAACATCTATCGGTCCGATGCGCCGGACGGGGCGAGGGTTAAAATCAACGACGGCATGATTATCGGGATGGGCAATTCACAGGGACAGCGTTACGAACTCCGGGATGCCGTACCGGACAGCCGGGTAAACTGGTACTACTGGCTGGAAGATGTGTCGTTCAAGATGGAGACGGTCGTCCACGGGCCTGCTGTCCTGAGTGCAATTGGCGCGGACAACAAGGGCGTGATCGGCTACCTGGCCGTTTCTACAAGCGGGCTGTGCCGGATCAGTTATGCGGTAATGCAGGCTGCTGGACTGCCCGTTGAGACACAGGATCCCGTCCAGTTGAAGGTGCAGATGGGTGGGGTGGATATCGCCTCGTATGTCAGTGCTGCTGGACCGGGTCTGGTCGAGGGCGACTTTGTCCTGTTCTATGCCCCTGTCGCGGGGACGAACCAGGAATACACGGTAGCCATCGGGACAAACGCCATGCGCATGGGCCTGGTGTATGCTCGGCCTTCCCGCGCTCCGGGAGAGGTCTGGGCCGGGATCGCGGAGGAAGGAAAGACACTGGACTTCGCGGTTTCGACGAACTATGTCCGCTACCTGCTCATGGACTTCCTGGAGACGCCGGTCTGGGTCATGGATGTCACGGATCCGAAGCAGGCGAAGATGCTCTATGGGTACTCAACCCTGCAGCCGGGGACCAACGGGTTGACGGGTGTATACCTCAGTTATCCTGGAATTCCATCCGCCGCCTGCAAGGCAGTTGGGGCCGAGGCGGTTCATGAGATTTCCGTGATCAAGGCCATTCCATGAGGAAGGTCCTGAGATTGGTCCTCGTCCTCTCCTGCATCTCTTGCTGGAGTGGATGGGGCGTATGCAAGGCAGCCTCAACGAATCAGACTCCAGTCACTGTGGGCGTCCCGAAAACTGCGGAGTGGAGAGTCTCCCCTTCTGCTGATGGGCGCCGTATCTCGTTCATTATCGCGTGCGATGGGGTATCCCTGGTTCCCGTTGAGGGGGGGCTTTCCGTGCGTATACCAGGCCAGGCTGCGTCGGCTAAGCCCGGGACTCCCGATGTTCCGCACTTGTCGAAATTGATGCCAGGAGTGAAGGGGGCTCGCGCCAGTCTTACGGTTCACGGGTATGATCCGACCAACTTTTTGAATGTGGTTGTTGCTCCTGTGCAAGGATACAGGTTGGATGAGACTGTTGGTCGGATCCGCACATTGAAGCCATATCGCCAGGCTGATCCTGATGTGTACGGGAAGGATCAGTTCTGGCCCGTTACGCTAGGGACTCTGGAGGAAGGGGCGATCGGAACCCAACGGGTTGTCAGGGTGGCGTGCTTTCCTGTACAATATAACTCGGTGCAGGGGGTTGTGCGGCTTTTTCGTCGGCTTGAAGGGGAAATTCGATTTGAGACAAAGTAATGTTTAGCAGGAAAGTCATAAAGAGGCTGATTCTGGCGCTGGGTATCTGGCCCGTGCTTGTTTGTCCCGCATGGGGATATGAGGCTTCTGTCGTGCCTGTGACGAACGGGGATCCATCGGACTTCGCGGAGCACCGTGCAGGCAAGGAGGTGCAGGCATCCATCAGGTTCGGGATAACGAATGAGGGCCTGTATCGGATTTCCTACTCGGTCCTGACCAATGCGGGTGTATCGCCTGCATTGCTGGTAGGGGAGACTATGCGGTTGTTTTGCAGGAGCCAGGAGGTGGCGATCTCGCTCAGCAGCACAGGGGTATGGACCTCCGTGGATTATTTCCTGTTTGCCGGGGCGGGGTACGACGGCTACTACACGCCGACCAATGCCTATTGGCTCGGCTTCGGGGCTGGTGGGAAGCGGATGGCCAGCCGTTCCGCAACTCCTTTCCCGGGGCTGGTCCCGGTGACCTCGCATCGTTTCACAGCGTTGCATCACGACGACTATTGGTTCATGGATAATTATCGGTGGAATGATGATAGCATTGATCACTGGGCTGACCGGGTGCCAATCCGTTATTCCGCAGAAACCAATATTTCTCTCAAGACCGACAATGTCGTAGCGGGCTCTGATGCAACATTTACCGCTGTCATGATGGGGCGTGGGATTGGTGCCCATCTCACCCAGGTTAAAGTGAATACGAGCCTTATCGGGCAATTCGCCTACACAGGCGAGGTGACCGCAGTAATCACGACTAATTTCTCTTTCCCGTCATTAGCTGCCACAAATTCCATCGGGCTAAAGCAAATGGTTCCCTCAGATGATACCGCCTGGCTTGAACGGTTTTCGATTACCTATTCGCGCTCGAATATACAGGCTAGCCAGTGTTTGTTCTTCGATGGCGGCCCAGGTTCGAATACATTCCGGGTGACCGGGTTCTCCAGCAATTCCAACTACACGGTTCTTGATTGTTCGGATCCTGCCGGCCCTGTCCTGCTGACGGACAGCCAGATCACAAACATGGGTGCCGGGGTTTATGCGCTCCTGTTTGGGGATGAGTCGGTGAATACCTCGAGGTATGCTGTTTGCCAAGAGGCTGGAATTCGCATTATTCCGGCGGTGCAACGAACCAGTTTCCGTGATCTTGTTTCTACAAACCGTCAGGCCGATTATATTGTGATCTGCCCCTACGAGTTCCGCCCTGAAGTGTATCGCCTATTGAAGTTAAGGTATCTGCAGGGACTCTCCGTGGCGGTTGCACCCCTTCCGGACATCTACAACGAATTCAGCTATGGGATCACCGATGCGGCGGCAATCAAGCAGTTCATCGGGTACGCATTCCATCACTGGAAGTCCCCCCCGAA
>JAABPW010000339.1 GCA_011391785.1 Verrucomicrobiota bacterium
ATGTTCTGCTGGCGGGTTCCGGTTCCTACAATCCCCGATATCATCAGGAGTATCATTCGCCGCTCCTGCCGGATCTGATTCCCGTGCATATGGGGCCGGGCAACGGGCTCTGGGTGGCCCTTGATGGATGGTACGCGGCCGTAAACGGGGCCGATGCCGTTCCCGATGTCTCGATCGGTCGCCTGCCCGTACTATCCGGGCCTGAGCTCGCTGCTGTTACGGACAAAATCGTGGCATTCGAGGGAGTGCCGGCAAATGAGTTTCCTCGTGACGGGGTGCTGATGGTGTGTGACACGAATGCTCCGGGCTACAACTTTGACAAGGCGGCGGATGACTTGATCGCTGCACGGGTCGATACCAATGTCTATTATGTCGACTATGTCCGTGGTACCAATGCCACGCCGAGACCGGATATTATGGGCAAAATTAATGACGGTTTCTTTCTGGTGAATTACTTCGGGCATGGTGCTAGTGATCAGTGGTCAGGCTTGCCCATGCTGCTTACTGAAGATGTCGTTGGTCTTATGAACAACCATTATCCTGTTGTTTCGATGATGACCTGCCTGAACGGGGCCTTCCAGGGTAGCAAGATCAGGTGTATGGCATCGTGGTTTCTCTCTGTTACGAATCATGGCGCTTCCGCCTGTGTGGCGGCCAGTGGCCTGGCCTCCTTGAATGCGGCCGAGCCTTTCATGAAAGGGTTTTACAGCGGGGTGCTTGGGGAGCGCAGGATGAGGATCGGGGACTGTATGATGCCAGCTTATGAAGCTCTGGCTGCGAGCTTGGGCATGAATGTCACGGAGCTGCAATTCCTCGAACTGCTTGCTGATCCGGCGATGATCGTGAATCCATAGAGGGAAGAGTGACAAGTCTTGAAACAGCATGGGTGCTGGAGGCGGTATCGCGCTGGTTGCGTGCACCGTCCGAGCTGCTTGCCTGCCCTGATTCTCTGGATCCGGATCGGCTCGGGACGATTTTGGAGCAGAACAGGCTGCTTCCCCTGTTCCAGTCCATGTACTTATGCCTTCCCCAAGGGGAGGCGTGGATCCGATCCCGTGAACGTCTCGAATCCGTATACCAGAATAGCCTGTTGCAGGGGCTCCGGCAGCTCAAGTCCGGGCAGACACTCATGGAGACACTGGCAAGGGCGGGGATCGGAAGCCGTGCGGTCCGGGGCCCTTTCTTTGCTGAGGATGTCTATGGGGATTCGGCACTCCGGCTCAGCTCGGATATCGATATCCTCGTTTCTCTGCAGGATCGGCGGCGTGCATGGAAAGTTTGCCAGGCGGCTGGGTATCGGTCCCTTGAGTGGGAGAGTCCCCTGTGGCCCCTTGACCGGCACCGCATCCATTGGCGGCTCCAGCGCGAGGGGGATCCGGTTGTGTGCGAGCTCCACTGGGCCGTTGAACCGGTATATGGAGCCATGACGCTGGACTATGAAGCTCTGGTGCGTGATTCGACGCCTACGCAGCAATTTCTCTCTCTTTGTCTGCATGCCGGGGAGCATATTCTCGAGCGGCTCGGCGGGACGGTTCGACGTTGCTCACCGCAGGCGGTTCGACGTTGCTCACCGCAGGCGCCTAGTCCTACTCCGGAAGAGGCGATGGAGCAGGGGATGCTTTTCCGCTGGCTTGATGTGGCCATGTTCCTGCGTAAATATGGTGATGTCCTCGATTGGGATTGTATGGACAGGCAGGCTCGGGATCGTCGGGTCAGTTCAAGTCTGGTGCTATGCCTCAAGGGGGTGAGGGACTGGTTCGGGCTATCGCTTCCCGGCGAAGTCGATTTGTTGCTGCTGAAGTGGGAGGAGTCAGCCTTACGGCAAAGGTCTCTCGGGTTGCGTCGTCGTCTTGAGGTGTGGTGGGAAGGGCGATTTACACCTGGAGGACTTCAGACATCCTTGCCTGATGTCTTGTATTTTCTCTCTCCCCATGCTGCCTTCTTTGCCCCGTCCAGTGGTATCACCTTGATGCTTCGAAGGGTAAGACACAGCATTAAGGCCTTTGCGGTGTTGTCCCTGGAGCTGATGTCCTACGCCTGTTTTGCGTCCATCACCGCCATCAGGAAGATCGCCGCGACGGAGCGTGCCTCCCACATTGAGCGAAGCACTTCTTTAAATGTGGGCGGCGCGCTCCGTCGCGGCGATCTCTCACAAGGTGATGCCGGAGGTCATTTATGAAGCCTTATGCCATGCTCTCTCTTGTCGTTCTTGCCCTCTCCGCCTCCGCCCATGAGTTCAATGACGATTATGGCGATACTGCCGCTATTAGCCAGCCAGTAACCATGGGGTCGAATGTGTTGGGGCGAATTGAGATTGATGTGGACGAGGACTGGTTTTCATTCCAATCATCCTATTCCACCAACAAGGAAATTATCGTCACTGTGGCAACCGGAACTTTGTGGAACAGCACAGCGGGGCTGTCGGCTCCGGACGGGGTCATGACGCTCGTCGGTACCGATTCGGTGGTGTCCGTCACATCCCGTGTGTCATGGATCCATATCGGTCCGCCAGTAACTTATTTTGTCCGAGTTGCGGGGTTTGCCAGTTTTACAACGGGAACTTATACGATCGCGGTGAATGAACTGCCATTTCAGGATGACGATCATGACGGAATGGCGGATGCCTGGGAAATTGCCTGTTTTGGAAATACCAACCAACCTGCTTCGGGAGTCTCCGGGGACTATGATCAGGATGGGAGTTTCAATATTGATGAGTTTCGGGCGGGCACCCAGCCAACCAATGAATACTCGCGGCTTCGTGTAACCGGGCTCAGTGCCACAAACGGGCCTTCTTCCGTGTCATGGGCTGCGGAGCCCTATCGCTTTTATGATGTCGAAGTCTCCACTAACTTGATGGTTGGCGGGTGGGATTACCTCGGTACGGTCACTAATCTCAATTCGCTGGGAACGCTACGCTATGACGACCCGACCGTTCCCGTGTCGCCAATCCGTTTCTATCGCGTGCGATGTTTGTAGTCATGATTACGAATGACGATATTCTTGACCTTCTGTCCTCTGCCATCCAGTCCGGTGACGGTGTCCGCCTCGCCGTTTCCGGGCGCAGCATGGGGCCTGCCTATGCCGCGGTGTCCGAGATCCAGGTCACCCCGTGTGAACCCGCTTCAATCACGCTCGGACGACTGGTTGTTTTTCAGCGTGACGGTCGCTGGGTTGTTCATCGCGTTATGAGGCGGAGGCGAGGGCTGGATGGCACCGTGTATCTCACCAAGGGCGATGGACTTGCCCGGCTGGACCTGCCTGCGGTGAAGTCATCGGACATCAAGGGAGTGGTTTCCAGCTTGGGATTGAAGGACGGATCCCGCGTTGATCTCCTGTCTTTCCTGTCGCGTGTCCAGTCCGTCTGGCTCGTCATCCGCTACTGGATCGGTCGGGTCATATTACCGACCGGCAGAGCTCCAGAGCCCGCGCATCAGGAGTGAAGTCCAGCCCGTAGGCCGGAACACCCTCAAGAATGGCGTGGCAAGACTCCAGAGTTCGGGCAGGGCCGCCGGGCATGAACACCGGAATGAAGGACGTGGTGAGCATTTTAGGCAGGCTCTCCGCCAAGGGTAGTGGGTGAAGGCGGTTCGAGGAGGCCTGATTCAGGAAGAATATTCCCGCCAGAGGACCAGTTCCCGGGTTAACCTGGTTTTCTTCTCCGTGCCAGGGGCTGGCACCGGCTATTGCCTTGCCGTTCTTGCAGTGGATCAGGTTACGCTCATCGTTCAGGATGGTGGCCCCGTGCATCCGCCAGAGGCGGGCGAGGGTGGTTTTTCCGGCACCCGACATTCCGGCAAAGATCAGGACCTTGCCATCTACCAGAATGCTGCTGGAATGCATCATGACGCCGCCGAGGTGGCATATCCGTCCCAGGACAACGGCCCGGTCCTGGGGATGGTAGAGGGGGCGGAGAACGGTTGTGCCGAACTGGGGTTCGGGAATCAACAACTCCCCGGTGGAAAAATCCGGCGCCATCCGGGCTGCCTGACGCCAGCCCCCGGACTGGATGTCAAAGATGTCGATCTCCAGTCGATTCTCATCATATAGACGAGTACGCCAGATTCCGTTGTCCCAGAATATTGATTCAGTGTCGCAAGGACTGATGGCGTTTGAGACAAGTCTGGGTTGATAAACCGCATCGGGTATGAGGGCTGATGCGGGGATGATGAAAGGGTCGTATTCAGCGGGAGGGATAAGTGGGAGTGTGCTAAATGGCTGGGTGACGCGGAAAATGATTTCGGCCAATGAAAAATCCAAGTGAGCCACCGGTAATCGTTAGGACGGATCAAAAGAGGATGCAGGATCCATAAACGGCAAAAGCGTGCAACACCCGTTTGTGATGGCTCCCTCAATCCGGGTCTGCTTGCTACAACTGGCGAAAAGGACAAGATTCTTGTCCTCGAATTTAACCTCGGTAATCGAAGGTGGAATATAAGGTTTCTTTTCGCTCATCATGTCCAATCCCTGTTTAAAAAAAATATAGTGTAACAGGTGGGGAAAGGCAATGAAATCTCAGGCCCTTTTTTCCTCTTCCACGAGCCGGCAGAAGAAAGGCGGGGCGCCGGAAAGGGTGCCGGTCTCGAGGAGTGAATAGGCCACGCAGGATTGGCAACGGCTACGATCCTCGCAGGTGTCGCAGGCCCCCCCTGGGGCTGGGCGGTTGCGCAATTCGGTGATATGGGCCTGCCATGCCGCCAACGTGGGTTTGCTAGTCATATCGAACGGATCCCGGCGCCAAGACATGCAGGGATGCGCCTGATGGCGGGAATCCACATGAACGGTTAGAAGTCCTGCTCCGCACTCAAAAAGGTGCTGGCGGCGGGGTGTCGAGGTCATGTCGCTAGTTTCTCCCGCCAGGCGTTCCCTGTCGCGCTGGCGGAATCGGGCGATCGCGGCAGGGTCGAGGCGCTCAGTGAGGGGGGATGCATCCCCGTCGAGGCACGGATGGACGATGGCGTCGTACCGGAAGTCGCACCCCAGCCCGAGGGCCCATTCCCGAATGGCCTCGATTTCATGGGCATTGGTCCGCAGGACCATGGACTTCAGGCGGAGCAATATCCCGCGCCTGAGCAGGCCGTCTACAGCACTCCGGAATCGCCGGTATGAACCGGGTATTCCTGTGACAGCCTCGTAGGTGGCCTCCGTATGTCCATAGGCGGTGAGTTCAATCCGCCGTGGCGGGTGATTGGCGAGAAAGGCCATGAGGTCCTCATCCAGGAGCGTCCCGTTCGAGAACAGTGTCAGGAAAAACCCGTTGCGTTTCGCCGCCAGATAGATAGGCTTGAAGTCCTTGCGGGCGAAGGGGTCGCCGCCAGTCAGGACAAGGAAGAGGACACCGAAATCACGCAGGGTATCAAGGACCTGGATAACCTCGGAGGTTGTCCGGTCCTGCCGGTTCACTTCTTCATAGCGGAGAAAGCAATGGCGGCATTCGAGGTTGCAGGAGGAGGTCAAGTCCAGGGACGCGGAGACAGGGAATGCGGGGGGGGATTCCTGTTGTGCCAGCAGGTCCTGCGCGAATGCGCCAGATGTGATCTGGCCGTCATGGCATTCGGATCCCGGCATGGTGTCACTCCTGTATGGCGCCAATAGCCGTAAGCCGCTCAAGGACCCGCTGGACATCGCCCCGGGCGGTTGCCTCGCTGACGTCGTATTGTGCGACCAGCCTGGCAACCAGTTCGTCTTCGGTAATGCCCGGGGAAATCTGGCGCCAGATGAACCCGGACGTTTCGTTGAGCGTGTAGAGGGCATCGAGTCGTGCCGGACCGGTTTTCATCGGAACCAGAATCAGGTTGTCCCGGACCGTGCGTTCCACCACGTCCTTGCTTTTTATAAACTGTCGTGCCATGAGGTATTTCCGTAATGGTCAGGGTTTTAAAAAGTGTCGCTTCCGGAGAGTTTCATTTCCATCATGTCGCCATAGAAGGCGAGGGACATGATGGATTCCGCGAGGTCGTCGGGGTGGAGCGTGACGCGGCGGTGGTTGTCGATGATCGCGAAGGAGAGGATATCGTCCACCATGGCCAGGCCAATGGCGCCGCAGGGGATGGACATGTTGAGCTTGAGGGCTTCCTCGTAATGTGCGGGAGTGGCTTTGCCGCAGGGGGAGGTCAGCTGCACAAGGGGGTGACCATCCTTGTCCTTGCCGGAGAAGTCAACCCGGATTGCCTGGGACCGGCGATCCCGCAGGGTCACAATGACCACGAAATCCTGGTCGCTTCCCTCCATCGTGGCCGGCAGTCCCTTGATGGCGGTACTGACAAGGTCCTTGTCCGAGAGCATGCCGGAGGGGGCAGCATGCCCGCTGGATTTCTGAAGGAGCCATTCCCGCCAGGCCAGGGTCTTGTCGCCGAAATCCTGGCCGGTGATGGTTTTCAAGGCGTCGATGACATCGGTTGTATTGCGCCCTTGTTCAAGCAGGGTGATCAGGGGAAGGATCACGGTGTTGTCGCCGACTTCCGTCAGGATCCGGATCGCTGCCCACCGGATGCCTTCATCCCGATCCTGAAGGAGCGGGATGACCGCCGGCAGGACTCCCGGTCCCGCCCCAATGGCGGCATCCATCGTTTCCGACCGCGTCTTGATGTTGTACAGCCCGCGCCTGATAAAATCGGTATTCATATGCTCTCCCAGAATCGATGGAGAACCTTAATAGGAGATATGGGGGGTAAAGTCCAATCGATTCCTATTCCCGCCGCAAACTCTCGATCGGATTGAGGCGGGCGGCGCGCCAGGCCGGATAAAAGCCGAAGAAGATGCCTACCCCGGCGGAAAAGGTGAGGGCGAGCAGGATGGCGCTGGCGGAAATCATCACCGGCCAGTGGTTTACCTTGGCCACGATGTTGGCGACGCTGATTCCCAGGCCAATTCCGATGATTCCCCCGGCTCCGGACAGGGCCACGGCCTCGGCCAGGAATTGCATCAGGATGTCCCTGCGCCGGGCCCCGACCGCCAGCCTTAACCCGATCTCCCGCGTCCGCTCACTGACGGCCACCAGCATGATGTTCATAATGCCGATACCGCCCACGGCCAGTGAAATGGAGGCGATGATCGTCAGTAGCATGGTCATCAGGCTCGATACCTGAGTGATCATCTGGGTCACTTCGGTCATGTCGGTGATGGTGAAGTCATCATCGGTTGTCTGGTTAAGACGGTGCCGTTGGCGCAGGATCTTCGAAATTTCATCTTTTGCCGCAGGGAGGGCATCCATGGAAACCAGGCTCATCATGAGCTGGTTGACATTGTTGAACGGCGAATTCTGGAGGACGCGCCGGACGGTGGTCCAGGGGGCGATAATGGTGTCGTCCTGATCCTGCCCCCACGCCGCGCTTCCTTTCTTCGTCATGACGCCGACCACCCGGAAAGGCATGTTCTTGATGCGGATCGTCTTGTTCAGGGGATCCTCGCCTTGGAATAGATTCTCGGCAACGGTTTGTCCCAGTACGCAGACCCGTGCTGCGCTGCGCAAATCCGAATCGGTGAAGAAGGAGCCTGAGGCCACATCCCAGCTCCGGACTTCCTGGTACTGGACATTGACTCCCTGTACGGAAGTCGCCCAGTCATTCTCGCGGTAGATGCATTGCCCGCCCGCGCGGACCATAGGACTCATGGCCTGAACCATCGGGCATTCGCGCAGGATCGCTTCGCCATCCTCGGCGGTCAAGGTCTGCTGGGTGCCGGCTCCGCCGTGGAAACCGCCGGTTCTCTGGCTGCCCGGGAAAATCATCAGGAGGTTGTTGCCCATGCTGCTGATCTGGTTTCGCATGGTCACGGAGGCACCTTGCCCAACGGCCACCACGGCGATCACGGCGGCAATGCCGATGATGATTCCCAGGGCGGTCAACAGGGAGCGGGTTTTATTCCGGACCAGGGCCCGCATGGCGATGCGAATAGTGATAAGGCCGGTCATACGATCTGCCCGTCCTTCATTTGGATCACCCGTTTGGCATAGCGGGCGATGTCCGGCTCGTGGGTGACCATGACGATGGTGATGCCCTCGCGGTTCAGTTCCTGGAACAGGGCCATGATGTCATCGGCGGAACGGCTATCGAGGTTTCCTGTAGGTTCGTCCGCCAGGATGAGTGGTGGCTGGTTGACCAGTGCCCGGGCGATGGCGACCCGCTGCTGCTGGCCGCCTGAGAGCTGGCCCGGATGGTGGCCCAGCCGGTTTTCGAGACCGACCCGGGTCAGGAGTGAGCGCGCCCGTTCCTGGCGTTCGGCTGCACTGATTTTGGGGCCGTAGTAAAGCGGGAGCTCCACGTTTTCCAGGGCGCTGGTGCGTGCCAGGAGGTTGAAGTTCTGGAAGACAAATCCGATTTTCTGATTACGGATGCGGGCCAGGTCATCGCTGCTTAACCGGCTTACTTCCTTGTCGTCCAGCAGGTAGGTTCCCGAGTCCGGGCGATCCAGGCAGCCGAGCAGGTTCAGCAACGTACTCTTGCCGGAGCCGGAATGCCCCATGATGGCGACGAATTCCCCCGTGTCGATGGTGGCGGTAACCGAACGGAGTGCGGGAACGTCCACCTCCTCCATGTGGTACACCTTCGAGATTTCTTTGAGTGAGATAAGCATATACCAGTTTCTCGCCTGAACCCCGAATCCTGATTCCTGATCCCTTTTACCGTGTTGCCCGCCGCCCGGCCCTTGGCATCTGGGGAGTAAAGGGATTGACGGTCTTTTCGTTGTTGGACTTTACCTGAATGCCGGTGATGATCAGTTGTCCCTCGGCCAGGGAGTGGGAACCCTTGATTTCCGTGAAGGCGCCGTCGGTGATGCCCAGCGACACTGAAGCGGGATGAATCCGGCCGGTTTCCGGGCTCTGCACCCAGATGTCATGTGTCCGGTCAGCGCGGTCGGATTTGCCTTTGCCTTTGCCTTTGGCTGGAGTCGCATCCTCGGCATCATTGCTCTCCTCGGGCTTGAATCGCAAGGCCGCATTCGGCACCTTGAAGACATTCGCATGGCGGGCTACCTCGCAGATGATGTCGGCCGTCATGCCCGGGAACAGCTTAAGGTCCGGATTGACCGCCTCGATAATGACGGGATAGGTGACGACATTCTGGACGGTGCTGGCGGCCATGCGGACCTGGGTCACCGTTCCCGTGAAGACTTGCTCATTGTAGGCGTCCACCGTGAAGGTCACCTGCTGTCCTGCCGCCACAGTGCCGATATCAGCCTCCGGGATGCTGGCTTCCACCTGGATTTTCTGGAGATCGGTGGCGATGGAGAAAAGGACCTGGGCGTTGAAGCTGGCAACCACCGTCTGGCCTTCACTGACATTGCGGTTGATGACGACCCCGTCCACGGGGGAGCTGATGGTGGTGTAGCCGAGATTGGCCTGTGACAGCTGCAATGCCGCTTTGGCCTGCGCCACGGCCGCCTGAACCACCTTGAGTTGGGCGGTAAGGGTGTCGCGCGTTGCCTGGGCCGAATCCAGATCGGATTGAGACAACATTTCCCGCGCGGCCAGGGTTTTCGTGCGCTCCAGTTCCTTTTCCGCCTGGGTCAATTTCGCCTGGGTCTGCTCAACATTCGCCTGACTCTGGATGAGGTTGGCCTGGTCCTGCGCGAGGCGTGCCTGATAAGTCGTAGGATCGATCTGGGCCACGAGATCGCCTGCCTTCACCCGGCTGTTGAAGTCAACATAGAGTTTCAGGATGGGGCCGTTGACCTGGGTGCCCACTTGGACCAGCTTGATGGGCTGGATGATGCCGGTGGCCCGGACGGTCTGGGCCACATCACCCCGCTCGAGCGGGACGGTCCGGTAATTGGGAGCCCCGTTATTCCCGGAGGCCCAGGCCCGGTAAGCGAAAAACGCCGCAATGCCTGCCGCCAGCAGGACAAGACTGATGATCCATCGTTTCATGGTTATTCCTCTCCCGCGGCGTGTTTCAACTGTGCGATTGCCGCCTCATAGTCGAATTTCGCCTTAACCTGTTCCGCCCGGGCACTGGTCAGCGCCACCTGGGCATCCGTGACCTCCACGGCGGAGGCGGCCCCGAGGCGATACCGTTCACTGACTAGATCCAGGGTTTCCGTCGCCTGCCGCACGAGCAGGTCGGTGAGCGGCAGGCGTTGTTGTGCGCTATCCAGCTGGTTGAGCGCATTTTGAAGATCCTGGAAAATCTGCTGCTCCCGGTCCGTGATTCGTGCCCGGACACTCCTGAGGTTGGCGACCATTTCGCGAATGCGCCAGGACTGCCGGCGGCCAGTGAAAAGCTGGACCGAGGACTGCAGGGCGGCAGACAAGTTCCAGATCAGGGGGAGATGGCCTCCGCTGAGACCGTATTTGGCCTGGAGTCCCAGTTCCGGGTAAAGGGAGGCGATGGCCTCGTCCACGGCGGCGTTGGCGGCGCGTTCATTGGCCTGCAGGGCGCGCAGACCGGGGTGGTTCCGGCGGGCCCGGTTCATGAGTTCGGGTGCCGTGGCGGGCGTGAAGACGGAGTGAGTCCCGGGTTGCTGGGTGTAGCCAGGCTCCTCCGCCAGCCCTAGGGTCCGGTTCAGGGCGGCCCGGGCATCCGAGAGGCTGTTCTGGACCTTGATTAAATCCAGTTTGGCATTACCCAGGTCGACATCCGCCTTGGTCAGGTCATAGCGGGTCCGGCGGCCGACTTCCTGGAATGCCTTTACCTGGTCGAGGCGGACGGTGTATTGGCGAACCGCATCCCGGGCAACCTGGGACAGTTCCGATGCCTTGCCCAGGTTGTAGAAGGCGTTGCGCACCGCGAAGGCGACATCACTGCGGGTGGAACGGAGGCTTTCCGCCGCGGAAATCTGGCGGGCGTAGGCCTGGCGGACAACCGCCGGGGTTTTACCGAAGTCATAGACGAGCACATTCAATCCCAGGGACCCGCTGAACGAATTGTCGGCGTGATAGCTTCCTGGCTGTCCCTCCGAATTTGCCGTCGAACGGCTTCCGCCTGCACTGGCGCTGAGTTGCGGCCAGTAGGCGGCCCTGGCCTGATACACCTGGGCGGTGGCGGCAGCCAGGGCCTGTTCGGCCTGGACAACGGAAGGGTGGTAGGTGAGGGCGATTTCCAGAGCCCGGTCGAGTTTCAGGACGGTGTTCGAGGATAGACCGACCTCATTGGCCAGGAGTAGTCGCTCTCCCGGGGGGGGGTGGTCGCCCTTCTGGATGCTCCGGGCCTCCCGGATGGTGGCGCACCCGGCGCCGAAGCACAAGCCTAAGGCCAGCATCACAATGGCTGGAAAAACAGATGATGTCACGGTTCTCATAATACAGGTCATAAATAGTACACTCATAACGGATTAGCGCACCATTTTATTGTGGAAAAGTCATCCGGCCGTGAATGGCTCCGGAAGGGACGTGATGGATCCTGACGTCAAGCGTCAGTCGTTTTCACAGCTTCAAGCACCAGGTCGGTGGCAAACGTGATCGGCAGTACCCGTTCAATCCAGTAACGTCCTGGCAGGCCGGAATAACGCTTGGGACCCTTTGCCTGCCGCACAACACGGAATCCCGCCTTGGTCAGCAGGGCTTTAATGCCCCTCAGGGTATAGCGATTCAGGGTATGATAAGAGGTGGGTCCGTTGTAATCGCGGCTCTCCTTGCCGAGTAGGCACATTACCCGCCGATACCAGGAAACCTCGTTCGGAACATTTACGATGATGGAACCACCCGGAATCAGGATCCGCCGGCACTCCTTGAGGAAGGAAAGGTCGTCAGGGATGTCGTCCAGCACGGAGGACACGACCACGACATCGAAGGTGCTATCCCCCATCGGGATGGCTTCATTCAGGTCATGATTGATGACGTGGATCCCGTGTCTTGCGCGTGCGATGGCGGAGCATTCCGGCAAATCCATGCCCGTCACGTCGTTGCCCTGATCCCGGATCAGGGCGGTGATGTCGCCCCAGTGACATCCCAGATCCAGAACCTTCCGGCCGGTGCCCACCCATTTGAGGATGGCCTGGGTGACGGGCAAGTCCATGGGGTTGATGGCCGTCGCATTGCTTTCCGGGATAAAGCGTGAGGTGAGCCGGTAGTGTTCCTCGACCTGTTGAACGCGATGGGAAAGATTCTTGTCTTCAGTGACGGGTTTTTGGGGTGCTGCTTCGATCATAAATGCAACCAATTCAATATTTCTCAGTCGATAAAAACTGAATGGCGGCCCGACCACTCCACAACCCTGCTCCTGAAGAAGATTCAGCAGCACCCTTATTGAAATCCAGTAAACACGGTGGTTTCATGCCTGTAAAGACCTATATGCCATTCCCGTCCACTATTATTTGTTGTAACGCTGAAACGAACCCGAGTCTGATTTGTAATGTTATTATTCTGCAGGAGCGCCATATGACTGAATAGCGGGTGGTGAACGCGCCATTTCTTGTGTTCTGCCATCATATTTCTCTTTTTCTGACGAGGTTTCTACGTTAGAACTACAAAACGGTAAATATATCGGGGGATATCATGGCCTCAGCAAAAATTCGAAAAGCAGGTGGAGGACGGCCTCCGAAATTCAGAGAGTCCCGCAAGCCGATCACGGTGACCTTGCCGGAGCGGGTGTTGAGGGCTTTGGAGTTGGTTAATCCGGACAGGGCCGTTGCCATTGTGAAGTGTGTCGAGGCGGTTATTGGAACCGGTTCAAAGGGCAGGTCTTCCGTGGAATTGGTGGAGGTTCTGCCCGGCAAATCCCTGATTGTGGTCGGATCCTGCCGGTCCCTTCGCCAGCTCGAGTGGCTACGGCTGGTCGAGATTGCTCCCGCCCGTTTCCTGCTGATCCTGCCCGCCGGGATGCCGGTGGAGCGGTTGGAGGTGGAGCTCAACGATCTGCTTGATGATCTGGGCCCTGCTGAGGTGGACGAACGAGCCCTGTTGGCAAGGCTGCGCGAAATCGTTGTCCAGCAGCGCCGGCAGAAAACAGTATCCAAGGCCGAGATGCTTTTCGTGGATGTGAAACGCAACAGCTAGTTGCGAGCTTGCCGGATTACTCCCCGCAATTTCCGGGATCCGTTTCCGGCATCAGCATGGCGTTGCTGAACTCCATCTGGAATTCCGGCGCGAGCGACAGGTCAATGTGGCGGACTTTGCCGATGAGGCTGATGGCATAGTTCTTTTCCTGGGAGGACAGCAGGGCCCGCTTGGCGCCAAAAGACGAGGTGTTGCCCACGAACCGGATCCGGCTGCAGGGGATGGGGGGCAGCATTCCGATCCGGCGGGCATGGTTGCGGCGGATGAAGTTCCCGAAGCCGCCTGCCAGCAGGATTTCGCCAATATCGGCGGGATCGACCCCGGCCATGTTCAGCAGGATATTGATGCCTGCCCGGATGGCGGCACTGGCGAGTTGAAGCTCGCGCACATCGCGCTGGTAGAGGAGGATGGGGCTTCCGGTGGCCGACTTTGCGGCGGGCACGAGCAGGAAATGGGTTTCGCCCTTGTCTTCCACGAGCCGCTCCCGGAGTGCCGGTGCCAGATCCCGGGGCGCCTCGGCGGGGGGCAGGATGCGCCCCGTGGAATCCAGGATGCCCACCCTCAGCATTTCGGCGGCCACATCAATCAGGGCGGTTCCGCAAAGTCCGGCCGGCTTGGTATTGCCGATGACGTTCAGGCTGACATCGCCATTCAGGATAATCTTTTCGATGGCGCCGCCGGTGGCGCGCATGCCATTGGTGATGCGCGCCCCCTCAAAGGCGGGACCTGCCGCCACGGAGGTGGCCAGCATCATGTCCCCGTGTTTCAGTACAATTTCCCCGTTCGTTCCGATATCCACCAGCAGGGTGGGCTGGGTGGCGCGGTCAAGCCGTGTGGCGACGATTCCCGCGGTGGTATCGCCCCCGACGAAGCCGCCGATCTGGGGGAAAACATAGACTTTCGCGCAGGGATGGACATGGAGCGCAAGATCCGAGGCGGAAAATTCCAGCGCCTCGCGGAAAGCGGGAAGGAACGGAATTTCTCCCAGGGCCGAGGGGTCGATGCCGCACAGGATCTGCTGCATGGTGGTATTGCCTGCGAAAACCACTTCATAAATAGACTGCCGGTTGACAGACGCCTTGCGCTCCAGTTCATCGATGATCCGGTTGATTCCGTCCAGAACCGAGGACTGGAGTTGCTGCAGGCCGCCTTTGCCTGTGCGGCACTTCTGGATCCGGGAGATGACGTCATCGCCGAAGGATGTCTGGGGATTTACCCGCGCGGCCACGGCGATGTCGGCGCCGGTCACGAGATTGACCAGCGTGCCGACCAGGGTGGTGGTGCCGATATCGAAAGCGATGCCATAACAGGAGGCGGAGGTGTCGCCGGCTTCAACCGCAATGACTTCGTTATCCACCTGCACGGCGGTGATCATGTTGTTCGGAGCGCGTAGCAGGCCGGGCAGGGTGCGGATGGCAGCGATGCCAAGCGGGGCCGTAACGCCCGCAGCCCTCAACCGCTCAATGTCGGAGCCCGATTCCCCCGACGGGGCAGGTAGCGGGGGAATCACGGTTTTCCGTACCCGGGGATCGAGGTCCATGACGCCGCCGCTGTCGCTGGTGAGGATCTGCTGGTGTGTCTGGAACAGGGAGGAGTCCGGGATTTCAATGGTGAGTGGTCCCGTCACACGAGCCTGGCAGGCCAGGCGGAACCCTTCGGCAATGCGGGCTGCGCCCACTGTGGCGATCTCGTTGTCGGACGGCGCGCAGTTTCCGCCACGGATCCGCACGAGGCACTTGGAGCATTTGGATACCCCGCCGCAAGGGGTATGGATAATAAAGCCGGCGCGGGCAGAAACCTCGAGAAGGGTGGTTCCCGGCAAGGCATGTACGGTGCGGCCGGATGGCTGGAAAACAATTTTGACTTCTTTTGGCATCTTGAACACTCCTCAAAGAGTAAAAAGTACAGCAAAGGGATGAACCGTTCAAGGTCGAGGTTTTAAATCGAGGGGGCCGTTACAGGAGGGCGCCCGTGCCCCGTTGCAAAGTCGAATAACTTGTCAGAGGTGGGGAAGCGTGTTTATTATCTGCCCCCATGAATGAGAAATCTTCGCTGAGAATTGCGATACTGGGATCGGGCAAGGGCAGCAATGCCCAGGCGATCATGGATGCCGTCGCGGCGGGCCGGCTGAACGCCCGGGTGGTGTGTGTGCTCTCGGACGTGCCGGATGCGTTTATCCTGGAGCGTGCGCGCCGCCAGTCGATTCCGGCTGAATTCGTGAGTGCGGCCCCCTTCAAGACCAAGCTGGATGGCGAGGGTGAGCAGCGGTACCTTGAGGCGCTACGGCGCCATGAGGCCCAGGTGGTCGTGCTGGCCGGGTTCATGAGGATTATCAAGGGCGGGCTGCTGGCCGCCTATGCGAACCGGATCATCAATATCCATCCCGCGCTGTTGCCGGCGTTCCCCGGGACCGAATCCTGGAAACAGGCGCTCGATTACGGCGCCAAGGTGGCAGGCTGCACGGTGCATTTCGTGGATGCCGGGACCGATACCGGACCGATCATTCTCCAGAAGGTTGTGCCGGTTCTGGATGACGACTCCGCCGCCTCCCTCCATGCCCGGATCCAGGAACAGGAGCACATAGCCTTTCCGGAGGCCTTGCAACTGATCGCGGCGGGAAAAATCCGGGTCGAAGGCCGCCGTGTCCGGACCAGCTGATGCGGGCCGGGTAAGATAATGATGGACGGTTTTGGGGGATTCGCCTAGTATCCCGCCGCTTTAGCCCGATGGGAAGGGGCTTTGATTGAAAGGAATTGCCATGAACAAGTTGATATTGGGGTTACCCAAGGGCAGTCTGCAGGACGCCACGTTTTCGATGTTCCAGAAGGCCGGGTTCAAGGTCTCGGTGGGATCACGTTCGTATCTTCCCACCGTGGATGACGTCGAAATCGATGCGCGCCTCATCCGGGCCCAGGAAATCAGCCGGTATGTTGAGCTGGGCGTGCTGGATGCCGGGATCACCGGGTTCGATTGGATCCAGGAGAACGGGTCCGAGGTTCATGAGGTTGCCGACCTGATCTATGCCAAGCAGGGCATGCGCCCCGTCCGCTGGGTCCTGGCCGTGCATAACGATTCCAAGATTCAGTCGGTCAAGGACTTGCAGGGCAAGCGCATCGCCACCGAGGCGGTCGGCCTGACCAAGCGGTATCTCGAGAAGCACGGCGTCCAGGCCGAGGTGGAATTCTCCTGGGGAGCCACCGAGGTGAAGGTTCCGGAGCTGGTGGATGCCATCGTCGAGCTGACCGAGACCGGATCTTCGTTGCGTGCCAACAACCTGCGCATCGTGGATGTGGTGCTGACGTCCACCACCAAGTTCATTTCCAACAAGAAGACCTGGCAGGACGGATGGAAGCGCGGCAAGATCGAACAGATCGCCATGCTGCTCCAAGGAGCGCTGGCGGCGGAATCCCGCGTGCTCCTGAAGATGAACGCCCCGACGGCCAAGGTCGACGAAGTCTCAAAAATCCTGCCTGCCCTGCATGCCCCCACGATCAATCCGCTGGGTGACAAGGGGTGGGTGGCGATCGAATCCGTGGTGGAAGAGAAAATTGTCCGGGAAATCATTCCGGCATTGAAACGCGCGGGAGCTGAGGGTATCATCGAACTCCCGTTGAATAAGGTGATCCGGTAACGGTCGGATTGCAGATGGGTTTTGAATAACGCAAAGGAGTAATGCTGTGGGTTCCATTAAGAAAAAACGCCGGGCCAAGATGTCGAAGCATAAATACAAGAAACGCATGAAGGCCATGCGGCACAAGAACAAGTAAGACAGGGAGTCGGAACATGCGGGCAGTCATTTATTGCCTCGCGCTGGCTCCGCTCCTTGTTCTTGCCGGTTGCGGCACAGTTCATTACTCATCACCCCCGGTGACTGACGGGGGGTCGCTATCCCCATCCGATTCCAATCGGGCGGAGGCCATGGCTCATTACAGCCAGGCGCTTGTTTCCGAGGTTACTCTTGGCGAGGCCCGGTCCAGCTTGGTTCATTTCAGGAAGGCCTCTGAATGCGATCCTTCCAATTTCCTGCTTGCCGTCAAGGTGGCGGTGGATTTCATCGGCCACAAGGACTACCCTGGCGCCGTTGCCGTTCTCAAGCGGACTGTTCCTCATCATCCTGAGTCCCTGGAGCTCCAGCTCCTGCTCGGGACGGCCCTGCAGGGGATGGGGAACCTTGATGCCGCCCGAGCCTCCTTCAATTCCGCCCTCAGGCTAGCCCCCGGCCGGCACGAGGGATATGTCAGGCTTGGGGTGCTCCATGTGCTTCAGGGGAACCCCCGTAAGGCCCTTCGCCTGGTTGATGCCGGGTTATCCCGCGTGAAAAATACCGCGCCGATTGTCGAGTTCTGTGTCAACGTCGGACAGATCTACCTGACCGGCGGTGACGCCGGGAACGCGACTCCCTTCGTGGAGAGGGCGTATCGGTGTAATCCCGGGTCGGATGCCCTGCGCGAGTTGCTGGGACGGTGTTATGCGGCGGATGACCGGACCCGTGCCGCCATTGCGGAGTTTTCCGCCCTTTCGGAAAAGGCGCCGAAGAACAGCGCCTATGCCACTATGCTGGGCACGCTCTACGAGCGGCAAGAGCAGTGGGACAAGGCTCAGGAGGCGTTCAAGCGGGCAGTCGGGGGCTATTCGCCGGATCCGGAGGCTTGGTTCCGGCTGGTCGCCCTTCAGATTGCAAAGGAGCCTGATGCCGCCCTCGCCACCCTTGAGGCGTGGGGCAAGTCCTGTCCCGCCGATATGAAGTCCTACGTTTTCATGGCGCTACTTTATGTGCAGCTTGAACGGTATGAGGAGGCGCTGGCCCAATTTGAACGGGTTGAAAAGGAGATGGAGCAGGACGAGGCTGTGGCCCGGACCGTCCAGCCTCTTTTCTATTTCTGGTACGGCGAGGTGTGCGACAAGGCGGGGCGGTCTGCGGATGCGGAGCGGCTATTGAAGCAATACTTGTCGCTGTGTCCTGATTCGCCGCAGGCCTTGAACGCGCTTGCCTATCTGTGGGCGGAGCGGGGACGCTATCTTGACCAGGGCCTTGAGTATGTTACGCAGGCGCTCAAGGCGGAGCCTGACAATGGCGCCTATCTGGATACACTGGGATGGATCTGCTACAAGAGGGGTGATTTTGCGGGAGCGCTCAGGCATTTGACGCGTGCGGCGCGCCTGGAAGGGGATGATCCCGTCATTCTGGATCATCTTGGTGATACCCTGGCCCGTCTGGGGCGGCAAGACAAGGCGATCCGGATGTGGCGGAAAAGCCTTGAACGTGACCCGGGCCAGAAGGCGATCCGGGAAAAACTCATCCAGGCGGGTGCCGACAAGAGGAAGTTACCTTAAGCTATGGCTGCGATTCATCAGTTGGTTGCCGGGTTCAGCCGGGGCGATGCCATCAGCAATGAGGCGGTGGTGCTGCGCCGCCTGTTCCGGGACTGGGGCTATGACTCGGAAATCTTTTGCGAGCAGCGCCGGATCCTTCCCGAACTCCGGCAGGACGCCCGCGACCTGGATACGCTGAAGTCGGTCTGCCGTCCTGAGGACATGGTGTTTCTGCACCTGTCGATCGGATCCCGTGCCAATGAATTATTCCCGACGCTTCCCGGCAAAAAAATCCTGCTCTACCACAACATCACGCCCCCCGATTACTTTTCCCTGGTGCAGCCCTCCACGGCGGCTGACCTGGCCCGTGGCCGCGCCCAGGCCCGGGCGTTGGCCGGGGTGGCGCAAGTCAATCTGGCCGACAGCGCGTTCAATGCCGCCGAGCTGGCGGAGTGGGGGTATCCGCCCGCATCGGTTTTCCCCCTGATGCTGGATTTCGCGAAACTGGGCGGGGCATCCGACCGGGCCACCCTGCGGCGGTTTGCGGATGGCCGGACCAATATCCTGTTCGTGGGCCGGTGTGCCCCGAATAAGAAAATCGAGGATGTGATTGCCGCCTTCGCCTTTTACCAGAAAGGCGTCGATCCCGATTCCCGCCTGATTCTGGCGGGTTCATTCGCGGGCACCGAGCGGTATCAGCGCCTGTTGCTGACCCTGGTCCGCGACCTGCGGCTGGAGAACGTTGTGTTTACCGGTTCCATTCCCCAGGACAGGCTGAACGCCTGTTACCGCAGCGCCGATGTGTTCCTTTGCATGAGCGAGCACGAGGGGTTCTGCATCCCGCTGGTCGAGGCTCTGGTTCACCGCGTACCCGTGGTGGCGCGGGCGGTGGCCGCTGTCCCCGAGACACTGGGCGGGGCCGGCATCCTGTTCCACGGCAAACCCTTCGAGGCCGTGGCGGAGATGATGGGACGATTGAACCGGGACGAGGTGTTCCGCCAGGCCGTCCTTGCCCGCCAGAATGCCCGCGTGGCCGCCTTTCAGTCCCGCGACCTGGGGAGCGAACTGCGCGGGCTTCTGACGCCGCTACTCTGAACACTGAACACTTTGTTCTCTTACGAGCATCCCATCGAATTGCCGCAGTTATGGCAGCGGTAGCAGGCGCCGTTCCGGGTGGTGATGTGGCCGCACTGATCGCAGACGGGCGCATCTTCCTGGTTCTGGATCTGGCTTAACTGCTTGCCGGAGGCCGGGGAGTTCTCGTTCTGGACGACCGGCGCGGCGGTCGATTTTCCGGGAACAGGCGCTATGTCGGTGGAGGCACCGTTCGGGAAGGTGACGTCCAGCCAGCGGAAGATGTAATCCACGAGCGATTTCGCGATCGGGATGTCCGGGTTATCGGTATAGCCGCTGGGCTCGAAGCGGCTGTGCGAGAACTTGCTGACCAGGGCGTGCAGCGGCACGCCGTACTGGAGGCACAGGGAGATGGCGGTGCCGAATGCATTCATGATGCCGCCAACCGTGCTGCCTTCCTTGGCCATCGTGATGAACAGCTCGCCCGGACGTCCGTCCTCGTAGAGACCGACCGTCATATAGCCTTCATGTCCGCCGATGGAGAACTTATGGGTGATCGACCGCCGGGTGGACGGCATGCGGGCACGGAACGTGCGTTCCAGGTCATCCTTGGTGGCGACTTCGGCGGTGCGGGTGCCGTTGTGCATCGCGTCCGCGCGGCTCGTGTTGAGCGGCTGGGTGCGCTTGGATCCATCGCGGTAGATGGCGATGGCCTTGAGGCCGAGTTTCCAGCCATCCATGTAGGCCTGGACAATATCCTCAACCGTGGCTTCCTTGGGCATGTTGATGGTCTTGCTGATGGCGCCGGAGAGGAACGGCTGCACGGCGGCCATCATCTTGAGATGCGCCTGGTAGGAGATGCAGCGGGTGCCTTTCTTGGCCTTGAAGGCGCAATCGAAGACGGGCAGGTGCTCGTCCTTGAGCCCCGGTGCGCCCTCGATGGTTTCCTGGTCATCCACATACTTGAGGATGGAAGCCACGTTGCCGTTGTAGCCGAGCTTGCGGAGTCCTGACTCCAGGGTGCGGTTGATGAGCTTGATCAGCCCGCCGCCCGCGAGTTGCTTGTATTTGATGAGGGCGATGTCGGGCTCGATGCCGGTGGTGTCGCAGTCCATCATGAAGCCGATGGTCCCGGTCGGGGCCAGTAGCGTGACCTGGGCGTTGCGGAAGCCGGTTTTCTCGCCGGCGCGCTGGACCTGGCTCCAGATGGTGGCGGCGGCCTTGTAGAGCTGGGGCGGGCAAAGCTTGCTGTCCACCTCGAGCAGGGCGTTGGCGTGCATGCGGATAACGTTGAGCATGGGCTCGCGGTTTTTCTCGTATTCGCTGAAGGTGCCGCGGACAACGGCCATCTCGGACGAGGTGGAATAGGCGTGACCGGTCATGATGGAGGTGACGACGGCGGCGAAAGAGCGCCCCTCGTCGCTGTCATAGGGGAGCCCGAGGCTCATCAGGACGGCGCCGAGGTTGGCATAGCCGAGGCCGAGCGGACGGTAGAGATGCGAGTTGGTCGCGATTTCCTCGGTCGGGTAGCTGGCGCTGCCGACCAGGATTTCCTGGGCGATGATGAAGATCCGCACCGCGCTGCTGAAACGCGCGACGTCGAGGTTGCCCTCGGCATCCATGAATTTCATGACGTTCAGGGAGGCGAGGTTGCAGGCGCTGTTGTCGAGGAACATGTATTCCGAGCAGGGATTGCTGGCGTTGATGCGTCCGCTGTTGATGCAGGTGTTCCAGCGGTTGATCGTGGTGTCGTACTGGACCCCCGGGTCGCCGCAGAGGTGCGTGCCTTCCGCGATCAAGTCCATCAGGTCGGTGGCGGAATGGGTTTCCACGACTTCGCCGGTTGTCACCGCCCGGGTATGCCATTCGCCGTCGTTCTCGACCGCCTTCATGAATTCATCGGTGAGGCGCACGGACAGGTTGGCGTTCTGGAACATGACCGAGGAATAGGCGTCGCCGCCGAAGGATCCGTCATAGCCCTGGTCAATCAGGGCCCAGGCCTTTTTCTCCTCGTTGGTCTTGCAGGTGATGAAATCCTCGATGTCGGGATGCGAGATCTTGAGGCTCTGCATCTTGGCGGCCCGGCGAGTTTTCCCGCCGGACTTGATCACGGCCGCGACCTGGTCGAACACCCGCATGAAACTCAGGGGACCGGACGGGGTTCCGCCTCCGGAGAGTTTCTCGCGGCTGCTGCGGAGCGTGCTCAGGTCGGTTCCGGTGCCCGAGCCGTACTTGAAGAGCATGGCTTCGGTGCCCGCCAGGCGCATGATGTCCTCCATCGTGTCCTTGACGGACTGGATGAAGCAGGCGGACGCCTGGGGGTGCTTGTAGTTGTCGCGTGACGATTCGATTTTGCCGGTTGCAGGGTTGAAGAAGTAACTGGACCGGCTGTCCGAGGTGGCGCCGTATTGCTCGTGCAGGCCGACGTTGAACCATACGGGGCTGTTGAAGGAGCCGTACTGGTTGATGCACATCCAGGCGAGCTCGGCGTAGAACGTCTCGGCATCCTCGTCCGTGGCGAAGACGCCGTCCTTGCGGCCCCAGTCGGCGATGGCCCGCGCCACACGGTGAACGAGCTGGCGGACGGAGGTTTCGCGGATCGGGGTGTTCAGCCCGCCGTAGAAATATTTCGAGGCAACAATGTTGGTGGCGAGCATGGACCAGGACTTGGGAACCTCGATGTTCTCCTGGACGAAAATGACGGTACCCTTGTCATCGGTAATGGAAGCCTTGCGCAAATCCCAGTCAATCCCGTCGAAAGGATTCGCTCCGGGTGCCGTGAAGACGCGATCTACAGCCATGCCCTTGCCGTTGCGGGCAGAGGTGTGTCCATTGGTGCGCTTGGGTCCACTTTTTGAGCTGGGATTTGTGGATTTCCGGGGGGCTTCTGCAATCTCTTTTACGTCAGACATGGGGCGAACTCCTTGATCATCATCATCTTACACTAATAAAAAAACACCAGAAAAAGAGCCCATCACTACAAAATGTAGGGCTGATGCGCACGACATTTCCAGAGTTACCACTACCCATTGTGGTTCGCAATTAGAAAAACGGAAAATTTTGATGTTTTTTTGACAGGCACGATAAGTAGTCGTAATATGTTTATAATGAGATTGATATGGATATTTTTGTCGGTATGGCGACATTACGGGGAGCCCGATTTGCAAGGGTTTCCGTGCTTGTCCAGCCACAATATATTGTGGATAATATTAGTCTTACCACAAGGGGTTGATGGCCAGTGATGGCTTAAAAAACGGGCTTAGCCGGAAAATCTACCGTTTCCGCGGTTGTTTTTCCACAAACTCAGCGCGGACGCGAGCCTTGGGAATAAGTTTGACGGGGGCGCCTTCGAGGCCGAATGCCTTGCGCAGGTTTTTTATCAGGTATTGCCGGTAGGCATCGGGAAGCCGCTTGGGATCATTGACGAACAGGCCGATGCGAACGGGCTTGGTGCCCATTTGGGTGGCATAATAGATTTTGAAGCGCTTGTTTTTCATGACGGGCGGCTGCACCCGCTCGTAGGCTTTCATGATGGTGCGGTTGAGCAGGCCGGTTGGAAGATGCGTCTGGACCTGTTTGGCAACCTCGTCAATGGCGGCAAGGCATTGGCGCATATTGAACCCGTCCTTGGCCGAGACGAAGACGACGGGAACCCAATCCATGAAGGGCAGTTCCCGGCTGAGGGCATCGAGGTACTCCCGCTGGGTGGCATGGCCCATCAGGTCCCACTTGTTGATGATCAGCACGCAGCCCTTTTCCGCCTCCTCGATGAGGTTTGCGATGGCCTTGTCCTGCAATGACGGGCCCTGTGAGGCGTCAATCATCAGCACCACGACGTCCGCGCGCTCGATACTGGCCTCGGCACGGAATATACTATAGCGCTCAACGGCACCATCGACCTTTCCGAGTTTGCGCATGCCGGCGGTATCAGTGAGAAGATAGTGTCGTGCGGTGGGGCCCGATCCGACGGTGAAGGGGATGTCGATGCTGTCGCGCGTGGTGCCGGGGACTTCCGAGACGATGACGCGTTCACGGCGGATGATGCGGTTGATGAAGGAGGACTTGCCGGCGTTGGGGCGGCCCACCACCGTGATTTTGAGCTGCTCTGCGGCGGCGGGGGTGGTCACGGGCACGGTCACGGCTGGCAGGGTATCGGCCACATGGTCGAGCAGTTCCTGAAGACCGCGGTTATGCAGGGCCGAGACGGGAAAAATAGGGAAGCCGAGCCGCTCAAACGGGTCGGTGAGTTCCTCGCGCTCCGCGTTGTCGCATTTGTTGATGGCAATGATGGCGGGAATCCCCTTGCGGCGGATCAGGCGCGCCACCTCCTCATCGAGAGAGGTCAGCCCGGCCTCGACGTCCACCACGAGGATGACCAGGGTTGCATCCTGGATCGCCGTTTCGGACTGCTGCCGGGTTTCGGTGGCGATGAAATCCGGGTTGGAGGCGCGGTTGAATTCCGTCAATCCGCCGGTATCCACGAGATCGAAGGCCTTGCCGCCCCATTCCGTGTGGGTGATGAGGCGATCCCGCGTGACCCCGCATTCCTCGTGGACGATGGCGAGGCGCCGGTTCAGGATACGGTTGAACAATGCGGATTTGCCGACGTTGGGACGTCCCACGATGGCAACAACCGGATGCGTGGCGGAGAGTTCAGGAGCGGGGGTGTTTGTCGTGGGCATGGGCTTTCTCGAGTTGTCGGATTCCATCCGAAATATACTGTAACGCGGAGATCATGGTGAAGCCGGCGGCGGCCCACAACATCCAGGGAAACCCGGCGGCGGGAGCCTGGCCGAGCACCCACAGGATCAGGCCCATCTGGAAGAAGGTGGCGATTTTTCCGGAGATGCGTGGCTGGACAGTGGTGTGCCCAACGGTCATGTGGATGAGGATGGAGCCCATGATCAGGAAGACGTCACGGCTGATGACCAGGCCCACATACCAGAGCGGCAGGTGGGGGTTGAAGCAGGATTTCGCCCAGGGGCCCGAGAGCAGGATCAGGGAGGAAATCAACAGGGCCTTGTCGGCAAGGGGATCGAGGATGGTGCCCAGCCGGGTGATTTCATTGCGGGACCGGGCGAAATAGCCGTCCAGGGCATCCGTCAGGCAGGTGGCGACATAAACCATCAGGGCGGCCCAGCGCAGCCACTCATTGGGCCGGTTTTCGGAGACGCTATTGATGTAATAGAGGGTGAGTATCACGAAAACAGGGATAAACAGGAGCCGCCCGATGGTGATCCGGTTGGCAAGCGTCAGGTTTGCTGTCCAGAGGCTTCTCACAATATGTAGGTCCCTTGCATTTAAGGGCGAGGATATCTGATGCGAGGGGGAAATGCAATGTTGCGGGCATTTATTATTCCTGAATTACGCGCTTCGACTTCCATGGCATAAAAAAATTGGCATTTACGGAAGGGGGAGGTATACTGAACCATGATTTTCCACGATTTGTGGAACGGTCATTCCATAATGATTCGACAAACAAACAGGGATCCGGTTCGCATGGTAACTTGGTCGACCCGAGAGTGGCGCGCCCTGTCGGTTTCCCTGATGATTGCCTTTGTCGTGTCCCTGATGGGGGCCGCCATCAATTTCAACGATAGATTGATCGGCTTTTTCCGGCCCCATGCGAGCCAGCCGTTGGTTCTGTTCCTTATCAATTTTCTGGTGATATGGCTGATCGGGTTGCTGGTGGCCTCCTACTTGCGGTGGCGTCAGGCGGCCATGAAAAGCGCGGAGCTCGAGGATATCGTGGATAGCATCAGTCCGGATGTGCTCATGGTGGTCGATCCCGACCGGAATATCATCATGACGAGCGTTTCGGTGCTTCGAATGTTCGGGTTTGAACCCCTTGACGTGGTCGGCCGGAAGACGGATCTGCTGTATGGTGACCGCCGTTGCCTCTCGGGCACGAAGCATGAGATCTATGATGCTTTGGAAGAGGAGGGGTTCCATATCGGGGTTGCCACCGGGATACGCCGTGACGGCTCGAATTTCCCCTTGGAAATCATTACCGGCCTCCTCAAGAATCACGGGGGAAGTGTCCTGTTGTTGCGCGACATCACCGAGCGGAAGAATACCGAGGCGCAGATGATCCAGCAGGAGATCCAGCTGCGCCAGTCGCAGAAGATGGAGGCCCTGGGATTGCTGGCCGGCGGGGTGGCTCACGATTTCAACAACCTGTTGACCGCCATCCTCGGGTTCAGCCATCTGGCCATGACATCCCTTGAGGAGGATCATCCGGCGCGGGCGGATGTCAAGGAAGTGATCAACAGCGCCGAGCGGGCGGCCAAGTTGACGGCCCAGCTGCTGGCGGTGGGCCGGAAACAGGATATGGAAATCCGCCGGATGGATCTTAACGAGACGGTGGATGGGATGGCGCTTCTGCTCAAGCGCACGCTGGGCGAGGACGTGGTGCTCGACATCAGGCTGGGGGAGGATGCGGGACTGGTGGAAGCCAATCCGGGAGGTATCGAGCAGGTGATCCTGAACCTGGCCGTCAATGCGCGCGACGCCATGCCTTCGGGCGGCAATCTCCTGATCCAGACGCAGCGGGTCAATCTGGACGAGGAGTACTGCAGGGTCCATGTGTCCGTGGATCCCGGCGAATACGGGCTTCTGACCGTGTGCGATTCCGGATGCGGCATGAAGCAGGAGGTCAAGGACCATGTCTTCGAGCCTTTTTTCACGACCAAGGAACGCGGGAAGGGGACCGGACTTGGCCTGTCCATGGTCTATGGGATTGTCCGGCAGTGTGGCGGTTATATCGACATGGAAAGCGAGCCGGGCGTCGGGACGAAATTCAGGATTTATTTCCGGGCTTTGAAGGAGGATACCCCGAGTGTCGGCAACGTGTCCATGGCGACGGCACGGAAATGCCGCGAGACGATTTTGGTTGTGGAGGATGATGCCAGTGTCCGAGGGTTTGACGTCCGCATACTGGCCGGGCAGGGGTACCGTGTCCTGGAGGCGGCTTCGCCTGATGAGGCCTTGACACTGTGCCGCGCACACCAGTCAACCCTCGACCTGATTCTTTCCGATGTGATTCTTCCGGGCATGAGCGGCGTGACGCTGCTGGCCAAAATCAAGGAGTTGTGTCCGGCCGTCAGCTCCCTTTATGTGACGGGATTCGATCAGCGGGCCGTCCTCGAGCATGGGGTGAATCCCAAGATTGACCCGTTGCTCATCAAGCCCTACCGGCCGGATGAGCTGACCGACAGGGTGCGACAGGTTTTGGACGCCAAGCCGGATGCGGTGGTATGATCGAGAGAATTGCCATTATCCGCAACAATCAGGGGATTCATTGTCGCCCTTCCGCCAAGATTGTCACCGAGGCCAGCCGGTTTCCCTGTGTCGTCCGGGTGATTGCCGAATCAGGCGATGCGGACCTGAAGTCGTTGCTCTCGCTTGTTTCGCTGGGATTGCAGGAGGGGTCGCGCATCAGGATCCAGGTTTCCGGACCCGATGAAGAGGCCGTCTGTGACCGTTTCGTCCAGCTTTTTGAGACTCATTTTGATTTCCCTCCGCTGTCGCTGGATGGCCGGAGCGGCATGGTAGATTCCCTGATTCCGGACTGATCAATAGTAGGGGGCTCTGGCGGTGAGGAACAAGCCCGCGATCCCAATGGCCGCCAGCGTCATTCCTGCCCGGAATCCCACTTTGGCAAGGCTTGGGCTCGTCAGCAAGGCAAGAACCAGAATGATGAGTCCCAGCCCGAGAACCAGGCCGCATAGGATCTGAGGTCCCGATGTTCTCATCCAATGCCTGAAGCGAGGTGTTGTCACGGCCTGTTAATTCTCCTGATACCGGATGAATATAGCTCATTCCATGGTTCCGGCAACCCGAATCGCGACATTCAGCGGGCGCTGGCCGCTCTGACGTGGCGTGCCCCTGCAGGATAGGCTCCGCAATATGCCAAAACCTTTGTTTTAAGGCTTGACTTCAGCGCGACTCGGAAATATTTTTTGAAACATCTAAACAGGAGGTATGCCATGAATAAGAAGGTTTTTTGCGTGTATGTGGCGGGGTTCAGTATTCTTTCAACGACAGCCTTGTGGGGTCAGGAATCGGCCTCCGGCGGCAAGTGGAGGATCAGTGGTGGCGTGTCTGTCCGTTCCGTCGGAACTGATCTGAATATCAGCGCGCCTGCGGCCTTGAGCGTTCACCGCGATCCGACCGGCCGGGGCGATGTCGGCTTCTATTCCGGTACCTCCGGCACCCTTGATTACGATGATGGCAGCATCGGTCCGGCTTATGGCTACGGTGACGGGGATTCCGCCAGCTGGTATGACGGCACCTGTTACAGCGTGATCGGCGGCGCCTCGCAGCTGGCTCCCACGGCTCGCCCCTATGATGGCACTACGCTTTACGACGAGTTGACGTTCCATTCGACGCTCAGCGTCAATGAGTCCCATTACTCGGCCACCCCCTATGAGGGAACCGATGACAAGGACGTGGTGGCTCCCTACCTGCAATTGCGGCGTGAGATGGCGAGCCTTGGCGGGGTTTCCATCGGGGTCCTGGCGGGCTATTCGTTCGTCCAGTCGGATGCGTCCTCCGGCCAGCGCGCGCTGGCGCAGCAGAATGTGAACCGCCGGACGACAACCTACGCCTATACCTACGACCACATCGGCGAATACTCCGGGGCCACTGCGCCCGGTGCCGAGTTCCCGTTTGTCGATGACGGCGCCTACACCTTCTTCGATACGGATTACGCCAACAGCAGCGGGTATAGCTCCACTGCGGATACCCCCGCCCTTGCGCCGCGCAAGGCGACCAGCTCCACGTTGCAGGACCGCGCGCTCTACACGGCTACAGGTTCCGTGAACACGAAGCTGGATCTCCATGAAATCACGCTGGCGCCGGAGTTCACCGTGCCGCTCGGGAAGGCCGTCGTGGTCGGGATTTCCGTCGGCCCGACGATCAACATCATCAATGCCGAGATGGAGGCAAACCGCCGCTGGGTCCGCAACGGGGTCACCGAGCAGTCGGAAAATGCCAAGGACGACAACTCGGATGTGAAAATCGGCGTTGCCGCCGACCTGTCGGTGTTTGTCGACTTTACCGACCGGTTCTTCGGGCAGGTGGGCGCAGGCTACCGCTATGTGCCCTCCATCACGCTTGATGCTGGTTTCGCCTCCGGCGAAATCGACGCCTCGTCGTTCCAGGGGTCGGTTGGAGTTGGCGTCCGGCTGTAACGGTCAGCTTAAATCCTCAAAAAACCCACCCTGCGCGGCTTTCAGCTCTCGCATGGGTGGGTTTTTTTATGTTTCCTTTTCTCGAGGAAGCTTCCTGTGATTTCGGCAACAACTCCGATCCCGCATCCGGCGGTGTAGCTGGCTAAATCAGACCAAAGGAATCCCGATCCGATGGTCACGGCGCCCAGGAAGGTTTTGCGGAATGCATTGATCCATTCCGCCTGATAAAGTTGACTGAATTCGACTCCGTAGGCAAAGGCTAGGGTTGCGGTGGCCAGGGTGGCGGTTCTGAGGCGCGGGAACAGGAACCCCAGGCCCAGAAACACCATAAGTGCCCACAGGGCGTCACCCCCGCATTTCACCACAAGCGGGGGCCACGTTTCCGAAAACTCCGACCGGATCATGCAGCCTGCCACAATAACAATGGCGGTCAGCATCGCGTAATGCAGTCTGTTTCGCTTCGGGTTCATGTGTTTCGCGGACTTTATCGCCGATCCGGGGTTCCTGTCATCCGGAATTACATGAATTCACTCCCGGTTGAAGGTGATTTGGGGCTTGTCGCATGGAAAAGAGGGATGGTATTGATAAGGGTTGTTTTATGTGGCCAAGGAGAACGACAATATGCGGTTAGCATGGATACCGACGGGATTGGTTTTGATTCTTGTTCTTGCCGGGTGTCGCACCCGGCAGCGGGTGCCTGATTACCTGCCCCGTGAAGTGGTGGCCAATCAGGTGGGTCATGCCGTGGTGTACGAGATGGGTGATCCCCGCCGGACCCCCGGTGCCATCGTGCAACCTGTTCATCCAACGGCTGAGATCCGGACTAACCCTGTAACCCCTCCTCCAACCGCGCCGGTCACCGGAGAGGTGATGGCTCCCGTCGGGAAAGGTGGGCCTGTTACCCCTGCGAATCCCCTGCGCCGCACGCTTTACGGGCAACCGGACGGGGTGTTGGTCACGGATAAAGGACTGCGCGAGGCCACGGTTTCATGGAAGGAACCAGCGGATGAGGTATACCGCTACCGGATCGAAAGGTCCGAATCCCCGGATGGTCCGTTTGTGAAATTGGCGGAGGTGTCGCCCCGCAAAAAGCAATATCGCGACAGAGGGACCGATGAAGTTCCCTTGAAGGACAGCACCTCCTATTATTACCAGATTGTCGCGCTTCTGGATCGCGAGGGCCCTGAAAGCATCCCGTCGAAGGTGGTCAAGGCCGTTACGGCGCCGCCCCCTTCGATTCCCGCTGGAGTCAAGGCGACGGCCCCCTCGTCCCGTGCCGTGAAGGTCGTCTGGGCTCCCTCCCCGTCGGAAGGTGTCACCTTGTACCGTGTTGAGCGCGCCAGCGCGATGTCGGGGCCGTTTGAGAAGGTGGGGGTGACGCGATCCCCGACCCTGACGGATGGCGGTACGGCCGCGTCCACCTTGAAGGACAGTACCCGGTATTACTACCGGGTAATCACCCTTAATCGTGTCGATGCCGAGAGCCAGCCGTCCGATCCGGTCGAGGTGCTCACGCTGCCCCCGCCCGCGCCGGTCCAGAAGGTGATGGCGACCGGGGACGAAGTCCGGTGCGTGCCCCTGTCCTGGGTTCCGAGCCCTGAGCCTGATGTGGTGCGCTATGATGTGTACCGGGCACGGTCGGCCGCGGGGTCTTTCCAGAAAATCGGATCGGTGGCCGGCCGTATGGTGGTGACGTATCTCGATGGTGGCGCCAATCCCGGGGACTTGGAGGACGAGGCCAGCTATTTCTACCGGATCAGGGCTGTCAATGCGGTTACCGCGGAGGGCGGTGATTCAGTGACGGTTTCCGCCACGACCCGTGGCATTCCGGCCGAGGTCGGCAGCGTGACGGCGGCCGCCGGCCGTCCTCGCGAAGTGCCGGTCACCTGGGTGGCCAGTCCCGACAAGGCGGTGGTTGGCTACGAGGTCTGGCGTGCCGAGGAAGGTTCCGAAGAGTGGCTCCAGGTGGGGCGTGTTATCGGGCGTCACGTTACGAGCTATCTGGACCGGGGCGAGATCAAGCCGAAGCCGGGCCTGGGCCTGCTCAAGGACGCAACAGTTTACCTTTACAAGGTGATTGCCTTCAACCAGGGCAATGTGAGGTCGTCGGCCTCCAGCGCGGCCAGTGCCCGGACGAAATCCCGGCCTGCCACGCCGGCGGGACTTTTGGCCACCACCAACAGTCCGCTTGGCATCAAGCTGACCTGGAAGGCAAATCCTGAAAAGGATATCAGCGATTACGTTGTCGAGGCGGCTGATGAGGCGGATGGTTCCTTCCGGAAACTGGTGACCGTGGTGGCGTCGAAGGCGGACGGGTTGTCGGCCTTGGAGATGGCTCTGGAGTCCGGCGCGACACGGTTCTACCGGGTCAAGGCCCTGGACAAGGAGGGGCTGGAGAGCGATTGGTCCGCGCCCGTCCCGGGGCGCGCCAAGCCTGTCCCCGGAATGCCGGTTTCGGTTGTGGCGCAGCCGGTGGGGACGAATGTCCGCCTGGTCTGGCAGGCGCCCGCCCAGCCGGATATCCGCCGCTACAAGGTGTGGCGCAAGAAGTTCCTGGGTTGGGAGTTGATTTCCACCACCGAACAGACGAATTATCTTTTTGAATTTACGGAATTGTCCAAGCCGATGACGGTGGCCGTCTCGGCGGTGGACCAGGATGAGCTGGAAAGCGAGAAGAGCGACTCGCTTGAAATTAAACCCGGAATGTAATTTCAGAGACAAGGCAGGGCGACTGTGAAAAACCCATTCTCATATCTGTCCTCAGCCGAGCTGTCGGATGTCGGGCATCGCCGGAAAAACAACGAGGACTCCCTGGTGAGCCTTCCCGAGGCGGGCGTGTTCTGCGTGGCGGACGGCATGGGTGGCGTGCAGGGCGGTGAAGTGGCCAGCAAGGCTTCCGTGGACGCCCTGAAAAAGGAATTCACCGAATCCCCGGATGTGGGGTTTGCCATTACCGCCGATGCCTCCGCCAAGCTCGTGGAGCGCGCCCTGAATTCCGCCAGCGCCTGGATCAAGGAGCGGGCCGAGGGACTGGGCCTCAACGGAACCGGCAGCACGGCCGTGGTGGTGGTGTTTGACCGCGTAACCCCTTCGCAGGGGATCGCCTTGCATGCCGGCGACAGCCGGGCCTACCGGTTGCGGGGCGACAAGCTGGTCCAGTTGACCACGGATCATTCCGTCGCGGCGGCCGCCGGGCTCCCGGATGACAGTTCCCTTCCCGCTATGTTCCGCGGCGTGATCACGCGGGCGGTGGGATTGGACCGCCAAGTCCAGCTTGAGGCCACCGCATTCGATGTGATGCCGGACGATATATTCCTGTTGTGTTCCGATGGCCTCAGCAAGATGGTGAGCGACCGCCGGATCCAGAAACTGCTCCGCAAGCATGCTGGCGATCCGCTTCCGGATGCGGCCAAGGTGCTCGTGGATGAGGCGTTGCAGGAGGGGGGCGAGGACAATGTGTCGGTTGTCCTTATCCGGGTGTCCGCGGAACTGCCCAAGGGACCCACCATGGAGATCCCGCCCGAGACCCTTGCCTTGGAACAGCTTGAGATCAAGGCGGAGGGACCGGCTCCGGTTGCGCTCCATGAGGATCACGATGCCACCGGTCAGACCGCGGATACGGGCCATACGGCCAGCACCATGGCGGATCAGGGTTCTCCCACTCCCTCCGATGGCGGCAGGGGCGAGGGAGTGACGCCGGTCACCCCCGATTCGGGCCGGCCGGTCGCGCCGGAGACTCCCGACACGCCGGCCCAGCAACGACGGATGCCGCCCATCAAGCGGTCCGGGAAGGCTCTGCCATCATCGGGCCGGATGTGGTTGTGGGTGTTTCTGGCCCTGGTGTTGGTCGCTGTCGCGGGAACCTGGGGATACCTTGAGTGGCGGGCACAACAGGAGGATGCGGGAAAGGCCGGTAGTCCAGCCGTGCCTGTGACCCCGACGAACACGGAGACGCATGTGGCCGAGCCCCTGGTTCCGGATCATGCGGCCTCGGCTGAACTCCATGGCGGGGCGCAGGAATGACGGAAAGCGGCAAAGATCGGGTTGGCGATTACGATCTCCTGGAGCTGATTGGCGACGGGGCCCAGGGGCGCGTGTATAAGGCCATTTACCAGGGGGATGACGTCTCCAAGGTGGCTAAGGGCGAGATCGTGGCCATCAAGCTCATTCGCATCACCGGGGATGACGACAAGCTGAGGTCCAAGTTCCAGGAACAGGCTGACATTCTGCGACGCCTCTCCCACACCAATATCGTGCGCTACCGCGACAGCTTCGCCTGGCATGCCGGGGAGTGGGATGAGGCCCAATGCCTGGTGATGGAATTCCTGGAGGGGGAAACCCTGACCGACCGGCTCAAGAAGGCCAGTACCGGCCTGGCCTGGCCACAGGTCGAGGAAGTTTTCGAGCAGTGCCTGGCGGGACTCATCCATGCCCGTGAACGCGGCATCACGCACCGCGACATCAAGCCGTCCAATATCTTCATCACCAAGGATGGCCAGGCCAAGGTGATTGATTTCGATATCGCCCGCAAGGATGACAGCGGGCAGATGAGCACGGCGGGCTGGAAGGGTACCTTTGACTATATGGCGCCCGACTTCATCGCCATCCAGGGATTCCGCGGGGATGAGGTGTCGGATATATTCAGCCTGGGGGTCTGTTTCTACCAGGCCCTGACGGGTGCCCTGCCATTCGAGCCCTTGGGCGACACTGCGCATATCGGTTACCTGAACCGCTGGCGCGACGGGGCATCGCCCTCGCCCTCGTTTCGTCCCGGCGTGTTCCGGGTGCTGAGCAACGCGAAGCCCTTTGTGGCCAAATGCATGGCGCCAAAACGCGAGCACCGGTACCAGACCTTTGCCGCGATGCTGGAGGATTTCCGGAAGATCCGGTCACGCCGGATCCGCCACAAAAACCGCGATGAATATGAATTGCTGGCCGTGCTGGGACGCGGCGGGTTTGGCGAGGTGTTCAAAGCGCGCCGGATTTCCGACGGGAGCCTCGTGGCGGTCAAGCACCTGTTCGCCGAAAAGCAGTCGGACCGGTTCATCAAGGAAGCCAAGCTTGTCCAGCAATACCCGCATCCGAACCTCTGCAAATACGTCGATTTCATGGTGGTCGAGGGGACCGGGGGCGAGAAGCAGTATTTCCTGATCCTCGAGTTTCTGGAGGGAATGCCCGGCTGGACCCTTCGCACCCGGTTGAAAAATGAGAGCCGCCTGGAGGCCTCGGAGGGGATCCCGCTTTTCATCGGGTATCTCGCGGCGCTCCAGTTCCTGCATGAGAATTCACGGCCGATTATCCATCGCGATATCAAGCCCGGCAACCTTTATGCCCCGGCCGGGCAGCCCGAAAAGGGGAAGATTTTCGATCTGGGCGTGGCGCGGGATGTGTCCGGAACGGTAACCGTGGGCGGGGTGCCCGGCACACTCGATTATATGCCTCCGGAGTTCGCGGATGTCAGCGGGGACCGCGGGTCGCCGCAGTCGGATATCTATGCCCTCGGACTTTGCCTGTATGAATCCCTGGCGGGGAAGCCGGTGTATGACCGGTTGCCGACGGACATGAATTCGGCCTGGCTGGCCTTCCAGCAGCGGCTCAGAAAGCCTGTGGAACTGGCCTTCGAGGGAGAGGCGTTCCGGCAGTATCCCCGGCTCAAGATGGTGATCCTGAAATCCCTGGCGCCGCGTCCGGCGGATCGCTACCGCAGTGCCGCGGAGATGAAGAAGGACCTGGAGCATATCCTGGCCGGAACGGGCTTTGGCGACGCGCATGACGATGATTCGGTTTCCGAGATGACGATCGCCACCCTGCATTCGTTCTCGGATGACGGTGGCCTGCAGGCCCCCGAGCCCGGTGCCACGATGGGGACGAGGCCGCTGGAAGGGGCGGGGGGCACGATGCCCGCTCCCGTTGACCTGATGGCGGCCGGCCGCGCGGAGGCGGACAGGCGCAAGCGGCGCAGGAAATGGATCATGATCGCGGCTGCGGCCGCAGGTATTGTCCTTGTGCTGGGGGTCGGGATCTGGGCCCTATCCGCAATTTCCGGGAGTAATGCGGAGGCTGTGGCCGCGAAAATGGACCAGGCCATGCAGGAAGTCGAACAGGTCACCGGTGAATTGAAGAGTCCTGTTCCCTCGGTGGCGTACGCCAGGTCGTTGAGTGAGGCCTATGCGAAGGCCGTGAAGACGGGCGAGAAATTTCCCGAATTGAGCGACCGCGTGGATGAGCAGCGTCGCCAGATGCGGAAGGCTGGTTCCACGTTGCCGGCTGAATTCAAGCGGGAGTTCGATGCGGCCCTCGATGCCGGCAAGGCCGAAAAGGCCGCCGCCCTTCTGAAGGAATGGGAGGGGACGGAGAAGTTCGTGGATATCATGGGGTTCACGGCGGAACGTTTTGCCGAACGGCGTGAGACCATGAAGACCGCCCTCGTGCGGGCTGCGATCGATCATGACCTCGCCGCGCTTCGTCAGGCCATGCCCGAGACCATTCAGACTGAGGCGTCGCTCGATGCGGCCGAGGCGGCGGCCGTGAAGCTCAAGGAATTGCGGGACCGGACCTGGGCCGGGTATGACGAGGCGGAGAAGCAGCAGCGGCTCGGGGCCCTGGCCTCCACGCTCTCTGAACGTGCCTTTCCCTATGTGGCCCGGCTCCGGGATGCGGCCCTGGGCAAGTACCGGGCGGGGCTGGATGGGGATGCCGAACGGGCGGCCTTGCTGGGATTTGCCGAGAAGCGGCCCACCCTCGCCTGGGTTGTGCAGGCTTCGTTCCTGGATGCGAAAAACGGCGTGGAGGCGGCCCGGCAAAGCCGACTGGCCTCCGGTGGCCTGGCCAGGGTGATGGATCATGCCGCCAATGCCCGGGAAGTGGATACGGTAAAATCGGCTGCCACGGAACTGGTTGAGCTGGAGCGCGCTCCTGATGCCAAGCTCCTGCCCGCCCAGGTGAAGGCGGCAGAGGCCGCGATTGCCGGCAAATACCTGTACTTTGCCCAGGGTCATGCCCAGCAGGCCAAGGCGGCTTATGATGCCGGCAAGATGCCGGAGGGTCAACAGGCGCAGAAGACGCTGGTCAGTCTGGTGGCGGACGTGCCGGACCGGTTTGGCAAGGCGGCGTTATCGGACCTGGCGAAGGAGGTCGAGACGCGGCGTGTGGCGATGGTGGCCAAGTCTTCCCAGGCCGCGGCAATCCGCAGCAAGGAGCTGACTGATGCCCAGAAAACCCTGGCTGAATTGCGCGACCGTATCCGCAAGGGCGATTTGCGGAGTTGTACCGATGGGGTGGGCGTGCTGGGGGGATTCGCGCAGTCGGCGTTGTCGGATCCGGATTTCAAGGCGCAGCGGGAGACGGTTGTGGCGGAGTATGTGCGCCTGGTCGAGAAAACACTCGCCCAGAAGGATCCCCTGGAGCAGCGGGCCCAGCGGGTGAAGGCGGTGGATGATATCCTGAACGCCACCGCGGCCGAGGTTGTTTTTGCAGGCCGCGTCCGGGCGTTGCGGGAGACCTTGTCCGGTCAGAAAACGGGATTCCTCCTGCGCCTCGTCAACCAGTCGGGCCAGTCGCTCCGGATATCCGGACAGGAGCTTAAGGACAAGGTCACGCTGGACAAGGGGTCAACCCGGGAGTTGGAACTGCCGGTCCGCTCGGCAAATGTGTCGGCCTCCGTCCTGATTGAAGGGGATGCCGGTTCAAAATCCCGGATCGAAACCGTGACCCTGACCGGGGGTGGAGGCCGTGAGCTGACCCTGATGGCGCTGGAGAAGGCTGAGGCCGTTGTTGCTCCCGCGACTCCTACGGGCCCTTCCACGCCGCCTGTGACGCCCGTGGCGCCGGTGGCGGCGGCCGGGAAGGGGATGTTGACGATCACCTTGATTCCAAGGACGGCAACCCTCATGGTGGACGGCAACATCATCAAGACCGGCAGCATCGAGGTGACCCCCGAGGAGAACCATAAGGTGTTTGTCGAGGCACCGGGCTACAAGCCTTGGCTGCAGTATTACCGGGTACGCTCCGGCGAGAACCGGAAGGTCGAGATATTCCTCGAGAAAGCCGCCAAGAAGTCACTTTTTGGGCGGTAGGGTGACGGCCTTGAGCCACTTCTGCTCCAGGGTCTCCAGGGAGGGGATGTCCCGTGGAAAGGCGGTGGCGAGTGCGGTTTCGACCGGCTTGCCATCCCGCAGGGTGCGGCAGAATTTCCCGAAGGATTCTCCGCCGCAGGTTTTGATGAGAAATCCCACCACGCTGGCGCTCTGGGCGTAGAAGAGACCAACGCGGGTACGATCCGCCTCCCGGCGGATATCCATGGTCATCAGGTCCTTCAGGGAGAACCGTTGCCCGGAAGAGGGCATGGCGGGAATGGATTTGCGGTCGGATTCTTCCCACTGGGCGAAGCCCTCGGTGAGCCAGAGGGGGATGTTCTCCTCCCCGATGAAGTCGGCGAGGATCAGGTGCGACATCTCATGGGGAAGCAAGGCGGAGAGGAATCCCTCGCCACTCTGCTTGTAGCTGGCGATTTCATGCTTTTTGGCGTTGGCCCGGCCGGCGGCCCAGCTGGGAGCGTTACAGGCGGTGGCGAAGGCCGCGGCGGTTGGATAGATCATGATTTTGACCCGCTTGTCCCACAGCCAGAAATTCTGATAGCGCGTATAGCCGAGATCCGCCGCAATGGTGGAGTAATAGGATTCAGCCCGTTCCGAAACCGCCTTGGCAAGGGTCTCGTCTCCCGTGTGCATGACAATAAAATGGGTGGATGCCGTTTTCTGCCAGACAACCTCCTCCGCCGCCCTCAGCAGGGGCGCCAGGACCGTCATTCCGGCCAGAACCAACAGGATGTTTCGATGTGGCATAGGTTGCCCTTAGCGGGAGTATTCACCCTTTAATGGCTTCGCGAACTGAAAAATACTTTACCTGCTGTCATCTTGTCAATGGGAGGGGGCTTGATTGCCCTTGTTTTCTCAATCCGCCTGTGAGACATTTTTTGAACCTGCCCGATTCGTGAACTTTTTTCCGCTTATGCCGCCGGCGGCATGTGAATCATTAACCAGGAATACGGAGACAATAACCATGACTCGTTTATTCAGTTCGAAAAAAATCGGGATCTCTCTTGCGGCCTTGGCAACCAGCCTCCTGCTCGTCGCGGCGCCAAGTTCGGGTGCCGCCAGCGAGGATGCGGCTGCTGCGAAAAAACAACTGCTCGAAATGACCGGGGGACGCCGCGTGAAGGTTGTGTGGGGGCAGCAGGCCAAGAACAACCGGGCCGTCTACAAGTACTTTGACACCAAGGAGGGGGTTATTCGTGAATTGCCCTTTGACACGAGATCGGGAGATGTAGTCTTTGGTCAGATCTGGCTGACGCCGAATGGCCGCCGGGTGGTTGCGCTGACAGTCAAGCCGGATGGGGAGCGCACCCTGGTGATGTATGACACGGAGTCGAAGAAGGTCACAAAGCTTGCCGATGGTCCCGACTGCTATCCGGTTGCGATCTGGAATGATCCCAAGACCAAAATCGACTGGGTCTACGTCAACGACTGTGCCGCAGAGGGGCCCCGGAAGCGGGGGTGGGATGCCGGGCGCGATAAGCTCTACAGGTTCCCGCTCGATAAGCCTGAGGCGCGGGAACTTTTCTGGGATCGTACCACCAGCCATGAATTCCTGTCGTTTTCGGCTGATGGCACGCACGCCTGTTTCGCTCCGGTATTCAGTAATATCGGCGACATGACCTACGCCTTTGACGCCGCCGGGAAGGTTGACCAGGACAATTCCAAGTTCAAGACCGCCGGGCACGGTTGCTTTTCCGGGATGATCGCTGACAACTCCTACCGCCTGTTTCATT
>JAABPW010000350.1 GCA_011391785.1 Verrucomicrobiota bacterium
CGGGTACCGCGTCGGAGCCGGCATTCAACAATATCGACATTGATGTTGAGACCGGTCGGGTCAAGGGATTGTTCTAGGACTGTTCGCGGGGGATAAGACATGAGCGCAAAAATCATCGATGGAAAAGAAATCGCCCAGCAGATTCGCGGTGAATTGGCTGAGAAAATCAAGCACCTCAAGACCAAGGGCGTGGTACCCGGGCTGGGGGTCATCCTGGTTGGCGAGGACCCTGCCTCCAAGTCCTATGTCACGGCCAAGGAAAAGGCCTGCCATGAGATTGGCATCTACTCCAGCGATAACCGCCTGCCTGCCACGGCAACCCAGGCGGAATTGCTGGGCCTGATCGCGAAGCTGAACGCGGATCCCCGGATCAACGGGATTCTGGTTCAGCTCCCGTTGCCCAAGCACCTCAACGAGAGCGAGGTCCTGGTGGCGATTGATCCGGACAAGGACGTCGATGGTTTCCATCCGACCAACGTCGGGCGCATGGTGGTGGGCGAAAAGGCGTTCATGCCCTGCACGCCCCACGGCGTACTCCAGATGATGGCCCGTAGCGGGGTCAAGATCGAGGGCGCCCATGCCGTGATCGTCGGCCGCAGCAATATCGTGGGCAAGCCCCTGGCCAATATGCTCATGGCCAAGGGGAAGATGGCCAATGCCACGGTGACGGTGTGTCACACGAAGACCAAGGACATCGGATATTTCACCCGCCAGGCCGATATCGTGATTGCCGCGGCGGGCCGCCCCAATACGGTGACGGCGGACATGATCCGCGAGGGCGCGGTGGTGATTGATGTCGGGGTCAACCGCATTGAGGATGCCACCAAGAAAGCCGGTTTCCGGCTGGTGGGGGATGTTGATTTCGAGGCCTGCAAAGCCAAAGCCAGCATGATCACCCCCGTCCCGGGCGGCGTCGGTCCGATGACCATCACGATGCTGCTTTACAATACCGTGGAATCAGCCAGCCGGGCGAACAATATCCCCGTCTGAAAGCTGGCCGCAGTCCAGGGCCCGCTTTGCGTTGGCATGCCACCGTGACAGGCCGTTCGGCGGGATGTACCCGAAGAGGGGATAGATCATGTTGGTGTAGGTCTCCTGGTCCATGGACGCCAGGGCTTCCGGGGTCAACTTATCTCCCACGCCATCCAGCCAGGGGGTAGGTTCGAGCCGCTCCCATTGCCCTGCGTTCATCGGACAGCAATTCTGGCAGTCATCGCATCCGTATATCCAGGGCCCCATCTTGTCCCATAATTCACCGGGGACCGGAGTCGGCGACTCATAGGTCAGATAGGCGACACAACGTTTCATGTTGATGAAATATGGATCCACGATGGCCTGGGTCGGACAGGCATCCAGGCAGGCGCGGCACCCTTCGGGGCAGGGGGCGGGCGGGGCCGGGGTGTCCGGCTCGAGTTCCGCATCCACCATCCAGGCCTCGATGTTGATCCAGGAGCCGCACCCAGCGGCATAGGCGAATCCATTCCGGCCGATCCGGACGATGCCGGCCCTCACGGCGGCCTCACGGGAGGGAACCCCTCCTGTCCGGACCCGCATGCCGAGGGCCGCAAGCTGGGCTTTCATGCGGCTCGGCACGGTGTTGTCGGGACATCCCTTGATACGACGATCGCAGAGGTAGTTCCGGCCGATATGGCGGGCCAGGGGTTCCGGGATGGCATATTTCCCGTAACGGCGGACACAGACCACGATCGACTTGGCCCAGGGGTTCAGGGCGAGGGGGGTGGCGCGCCGCTCCATCCGCCGGTAGAGTTCACCGGCTTCGGGAAAGCGTTCGGCATTCGCCTGCAGGGCGCTACGGTAGTTTTCGAACGGATACACGCCCGTGATACCGCAGGCGTGATAGCCGAGCTCGGCCGCGAATCGCTTGATCTGGTCCTTGTGCGTCATAAAGGCTGTCGATCATATCGAAAATCTCTTCTAAGTGGTTCACAAATTTGCGTGTTCATTGTAGAGTTCCGGAAGTAATAAACCAAGGAGGAGTGATTATGGCTGAACTCAAGGGATCGAAGACGGAAAAGAATTTGCAGGAAGCGTTCGCGGGTGAGTCCCAGGCGCGGAACAAGTACACCTATTTCGCGTCGGTGGCCAAGAAAGAGGGCTATGAGCAGATTGCCGCCTTCTTCCTGGAGACGGCGGATCAGGAGAAAACCCACGCCAAGCTTCATTTCAAGGCGTTAAACGGTATTGGCGATACCGTTTCAAACCTGAAGGCCGCGGCGGGGGGCGAGCATGAGGAATGGACCAATATGTACCCCCGCATGGCGAAGGAAGCCCGGGAGGAAGGGTTCGATGACATCGCGCGCCTGTTCGAGGGCATTGCCAAGATCGAGAAGGAGCATCAGGAGCGCTATCAGGCCCTCCTGAAAAACCTTGAGGAAGGAAAGGCGTTCAAGAAGGATGCGAAGGTGAAGTGGCGTTGCCGGGAATGTGGATTTGTCCATGAGGGTGTCGGCGCCCCGCCCAAATGTCCGGTCTGCCAGCATCCTCAGGCCTTTTTTGAGATTTCGCCGGCGAATTACTAGGAATTTCGCCTCAGGCGAGGGTCGCGAACGGGGAAAGAAAGCGCTGTCATAGGGGCTTCTTTCCCCTTTTTTGAATAAAAAACATCCTGAGATCGTCCTTACCATGGTGGAGAAGGTGTCAAACGAACTCGTTGAGCATGCCCGGGGGGGGGACATGGACGCTTTCCTCCAGCTTTTCGAGGAGGCGCGGCCTGTAGTCTATTCCGTGGCATGCCGTTTGGTGGGGTTGGATGAGGCGGAGGATGTGGTTATGGAAACCTATCTCAAGGCCTGGAAGTCGATGCCGGGTTTCTCCGGACGATCCTCGACGCGTGCCTGGTTGTGCCGGATCGCCCATAATTGTGCGGTGGATTGGTTGCGACGGCGACGTACGGTTGAACCACCGGCGGTATACCGGGATGATGGCGATGAGCCGGGCGATATGTCCAGTATGGCTGACCCGGCGCAGCGTCTGCCCAGGGACCTGGTGGCTGACCGGGAACTCCAGGAGGGGATCGATACGGCGTTGAATCGTTTAACGCCCGAGTACCGGTCAACCCTGATGCTGCGGTTTGCGGACGGCTTGAGCTATTCCGAGATCGCGGCGGCCACGGGGGTTTCGATTGGAACGGTGATGTCGCGCCTGTTTAATGGCCGCAGGAAAATGATGAAGGCGCTTAACGAGGCCGGGATAAACACGGCGGGAGGGTGGTTATGAAAAAGACATCGTGGACTGAGGTGGCGACCGGGCTTCAGGCGCGGAATGTATCGGCAGGTAGGCGTGATGCCGATGCCTTCGCGCGGGATTTCGCGGCTCGGGCGCGCATGGTCCGGCAGGATGGGCCTGAGTCGCGTCAATCCGTGCCGATGGTATGGTTTAAGTGGTCGGCTGTGTCTGTGGCGACGGTTCTAGTGCTGTTGGCGGGGTTCATCATGTGGCCGTCAGCGGGTGTGAATCTCGTGACCCATGTCAAATCCCTGCGCGTTCTAGCACCCCATAGCGGAGTGATAATTATGGATGACGAATCAGGGCGGGGTACGGTAGTCTGGGTCACTGGCATGGATTCCGATGGTGGAAACAAGGGGTGATATGAATCGATACCTGACCTTAAGCCTCGTTTTGGGAGTGATACTGGTGGCAGGCGCATCCTTTGCCGGATCTACCTTGAGTGTCCGTTTGGTGGAAGCAAGCAATTCAGGCCAGGGGATGGGATCCGGTCTGGCGGATGTGTCAGGCTTGCTCCGTGATAACCTGCCCTACAAGTCTTTTCAACTTCTCACCAGCCGATCCCTGACGTTGCCTGCCAACGGAACGGCCGCGTTGAGCGGCGGAATGGTCGCCAAGTGTTCCGGGCCTCAGGGAAGCATGAATGTGGTGATTGAAAAAGGGGGGAAGCAGGTCATGCAGTCCACCGTTGAACTGCGGGACGGGACCCCGCTTATCCTGGGTGGATTTTCTTCGTCCAAGGGAAAGATGATTGTGATCCTGCTGGCAAAATAAATTGCGGATTTTTCCAAGTTTGGAGCGGCCGGGTACGGCATTTCACGGGATGAAAGGGGGGGGCTTTGAAAAAAATACTGGCTGTTGATGATGATGCAACGATTCTGCGAGGGTTGAAGATCATTCTGGAGCAGAAGGGGTATGACGTTACAGTGACATCCAAACCCGATGAAGTCGTGGAGCTGACCGAGAAAATCAATTTTGATCTGGTTATTCTTGATGTTCGGATGCCAGTCAAAAGCGGGGTGGAAATCTTCGATGAACTGAAGAAGAAAAATCTCGGCATGCGATTTTTATTCATCACCGCCTACCTGAAGTCCTTTTCGGTTAATTCCAGCAAGATGCTGGAGCGTTGGCAGCAGACGCTTGCGGACGGTGAGTCCGATGTTTTGTACAAGCCGTTTACACTGGATGACCTGTATCTCAAGGTTCAGGGAATGATCGGTCCTGCGAGAAGCTGACATGCATAAGCCCCTTCAAAGGGTCGAGATTTATCGACAGACGCGGGTAATCCTCGTCCGTCAATTGATTGATATCGGGCGGCTTTGTATTACCGTCACCGGACATCATATTCACCTCAAGGGATCGTTGCATCGTCTGCCGGGAGTCACGATGCGGCTTACTCCTGCAATTATTCATGAAATGTTCGGGGCCATAAGGCGGATTCCCGGGATTGCCCGGGTGGACGGGAATTTCGACAACTGGAAGCTGGTTAATGAGCAGGGGCAGGTCTGGGTCGAGTCCCAGGTTAACGCGACATCGCTAGCCGGCCGTTCCGGTACTTTTGTTGCCGGAAGCCATTCCCTTGAACAGAAATAGATTGGCCTTAAAATCGCAGGACAAACTGCTTGACCTTTGGGGCATACTCAGAACAATACGGACTCTCATTTGTCTGGAAGGGTTTGCCGTTGGATGCAAGAGGTGGTGAGCGGGGCTATAACGGTCATTGAGCCTAAGCCGGCGGCATATGTCTTGTTGAATGCGGCTGGCGATTATCTTTATAAAGGATCCTGTCGGGACTTGGTTAAGCGTCTTGCGGATCATCGTGCGGGCCGTGTTGCGCATACAAAGAACCGGCGTCCGCTGACGCTCGTTTATCATGAATATCATGAGACGTATACCGAAGCACGGCAGAGAGAGAATTTTCTGAAGTCCGGTCAGGGGCGCAAGTGGCTGAAGGACTATATTGCCCGGGTGGCGAAATGGCAGACGCAACAGACTTAAAATCTGTTATCCGAAAGGGTGTGTGGGTTCGACTCCCACCCCGGGCACCAGCCTTCGCTCGCACCGCAGCGAGAGCGAAGGCTGTCCGCCGGAGTCCCCGTATTCCGGGGCGTAGGCGGACTTCTTGGTCAACCGTGCTGCGAGACTACGGCTGGCAAGCCGAAGCGCAACAGACTTCCCGCCGGGAGGATAAGGTGCCAGGCTATTGATCCTTGCAAAAGAGGCGCAACCGCAGACGAACGCTGAAAACGCGGATGAAGAGAATGCCTTATCCGGCGCTGCGCATGGGTACAGCCTTGTTCAATCAAGGCCTAGTATCCGCGTCTTTTGCGTTCATCTGCGGTTTACTTTCTTCCTCTTCAACATGGTGGACAGCGACTCCCACCTTGAACCTATGTGACCAAGTGCCAAAACTCAGAGATGCGACTACCGGGTCTCCATCAGGATTATTGGATTTGTCTTTTTTCTGCGGTTGCGGGTATATTACATATTCCAAATTCAAAGAGGAGACATGGATATGAGCGAAAGTCGAAAAATCAGTTGGTACGAGATCATGTATGTGGTGGTGCTGGTCGGCTTGCTGGGCTGGAGCGTGTTCTTTATGAATTCGCACAAGGTCGCCGTCGTTGACATGGATCGCGTTTTCAAGGATGTCGGTGTGCTTCAGAAAATCGATAAAGAGCGTCAGAAGAAGGATTTCTACGTCAAGGGGAATTCCCTGTTGCAAGCCCACAAGTTCCGGCTCAAGACCCTGCAGGATAAGCTCGAGGCCGCCAAAACCGAGGCAGAGAAGGATAAAATCGGCGGTCAAATAAGGCAGGCGAATGAGCGCATCCAGCAGGATATCCAGCCCATTCAGACCGCCATGCAGCAGTTTGAGGCGGGAGCTGTGACGACATTTCGTCAACGGCTTCAGCCCTTTATCAACCAGATTGCCCAGAAGCGGGGCATGGACGTGGTGATGTATAAGGGGCCCAATGTCCTCTTTTATGGCAACAAGGCCGATCTTACGGCGGATGTCACCAAGGCGGCCAAGGAATTCTTCGCCAAGGATATGCCGCTGATTGACCCGGCTTTGGGCGCGGCACCATCCCTGCGGTAATCCCAATGGAACGCCACAGCCGGGGCAAGGGAAAGCAGAAGCTGCTCGGCAGTCATCAAAAATGCTGGGTGTGGGGGCGTAATGCCGTCATGGAAACCCTGGCGGCCGGCAAGTGGCGGATCCTTGACCTCTATCTTTCCCGGTTCCTTAGCCCGGACTGCCTCAGTCAGGCGCAAGCCTTGGCGGAGCGGGGCGGGCTGGTTCCTGTGGTCGAGGATCCCGAGGTTCTCGCACGGTTGTGCCACACCACTGAACATCAGGGCTATCTTGCCCGCATGACCGATTTCCCCTATGCGGATGCGGAGCGACTCCTGGCCGCCTTGCCCGCGAAACCCTTCTGCGTGATCCTGGACGGCATTCAGGATCCCTTTAATTTTGGCGCCATCATCCGGTCGGCTGAAATCTTCGGCGCCGATGCAATATTCATCGGGGAGTCCGGCCAGGTGGGGGTGACCAGTATGGTGGTTCGAAGTTCCGCAGGCGCCGTGAACCGGATTCCTATTGTCAGGGTTCCGGAGTTGGCCGCACTGTGTGGAGAGCTGAAAACAAAGGGAATCCGCCTTGTAGCGGCTAGTGAAAAGGCTGACCGTGATTTAAGCGGATTTGATTTCGCAACTGGCGTGTCCATTATCATCGGGAACGAGGGCGTGGGGCCGCGGCCGGCTCTGCTGGAACGGTGCGACGCCGTTGTGAAGATTCCCCAGGCGGGTCACATCGGATCCCTTAACGCCGCCGTGGCTGCCGGAATCTTCTTCTACGAAGTCCGGCGTCAACGGGGGTAGGCGGCCGGCTTGAGGAAGGGATTGTGTTTCTTTTCGCGCCCGATTGTGGTTCGCGGGCCATGGCCGGGGTAGACGAATGTGTCATCGGGCAATCCGGTGAGACGGCGCAGTGACTGTTCCATGAGGACTTCATTGCTGCCGGGAAAATCGGTACGCCCGATGGATCCACTGAAGAGGGTGTCTCCCGAGAAAAGCGCTTTTTCAGTAGGGAAATAAAAGCAGACTCCGCCGGGGGTGTGACCCGGTGTGGCGATGACTTCGTAGGCAATTCCGCCATCGTTGTACCGCTGGCCATCGGCCAACTCACGGTCAATCGCCGCCGGGTGCCCGGGTGTTTCATAATAAGGAAGTGCCTGATTGGCCGGAGTGAAGGCCCAGGCGGCATCGGCGGGGTGCATCGCCACCGGTGCCGGGAAACGACGGGATATTTCCCCAAGCCCGCCAACATGGTCCATATGACCGTGGGTGATCAGATAGGCTGCCACAGAAAGGTTTTGTTCCCGGAGGCTGACGGCGATCTGCCCGGCATCGTCGCCCGGGTCAACCACGAGCGCTTGTCCGGCGCCGGTGGCGATGATGTAGCAGTTGACTTGAAAGGCACCCACAACAATCGGAGTGATTTGCATAATCTTATTTCTCCGGCGTTATCAATTGCCGAGGGTTTGTAGCGCAATTTCCTGCTCGGTCCGATCTGCCAGATTCTTGACCCGGATGCTTCCCTTGGCAAGATCATCGGGGCCGATATAGATGCCGCGGCCGAATCCGGCCTTGCCGGTTCGTCCAAAGAAGTGCTTTGGTTTTTCAGGATGTAAAGCCAGGTCCACGTTGGCCCCTCCGGCCCGCATAGCCTTGGCCACCCGGATGGCGGTATCACGCTGGGCCTCCTCCATGAAGGAGACCGCCAAGTCCCGTCGTCCCTCCAGATGGGGAATCTTGCCGCGCTCAGCCAGGAGTTCGGCGATGACGACATCCCCGAATCCGAGTCCGACCGCGGTCATGGGCTTGCCGCCCAGGTCTCCGAGAAGATTGTCATAGCGGCCGCCGCCGAAGATCGCCCTCAGGCTGCGCCCGGCGTCAAACCCCTCGAAGACGATGCCGGTGTAATAGCCGAGGCCGCGGATGACGGAAATATCAAATTTCACGACATCCCCGGCATCATATAGCTTCATGATATCGAAAAAGGCGAGGAAATGGTCCAGGGCAGGGGTTCTCTGCCCTAGAAGTTCAATCACGGCCTCGAGCGAGGTGAGTCCTAGCACCTTGAAGGTCGCGTCAATACTCTGCTGGGTAAGCCCCTCGTTCCGGAGCAGCACGCCGATTTCCTCGTCGGTGATTTTTCCGCGCTTGTCCAGGGCCAGGAAGGTGGCGGCGTGGTGCTCGCGGGGAATGCCGAGCTTGGCGAGGATATCCGACAGAACGGCGCGGCTGTTGACGTGGACGCGGACTTCATCGCTTCCCAGCCCGAGTTTCCGGAGTGCCTCGATGGCGGCCATTACAACCTCGGCTTCCGCCATGACGGAGGGCTCACCGACGATATCCATGTTCCATTGGTAATGTTCGCGTTTCCGGCCCCGGGTCATCCGCTCATAGCGAAAGCACTGGGCGATGGTAAACCACTTGATGGGGAAGGTCAGCTCGTTCTGGCGGGCCACGATCATGCGGGCGAGGGTGGGGGTCATCTCGGCTCGCAGCGCGAGTTCGCGGTCGCTCTTGTCCTTAAACCAATAGATCTGGTCCTGGATTTCCTCGCCGCCCTTGCGCTTGAGGAGTTCGAGGCTCTCGACCACACAGGCATCATAGTGTTCGAAACCGAAGCGGCGGGCGGCTTCGGCCCAGGCCTCGAATATTCCATTCCGGACAGCCATGTCGTCCGGATAGAAATCCCGCATGCCGCGGGGAGCGGAAGTGTTGACGGATTCAGACATAATGAAGAGGGGTCCGGTCAGGCTTGGCTTTTCAGGACGCGGGCCTTCATTTCCTTGCCCGGCTTGAACTTGACCACGCGGCGTTCGGGGATGACCACCGTGTTTTCAGGCTTGTTGGGGTTGCGCCCGATGCGGCGCTTCCGGGTCTTGATTTCAAATACCCCGAAGTCGCGGAATTCGATGTTTTCCCCGTTGGCCAGGCTTTCGGTGATGTAATCCAACGTCTTCTGGACCACAAAGAAAACCTGTTGCTGGGACAGCTCGGTCGCCTCGTCACGCTTGGATTCTTCCGCGATACGAATGACTAGTTCACGTTTGGTCATGACAGTTCTCCTTTGATAATGCTTTCAATAAAAGCGACGGTGTCGGCAATGGGGATCATTTGCTTGTCCTGCTCAGTACGGCGCTTTACTTCCACTTTTCCCTCCGCCAATGAACGTTCGCTGATCACCGCCCGGATGGGGAGTCCAAGCAGATCCGCATCCTTGAACTTGACGCCCGGACGTTCGTCGCGGTCATCGAAGAGCACCTCGATGCCCCTGGCCTCCAGCGCCGAGATAAGTTCCTCGGCGACTCTCACGCTTTCGGCATGGGCGGTGTTGGGGACGACCACGTCCACTTGATAGGGGGCGATGGCCATCGGCCAGATGATTCCGTTTTCATCGAAGCTCTGCTCAATGACGGCCTGCAGGGTCCGGGTGACGCCGATTCCATAACAGCCCATAATGCTGATCTGGCGGTTTCCGCTGGCGTCTAGGAACCCGGCGTCAAAGGCCTTGCTGTATTTGGTGCCCAGCTTGAAGACATGTCCGACCTCGATGCCACGCTTTTCGCGCATCCGGACACCGCAACGGGGGCACTTGTCGCCTTCCTTGGCGATGACCAGATCATGGAACGAGGTAACGGTGAAATCGCGTTCCACCATCACATTGATGAGATGGCTATCGTCGGCATTGGCGCCGGTGACCGAGACGCGGGGGGTCTGGAGTTCGAGATCAGCATAGATGGGGATTTTCAGCCCGACAGGACCGGCAAAGCCCACGGGGGCGCCGGTAACTTTCATGATCGTCTCGTCATCCGCCAATTTTAGGGTGGCCACCTTGAGAATGCGAGTGAGCTTATGCTCGTTAAGTTCCCGGTGTCCGGCAACCAGCACGGCAATCGGCTTGTCATCGGCTATGTAGATCAATGTCTTGATCAAGTCCCAGGGTTTGACCTTGAGGAAAGAGGAGACTTCCTCGATGGTGCGTTTGCCCGGGGTTGCCACAACGGCAGGTAATTGGTCCGTGGTGGAAGGTTTCCCGGTCGGCGTTTTCCGTTCCGCGCGTTCCAGGTTAGCCGCGTAAGCACAGGTTTCGCATTCAACAATGCCATCTTCGCCCGAGTCCGCGAGCACCATGAACTCGTGCGAGAAGTCGCCGCCGATGGCGCCGGTGTCCGCCTCGACCACCTTGGTGCGCAACCCGCACCGCTTGAAGATGCGGATATAGGCGTCATACATGGCCTGATAACTGGCGTCAGCCGCCTCCCAGCTCACGTCGAAGCTGTAGGCGTCCTTCATGATGAATTCCTTGGCGCGCATGAGGCCGAAGCGGGGTCGGATCTCATCCCGGAACTTGGTCTGGATCTGGTAGAAGGTTTTGGGGAGCTGGCGGTAGGAGTTGATCTGGCGGTTGGCGAGATCCGTGATGACCTCCTCGTGCGTCGGGCCCAGGACCATGTCCCGCTGCTGCCGATCCTTGATTTTAAACATGGCGTCGCGCAGGATCGCGTAGCGGCCGGACTGTTCCCAGATTTCACGGGGCTGGAGGGCGGGCATCAGGACTTCCAGGGCGCCGGCCCGATCCATTTCCTCGCGGACGATCCGTTCAACCTTGCGGAGGGATCTCAAGCCTGCGGGCATGAAGGTATAGAGTCCGCCGCCGAGCTTCATGATAAGCCCGGCCCGCATCATCAGTTTGTGGCTGTTAATCTCGGCATCCTGCGGCGCTTCCCGCAGGGTAGGTATCAACGTCTGTGTCCAACGCATAAATTCAATTCCTTCTCTCGTTGCAAAGAGATGCATTTGACACAAAGAGAAGGGGTTATGCAAGAAAATAGAAATATTGCCTGCTGAAAACAGCAGGCAATTATCTGATATTCCTGAAGTAGTGGCGGACCTTTACTTCAACCCGCGTTTCACCATCAGAACCATATCCTCCTTGAGGTTCTGCAGGTCTTCCTCGTGCATCACCTCATCCTGAAGGATCTGCAGGACCATGTTGTAGGTCACGGGATCGCGATCCCGGCTGAACTTCAAAAGCTCATTGTAATGCTTAATGGCGCACTGCTCGCCGCTGATGTTCTGGTCGAGGACAACCTTCACGTAGGGATCCTTGGGGGCGTCGTAGCCGCAATTGGTGAGTTTCAGCCAGACGTCCGGGCCGAGTGCCGGTGTTCCGCCGAGTTGGATGATCCGGTCGGCGTCCATGCCGGCGTGACGGAGTTCGTCTGCGGCGTGCTGTGTCAATTCCGCCATGACGGCATCCTTCATGGGGCCCTTGACCACCTTGGCGCCGAGCCAGTACTGGTAGTAGGCGAGCCACTCGTCGCAGTAGAGCTTGTTGAGCATGGCGATGATCTTGTCCACATCCTTGCCTACGATCTGTCTTCCTGCGGTACCCATGGAACTACTCCTCTTTATTTGGTTTAGCTGGGGCATGTGCCCGGTAACTGCTTGAAATTTAATGCTCATTTCCGTCTGCGTCAATCCTGCTGTTCGAATTCTGGGTCCCGGAATCGAGGACGAAAAAAATAACATTAACTTTGCATTGCAAAGCGCTTTGTGATGTGTTACTTTTAGGTCCATGAGGATGAATGAGCAGGGAGGGAGGAGCCTATGAACAAGAGGATTTTGGCGGGCTGGCTTATGGGGGTCATGGCGTGTGGCATGCTGTTGGGATTACCCTTGGCCGGCGTCGTCCTGAACGGCGGGGCGATCCAAACCTACATGGAATTTCCGCCCATTGCGCGCTACGTAGTGCATGCCCCGTTTTCCTGGTGGGCGTTTGCCGGGTTGGGAGGGGGGATTGTCGTGGTTCTGGTCCCGTTCTTGCGGCGGGTTATCCGGGGGGAATGGTTCCGGTGTCAGGCACCCGCACGACATGGATTCCCCTGGTGGGGCTGGCTAGGGCTTGCCGCGGGAATGACCGGGTGGCTGCTGGCATGGACCCGTTTCCCGTGGTTTGCCCCCCTGCAATCCTTTACCTTCAGCCCGCTCTGGTTCGCCTATATCGTCGTGGTGAACGCCCTGACCTTCCGCCGCACGGGGGGGTGCATGATGCTGGACCGGACGCGGGTGTTTGCCGGCCTGTTCCTGGCCAGCGCCTTCTTCTGGTGGTTTTTCGAGTACCTGAACCGTTTCGTCCAAAATTGGTACTATGAGGGGATTGGGGACTTGGCGCCGTGGCAGTACTTCATCTTTGCGACGCTGCCTTTTTCCACGGTGCTTCCGGCCGTCATGGGAACCTATGAGCTTTTAAAGACGTATCCGGACCTGTCGGCGGGACTCGATGACTTCATGCCCCTGCGGATCCGGCACCCCCGGCGGTGGGCCGCGGTAACAGTGGTCATTTCGGCCCTCGGTCTGGCCGGGATCGGGATCCGTCCCGATGTGTTGTTCCCGCTGCTTTGGCTTGCGCCGCTCCTGATTCTCACCAGCATTCAAACGCTGGCCGGCCAGGATACGGTCCTTTCGGGGATGGAGCGGGGCGGCTGGCGCCGGGTCTGGTTGCTCGCCCTGTCCGCCCTGATTTGCGGATTCTTCTGGGAGATGTGGAATTACCACAGCCTGGCGAAATGGATCTACGCGGTTCCGTATGTCAACCGGTTCCATATCTTTGAAATGCCCATTCTCGGGTATGCCGGGTATCTTCCCTTTGGCCTGGAATGCGCGGCCATTGCCGGCCTGGTGGAGATGTGGTTGCGCAAGGAGAAGGATTTCTGATACTTTGAACGCTCAATTATGACAGAGCGTTTCATCAGTGACGGGCTGAACAAGCCGGACCAGGAGCTCGATGTGCGGCTGCGGCCGACCAAGTTCCGGGATTTTACGGGGCAGAAAAAGGCGTCGGAACGGCTGGAACTGTTTACTGCCGCCGCGAAAAAACGCGGGGATGTAATGGAGCATGTGCTCCTGTCGGGACCCCCGGGACTCGGCAAGACCACGCTTGCTTATATCCTGGCAGGGGAAATGGGCGTCAACATCAAGTCCACCTCCGGTCCGGTGATCGACAAGCCAGGCGATCTGGCGGGTTTGCTCACCAGCCTGGAAAGGGGGGATGTCCTGTTCATTGATGAAATCCACCGGATGCAGCGTTCCGTAGAGGAGTATCTTTACTCCGCGATGGAGGACTTTGTGATCGATATCATGATTGATCAGGGTGCGAATGCCCGGTCGGTCCGCCTGAACCTCCAGCATTTCACTCTGATTGGCGCCACCACGCGAAGCGGTTTGCTGACGGCGCCGTTCCGCGCACGGTTCGGGATTCCCATCCGGTTGGAATACTACGAGGCCGGTGACCTCGAGCATATCATCAAGCGCTCGGCCAGGATCCTGGATGTGGATGTGGACGATGGTGGCGCCAGGGAAATCGCGCGCCGTTCGCGCGGAACCCCGCGCATCTGCAATAACCTGCTTCGCCGCGTCCGGGATTTCGCGCAGGTCAAGGCGGATGGACGGATCACCGCCGATGTGGCCGCGCGGGCCCTCACTATGTTGGATATTGACGAGGATGGGCTCGATGAAATGGACAAGCGCATCCTGGAAACCATTATGCATCGCTTCTCAGGTGGTCCCGTTGGATTGAATTCACTGGCGGTCTCGGTGAGCGAGGAGGCCGACACCATCGAGGAGGTCTACGAGCCGTTCCTGATTCAGGAAGGATTCCTGAAGCGTACGGCCCAAGGCCGGGTCGCAACCGATCTGTGCTACAAACGCTTCGGGATCGCCCCCTCCACGGCGCAGGGCCGGCTGCTCTAAATACTTTTTTCACGCGCCCCTTGTCTGTGTGACATTCTGTCGCGCGACACATGGTGAAATCGAGACGTGCGCCAATTCGTCATTATTTTCGCTTCAAAAAGTTATGATTACTTTTCTAAAAATAGTTGCAACTGTATTACCTTCAAAGTGTTGTGATTATTTACAGGTGATTTTGAATTCAGGCTTGGCACACGCATTGCTATATCTTGGGCAAACGGTTCTAAGTACAACGTTGGCGAACTTTCCGTATTCGGGAAAAGGAGTTGGGTTATGGCAAAAGTATTGGGAATAGATTTGGGTACGACCAATTCGTGCATGGCGGTTATGGAAGGCGGAGAGCCGGTGGTGATCCCCAATGCCGAAGGCATGCGGACCACGCCCTCGATTGTGGCGTTCACCAAGAGCGGGGAACGTTTGGTCGGGCAGGCGGCAAAGCGTCAGTCCATCACGAATTCGCAGAATACCATTTACTCCATCAAGCGGTTCATGGGGCGCAAGTTTGAGGAAGTGGCCCACGAGATCTCCCTGGTGCCGTACAAGGTTATTCGCGCCAAGAACGGGGATGCGCATGTGCAGGTGGGTGACAATGTCTACTCCCCCCCGGAGATTTCATCCATGATCCTTCAGAAGATGAGGGCGGATGCCGAGGCTTATCTGGGTGAGAAAATTACGCAGGCGGTCATCACGGTGCCGGCTTATTTCAACGACAGTCAGCGCCAGGCGACCAAGGATGCGGGGCGGATCGCCGGCCTTGAAGTGCTGCGTATCATCAACGAGCCCACTGCTGCCTCATTGGCATACGGGCTGGACAAGAAGAAGGACGAGAAAATCGCCGTCTACGATCTGGGTGGCGGTACGTTCGATATTTCCGTCCTGGACATTGGTGAAGGCGTTTTCGAGGTGAAGGCCACGAACGGGGACACTCACCTTGGCGGTGATGACTTCGATGACACGATCATGAAGTGGCTGGCGGCCGAGTTCAAGAGGGAGCAGGGGATCGACCTGACCAAGGATGCTCCGGCCATGCAGCGCCTGAAGGAATCCGCGGAAAAAGCCAAGTGCGAGCTTTCCAGCGCGCAGAGCACGGAAATCAACCTGCCGTTCATCAGTGGCGATGCCTCGGGCCCGAAGCACCTGAATGTGACCCTGTCGAGGGCCAAGCTGGAGCAGCTCGTGGATCCCCTGATCGAGCGCACGGCGGCGCCGGTGCGGAATTGCATGAAGGATTCGGGACTTTCCACCGTGGATGAGGTCGTCCTGGTCGGCGGCATGACCCGGATGCCCAAGGTCGTGGACATGGTCCGCAAGCTCTACAACAAGGAACCGCACAAGGGGGTTAATCCCGATGAGGTCGTGGCCGTTGGCGCCTCGATCCAGGGCGGCATCCTCAAGGGCGAGGTCAAGGATGTGCTGTTGCTCGACGTGACGCCCCTCTCACTCGGTATCGAGACGCTTGGCCGTGTCTTCACGGCCCTGATCGAGCGCAATACCACGGTGCCCACCAAGAAGACTGAAATCTTCAGCACGGCCTCCGATAACCAGCCGTCGGTGGAGATCCATGTCCTCCAGGGCGAGCGCAAGATGGCCGATCAGAACAAGTCCATCGGGCGGTTCCATCTTGACGGCATTCCGCCTGCGGCCCGCGGGGTTCCGCAGATCGAGGTCACCTTCGACGTGGATGCCAACGGAATTCTCCATGTGTCCGCCAAGGACCTGGGAACCGGTCGCGAGCAGAAGATCACCATCACGGCGTCCAGCGGCTTGTCGGATGCCGAGATCAAGGAAATGGTCAAGGACGCCGAGGAGCACGCGGATGAGGACAAGAACCGGCGTGAAACGGCGGAGACCCGCAACATGGCGGATAATCTTGTTTACCAGACCGAGAAGCTGATCAAGGACCAGGGCGCCAAGATGCCCGACGACAAGAAGCGTCCGGTGGAGGCCGAGGTTGAGAAGCTGAAGGAAGCTCTGAAGGGCAGCGATAACGAGGCCATCAAGAAAGCCATGGAAGGGTTGAATACCGTCATGCAGGCCTTTACGGCAGACCTCTACGCCCAGGCCAAGTCGGCCCACCCGCAGGGGGGCGCCGAGGAGCCCGGCAGTCAGTCTGGCAAGTCCGAGGAACCGCCCAAGGGGGATGGCAAGGACGATGTGATTGATGCCGATTTCGAGATGGTTGACGACAAGAAGAAATAAGGACTAGGCGCGCGGCCGGGTGTTCCGGTCCCGCGATGACGTAACGTAACATGAAAGGAGAAATGAGATGCTGAAAGTTAGACCGTTGGCGGACCGGGTTCTGGTGGAACCCAAGAAGGAAAAAGAAGTCACTAAGGGTGGAATCATTATTCCCGACAGCGCGAAGGAAAAACCCATGGAGGGTACCGTGATCGCCGTGGGGACTGGCAAGCGCGACGATAAGGGCACCCTGATCCCGTTCACCGTCAAGGTGGGGGACAAGGTCCTGATGCCCAAGTACGGCGGCACCGAGGTCAAGATCGACGACAAGGAATACCAGATCGTCCGCGAGGAAGATATCCTGGGCATCCTGGACAACAGCTCGAAGTAATTTAACCAACAACACAGGAGAGATTGAAAATGGCTGATAAAGGCAAACAACTCAAGTATGACAGCGAAGCGCGCCAGGCGATGCTTCGCGGTGTGGAAAAACTGAGCCGTGCCGTCAAGGTTACCCTTGGCCCGTGCGGGCGCAATGTGATCCTCGACAAGAAGTTCGGTTCCCCGACCATCACCAAGGACGGTGTGACGGTCGCCAAGGAAATCGAGCTTCCCGACCCCTTCGAAAACATGGGTGCGCAGATGGTTCGTGAAGTCGCCAGCAAGACCAGCGACACCGCCGGTGATGGCACGACGACCGCGACCCTGCTCGCCGAGAACATCTACCGCGAAGGCCTGAAGAACGTCACGGCCGGCGCCAATCCGATGAGCCTCAAGCGCGGTATCGACAAGGCCGTGGAAGCGGTTGTCGCCGCGATCGCCAAGCAGTCCCAGCGCGTCAAGGAGCATGTCGCCATCGCCCAGGTCGCCACGATTTCCGCCAACGGCGAAAAGGCCATTGGTGAGATCATCGCGGATGCCATGGACAAGGTCGGCAAGGACGGGACCATCACCGTTGAGGAGGCCAAGGCCATTGAAACCACGCTGGATGTGGTCGAGGGCATGCAGTTCGACAAGGGCTACATCTCCCCGTACTTCGCCACCAACATGGAAGCCATGGAAGCCGTTCTGGATGATCCCTATATCCTGATCTACGAGAAGAAGATCTCGAGCCTCCAGGACCTGCTGCCCCTGTTGCAGGAAGTTGCCAAGAAGAGCAAGCCGTTGCTGATCATCGCCGAGGACATCGAGGGCGAAGCCCTGGCGACCCTCGTCGTGAACCGCCTGCGTGGCACGCTCCAGATCTGCGCCGTCAAGGCGCCGGGCTTTGGCGACCGCCGGAAGGACATGATGAAGGATATCGCGGTCCTGACGGGTGGTAACTGCATCACCGAGGATCTCGGCATCAAGCTGGAGAACGTCAAGATCGAGGATCTCGGCCGCGCCAAGCGCGTGACCGTGGACAAGGAAAACACCACGATCGTTGAAGGTAGCGGCAAAGCGTCTGAAATCCAGGGTCGTGTGGCCCAGATCAAGCGCCAGATCGACGAGACCACCTCCGACTATGACCGTGAGAAGCTCCAGGAGCGCCTGGCGAAGCTCGCCGGTGGTGTGGCCGTCATCAACGTCGGCGCCGCGACCGAGACCGAGATGAAGGAGAAGAAGGCTCGCGTCGAGGACGCGCTGCATGCGACCCGCGCTGCGGTGGAAGAGGGCGTGGTTCCCGGTGGTGGCGTGGCCCTGATCCGGTGCCTGGGCGTGTTGGACAAGGTTGATGCTGAAGGTGACGAGAAGATCGGCGTGGACATCATCCGCCGCTGTCTCGAGGCGCCCCTGCGTCAGCTCGTCGACAACGCGGGCCTGGAAGGTGCTGTCATCATCCAGGAAGTCAAGAAGCTGAAGGGTGCCATGGGTTATAATGTGGCGACCCGCCAGTACACCGACCTGATCAAGGAAGGCGTTCTGGATCCGGCCAAGGTGACCCGCATGGCGTTGCAGAACGCCGCGAGCATCTCCGGTCTGCTCCTGACCAGTGAGTGCATGATCACCGAGATTCCGAGCAACGAGAAGCCGGCTCCGATGCCGGGCGGTGGCGGAATGGGTGGCATGGGCGGAGATATGTACTAAACCGTTTGCAGAAAACGGTTGACCTGTGTAAACGGGGCGCATACACTGCGCCCCGTTTACTTTTTCCCTTAGGGAGGTGGATTTTGAACGCAGAACTGATTGAACAAGCAAAGTTGAAAACCGGGTCCGTCCCGCTACTGGTTAACATGGTTTCCCGGCGCGTGCGCCAGTTGAATGCCGGTATGAGGCCTTACCTCAAGCCGCTGACTCCGAACGAGGAGAAGGTGGATATTGCCCTTCGCGAGATCCTGGAAGGCAAGCTTACCGCTGAAATCGGGTTTTTTGACCCGTCCAGTCCCGCTGCCGCTTCCGCGAGCTGATCTACGCCAGTGACTTATGGCGGCCGCCAAGGATAGCAAAGAGGCGGACAAGGTCGCCACCAACCGCAAGGCGCTCCATGACTATTTTGTCGTGGATCGTATTGAGGCTGGTATTGAGCTTCTGGGAACTGAGGTCAAGTCGGTCCGGACGGGCAATGTCACCCTCACGGGCGGCTATGCGACCCTTTCTGAATCCGGTCATGTGGTTCTTCATGCCGTTCATATTGCGCCCTATGAATGCGGGAATCAGTTTAATCACGAGCCCACCCGGCCCCGGACCCTGTTGCTGCACCACAAGGAGATTGACCGCTTGCGGGGACAGATCGCGACCAAGGGCTACACTCTTGTTCCGCTCCGTATGTATTTTCGCAAGCGATGGGCCAAGGTCGAGCTCGGCCTTTGCAAGGGGAAGCAGGACGTGGACAAGCGTGAAACAATTCGCCGCAAGGATGCCGACAAGGAAGCACGCAGGGCGATCGCCCGCTTTCGGTAGACTCAGGTGGAGGGGTGTGGTACATTTCTAAAACGAATGAAAGGAATTATTTATGCGTAGCCTAGGGATGCCTGAACTGATTATTATTCTGCTGGTTATCGTTCTCCTGTTCGGCGCGAGGAAACTGCCGGACCTGGCCCGTTCACTGGGCAAGAGCATCAACGAGTTCAAAAAAGGCCGGGATGAAGCCAAGACTGCTGAAACGGCTGATCCCCAGAAGCCGGCAGACGAAAAGAAGTCCTGAGCTTGTTTATCTGAATTCCTTTTTCTTCTGTCCCTCCTCCTGTTCCTCTTCCCGAAGGGGTAGGGGGATAAGTTCGCGTTCGTCCCTCTCTCTTTGCCCCCCATGAATAATAATCTTGAGTGGCTGGATGACCTGAATGCCCAACAGCGGCAGGCGGTTGTTCACGGCGAAGGGCCGTTGCTGGTAGTCGCCGGAGCGGGAAGCGGGAAGACGAAAACTCTTGCCTACCGGGTCGCCTATCTGATTTCCCGTGGTGTGCCGCCGGAGCGGATCCTGCTCATGACCTTCACCCGCCGGGCGGCCGAGGAAATGATCAAGCGTGCCGCTGCCGCCTCGGACCGGGGCGCCCATATGACCAGCCGGGTCTGGGGGGGGACCTTCCATTCCATGGCCAACCGGATTCTCCGTATGTACAACCAGCAGGCCGGCCTGCCTTCTGATTTCACGGTGATGGATGAGGCGGACGCCGGCGATCTGATGAATGTGGTCCGCCACGAGCTGAATCTGGGAAAGAATGATAAACGATTTCCCCGCAAGGGCACCTGTCTGGGTATCTATTCCCGGTGCGTCAACGGCTGTGAAATGATGGAGCCCGTCCTCACCCGCCACTATCCCTGGTGTCTGGAATACAAGGAGGCACTCAAGACGCTCTTCACCAATTATGTCATCCGCAAGCAACAGCGTGGTGTCCTGGATTATGACGACCTGCTTCTCTACTGGCTGCAGCTCCTCAACAACGAGGCCATGGCCCGGGAGATCGGCGGCCGGTTCGACCATGTCCTTGTGGATGAATACCAGGACACCAATACCGTGCAGGCCGGCATCCTCCGGGGACTGCGCCGCTTCAATACCAACATCACCGTGGTGGGCGACGATGCCCAGAGCATCTACAGCTTCCGAGCCGCCAATGTGAGGAATATCCTGGATTTCCCCCAGCAGTTCACGGGCGCCACGGTTATCACGTTGGAACAGAATTATCGTTCCGTGGAACCGATTCTTGAGACGACCAACCGGCTCATCAGCCAGTCGCGGGAACGCTTTACCAAGGACCTGTGGTCGGCCCGCCGCGAGGGACAGCGCCCCAAGATCGTGACTTGCAAGGACGAGGCGGCCCAGGACCGGTTTGTCGTCGAGCGGATTCTGGAGCACTACGAGGAGGGGATTCCCCTTCACAAGCAGGCGGTGCTGTTCCGGGCGGGGCACCTTTCCGATTCCCTCGAAATTGAACTGACCCGCCGGAACATCTCCTATCACAAGTATGGTGGCCTCCGCTTTCTCGAGGCGGCCCATGTGAAGGATCTGATCAGCTTCCTCCGGGTGGTCGAGAACCCCTCTGACGAGATCGCCTGGTTCCGGGTACTCCAAATGATTGACGGGATCGGACCGGCCACCGCGGGCAAGATCATTGCCCATGTCGCCAAGGCACATGATCCCCGGGCACTCAAGACCTTCAAGCCCCCGGCGGCGGCCAAGGAGGGGTGGGCGGATCTGGGGCAGTTGATGGATGACCTGGTGACGGCGGAGGAGGGGAACCCGGCCGCCCAGGTCCAGCGGATCCGTTCATTTTATGACGACCGGATGGCCTTGCGGTATGAGAATGCCCAGGCGCGTCGGCGCGATCTGGAGCATATCGAGCAGGTTGCGGCGCGTTACAAGTCCCGCCGCCAACTGCTGACGGACCTGACCCTGGATCCGCCGAATTCAACCAGCGATATTGCCGCCAATCCGCTCAAGGACGAGGACTGGCTGGTGCTTTCCACCATTCATTCCGCCAAGGGTTGCGAATGGGATGTTGTCTACGTTATTCATGCCTCCGACGGATGCCTGCCGTCCGACATGGCGACTGATAACGACCGGGAAATCGAGGAGGAGTTGCGGCTGGCCTATGTGGCGATGACCCGCGCCCGGAATTTCCTCTATGTGACCTGGCCCCTGCGTTATTACCAGAAGTGGGGCAGTTACACCGACAAGCATGTATATTCCCAGATGTCCCGGTTCCTCAGTGATGAAGTGCGCGCCTCCTGCGAAATGGTGTCCTGCGGTACAAGCGGGTATGCCGATGAGATGGACCAACGGGGTGGGTATGACATCGTGGAGCAGGTCCGTCGCCAGATCAGTTCGCAGTGGGACTGACGGGACCTAAGGGATCCCGTGTGGCCTGGTTTCCTGCACACGGCGGGGGCAGGGCGCCCAAGGTGGTGTTTTCCCGGAGCGCGACGGTGGTCATCACCTTGATGACATACACCTGGGTTTGCGGGGGAAGGTGCATGGCGATCTCCCCGTATGTTTGTGCCTGATGTTTTTTAAGCAGACGCTCCACGCACCCTTCCCCGGCATTATAGGCGGCAACGGCCAATGTCCAGTCACCGAGCCGGGCATGGAGGTGGGAGAGATACCGGGCGGCGGCCCGTGCGCTGGAGGCGGGCTCGGTGCGGTAATCCCCGGAAGGGCTTATCAGGTCGAACCGTCTGGCCGTCTGGGGTATGAATTGAAAGAGGCCCAATGCGCCCGATTTGCTGATGGCATTGGTTTTCAAGGTGGATTCGACCTCGGCAACCCAGGCCAGTTGGGCCGGAAGCCCCTCGGAGGAAAAGGCTTGTTTCAATTGCGGGATCAACTGCTTTGCATGCCGGGGCAGTTTTCCCCTGGCCTGTTCCCTGCCCCAGATGCACCCCCTGATGATACAGGGCCACCGGTTGCTGCTGAAAAGCTCCTGGTCTGTCGGGCTGATTTCGGGGCTGGGTTCAGCCCGCATGATGGTTATCGTGTCCTCAAAGGTGTCCCCCTGTTCAAACGCCCGGAAAAGATCCAGTTCGGCCCGGGGAGTCAGGGAATAGGCGATTCCGGCATGGGTGGGCCCGGCAAGGGCGTTTCCGGCAATCAGGATCATGATGAACCAGTCGGGTGCTTGCATTAGAAGGGGAAATGTTTACGGATGGCCTCGGCGAGGGAAACCGCATCGGTCCGGTTCAGTCTGGCCAGCACTTGCTCCCAGCGGTAGGCAAAGCTGCCTTTTTCATCGCGGTAACGGTGCTTGAACAGGGTGTCAAAAGCGCGTTTTCTCCGTTCATAGTCTTGCTTCATGTGCAGGAAGTGCTCGATGAAAGCGGACATGTAGGCCTCGACGACATCTTCCGGGTAGGGGAAGAAAGGGAGCCGGCGCAAAATGGGGTTTGCATAGGCGGCGGCAAAGGACTCCAGGGGTGCGCGGTAGTCGGTGAAGGTGCCGGTATGGTCGGATACAATGATTTCCTTGGGGAGGCCGTCCTCGTCCTCGATCAGGATCTCGTCGCCGTCATCGAAGAGGACCGCGTCTTGGAGGTTCAGGCGGCCTACCACGATGTTGGGGGCGGCGGCCTGTCCCAGCAATTGGGCGAACTTGAGGGAATAGGTGATATTCTGGAACCGGGCGCGCGGAATCTTGTCCGTGGCAAGGCCGGAAACGTAGTTGCGTTCGAAATAGGTGGACCAGATTGGCTGGCCATCGTAACGGGCTCCGTGGTAGTGCTCCCCGATCTGGCGTGTGGTGATGCGCGGGGGCAGGTTCATGCCGAACTGCCGGCAGCCGAGCCGGCGGTCGAGGATATATTCGGTATATTCCGCGGCCTCCATGATGGCGGGAAGCAGGTCTTTGCCCTCATCAAGATGTTCGCGGATCCCCCACTTTTGAATGCGCAGGATGCGGACCACGGGTTTTTCAGCGAGTCGTTCCTTGACCTCAGCCACGTAAACCAGACGGCGGCCGGTATTGGAGGGGCGGCTCGACATCGATCCGATCACCCGTCCGATGTTGATGTATTCGATATCACTGAATTCGCGCAGGAAGTTAAAGATAAAGCCCTTGGCCCGTTCGTCGCAAAGCGCCTGCAGTTCGGGGGAACCCGGGTTCATGTCCAGTTCATCGAAGACGGTGTCGAAGATCAATTCGCCTTCCTCGATTCGTCCTCCGGGAAGCCACTCGATCTGCATGAAGAATTCGGAACTGAGGCCGAGGATCACATCTTCCGCGAGGGCCTCCCCGCTTTGCCCGATCAGGGCGGCGAACATCATGTTCCGCCATTCTGGATAGTCGGCGTTGTCCTCCCGGATATCCGCGCGAACGGCATCATAAAAGGCGCGTTTCAGCGTTTCATAGCAGAAGCGGATACCGCCCGGCGGGGGTTGGGACGGGTTGCATGCGATGAAATTGGGGTGCCCGAACTTCTGGCCTGAGGCGAAGAAGGACACTTCAGGGTGTCCCATGCGGTTGTAACGACCGGAGAAATCCTTGATTTCAATCAGGTGCGACTGCAGTTCATTGTCAGGGAGCAGTCCGAGCTCGCAGAACTGCTGGTAGGTGACAAAACGGGTTCCGACATCGCGGCTGTAGTAATAGATGGACTGGCCGCCAATGGGGACGATAGAGGAAGTGATCATCCGCTTCATTTCAGCCGGGCTGCGGGGGAGCAGGGCGATGCGCCAGGTCTCGCCACGCCGCTTGATGGCCTGCCGGACCTTCTCGTCGCGGACGTGCAGGAACTTGATCTTGGGCTTTGAGACCAGCTCCTGAAGCAGTTCGTCAGCCTCGAATGCCAGATCCATCTTTTCGGGATCCGGACGGATGAGGATGATTTCCGGATCCATGATCAGGTCGACGGATTCTTGCCATTCCTGCATCTCATCCTCCTCGGAAAGAGGAGGAATGCCGTTTTTCATGCGGGTGGCGTTGATCTCGTTGACATAGGCGATGCGTTGCGTGGCATGAATACCCGGCAGGGTGACAAGCGTGCGGCTTGAGGGGAAAATCGTGCCAATCCGTGAGACAAGCCGTCCCGCCGCATCTTTGGCCAACGGATGTTCCCCTATGATCCGAATGTTCATAAACCCGAATTCTACCAATGTCCCCCTGTTGTTCAAGGACGCATATCAGGCGAGGCAATTCACCGTATTCTGATCGAATTTTCGTTTTTTCTTGCCGCGGCTGTGGTAAACCTCGGTTCGTTGGCTAAAGGGTTGGTGATATGAATTCAGTTTATACGACTACGATCACGGAGGAAGCCCGTAGAAGGGGGATTGGGATCAGGGTGATTGATCCCGTGACCCCGATCTTCATCCTCCGGTATAAGGGTCGACAGGTGCGCTGCTATAATGCCCTGACTGACAGGGTTGGCGCCGTAACCTTCCACCTGACCCAGAACAAGCGGCTGGCCAATGTGTTTCTCGAATCATGCGGGTTCCCCGTGCCGGCTCAGGAGTCGTTCACTGATCTTGGGGCGGCCCAAAAATTCCTGGAGCGACACCGCCGTATTGTGGTCAAACCCTGCACCCAATGGGGTGGGCGTGGCGTATCGGTTGGGGTCCGGACGTTTGGTGAGCTCGAGCGGGCCATTCGCTTTGCGCGCCGGTATGAGCAGGACATCATTCTGGAACAATGCGTCAAGGGCGTGGATTACCGGCTGATATTTGTGGACTTCAGGTTTGTGGCGGCTATCCGGCGGCGTCCCGCCAGAGTGACAGGAAACGGGTGGGGCTCGATCCGGAGCCTCATCCGGGCCAGGAACCGGATTGAGCGCAAGACGGATCCCAGTCATGTGATCCCGATTGACGCGGAAACCGGGCGTAATCTTGAGGTGTTGGGCTATTCCTGGGATACGGTCCCTCCGGCTGGGCGGTCGATACCGGTGAGGCTCACCTCGAATTATCAGACCGGGGGAGATGTGGATGTGATTACAGATCTGGTCAGCCGCGACCTGGTCCGTTTGGCCCAGCGGGCGGTTAAGGCGCTGGGCGTGCCGGTTATCGGTATTGATTTCCTGGTGGACGAGAAGACCGGCCATGCCTGGCTCATTGAACTGAGTCCGGACCTGGCGATATCCCCGCCGGAGGGTGGGGAAGTCGCGCGCCATTTCATAAACTATCTGTTCCCGGAGACCAAACGATGAAATCCTGTCATCTGGTAGGTGTGGCCGGGGTCGGCATGAATGCCCTTGCGCAGGCGCTCAAGGGGGACGGATGGGATGTCGGCGGCTCTGACCGGTATCAGGATCAGGGGCAGGATCTCGATGTCATCAGGAAACTCAAGGAGGCCGGGATCCGGTTCCACCCCCAGGATGGGTCGGGGATCACCGGGAACACCGATGCGGTGGTGGTCAGCACGGCCATTGAAAAGGACAATCCCGACATCGCCGCCGCGGAGCGGCTCGGGATTCCGGTTCGGCACCGGGCGGAGATGCTGGCTGAGTTGGTCGAGGGGAAAACAACCGTGGCCATTGCGGGAACCTCCGGGAAGACAACGGTGACGGGCATGGTGGGGTGGCTGTTGGAGCAGCACGGCGCCGATCCCACGGTGGTGAACGGCGGAGCCCTTGTCAATTGGGCTGAGGCGAGCCGTGTGGGGAATGTCAGGATTGGGCGGTCTGGATTGTGCGTCATTGAGGCGGATGAAAGTGACCGGTCTCTCCTGCGGTTTCATCCCGAATGGGCATTGATCACCAATATGTCGGCTGATCATTTCAGTCTGGCCGAGACGGAGACCCTGTTCGGCCAGTTCCGTGGCCAGGTACGGCGTGAGTGTATCGCCGGATGGGATTCCGGAATGCCTTGGCAGGGCCTGCGTCCGGTCCTGGGGCGCGAGGGATCCCGGTTCATGTATGACGGGCTTGAGTTTGAGATTCCGCTTCTGGGCGCTCACAATACCGAAAATGCCCTTCAATCAGCTGTTTTGTGCCAACGGATGGGATATGACCTGGCGAGGAGCCGGGATGCCCTGGCGCAGTTCCGCGGGATCCAGCGACGGTTGGAGCGGGTAGGGGTCGCTGGAGGGGTGACGGTCGTGGATGAGTATGCCCATAACCCCGCGAAAATCGGGGCAGCCTGGCGGGCGTTGGCGCCTTTCCATAAGCGCGTTACCGCGTTCTGGCGCCCCCACGGTTTCAAACCATTGTCCCTGATGTTCAATGATCTTGTGGCGATGTTCTCGGAGGTGTGCCGTCCCGTCGATCGCCTGTTCGTCATGCCGGTATATTTCGCGGGCGGGACGGTCAGTCGCCAGATGGATTCCGATGTCTTGGTGGCTGCTCTGAATGAACGTGGCGTGCCTGCTTCCCGGGCGACTGATTATGATGTGCTCATGGCGGAAATCCTGCAACGGTCCGAGCCCGGCGACGTCGTGCTGTGTGTTGGTGCCCGTGACCCTGGAATTCCGAAATTTGCGAGGGAGCTAGTTGGCCGGCTGGGCGGGACTTGATAAGGAGGAAAAGGGTAATTTATCTTGCTTATCAGGGACTGTTTCCATAAATATTCCATCCATTAAGCGGATAAACCCTCTGCCCCGTTCCCTTGATAACAACTCAGGAGAAATATAACGCCATGAAATTCAAAGAAATGCTAGCCATTGCCATGCCTGTGCTGCTGGTCGCAACAGCAATGCCGTCTTTCGCTATCGATCAGACGAAAATTGCCCAGATAACCGCTGCGGCGCCCGACAAGGCTCCCGCCAAGCCCCGGAAGGACCGCAAAATTCTCGTGTTCACGCGGTGCGAGGGTTTTGTTCATGGGGCTATTCCAACAGCGACCGAGGCGTTCACGATTTTGGGGAAAAAGACCGGCGCGTACAGCGTGGAAGTCAGCAACGACATGGCGGTGTTTACTCCGGAGAAACTGAAGGAATTTGATGCCGTGTTGTTCAACAACACGTCCCAGTTGAAGTTCGATGATCTAAAACAGCGGGAAGCCTTGATGGATTTCGTCAAATCCGGGAAGGGTATCATCGGGATTCATGCCGCCTCGGATAATTTCCCCACCTGGCCGGAAGCGCAGGAGATGATGGGAGGCTGTTTCGATGGTCATCCCTGGGGTGGGGGTGGCACATGGGCTGTTAAAATCGATGAGCCGAAGCACAAGCTGAATGCAGGGTTCGAAGGCAAGGGTTTTAAGATCCGTGATGAGATATACCAGATCAAGGGACCCTACTCGCGTAAAACGCTTCGTGTTCTCCTGAGTCTCGACATGAGCGATGCCGTGACGGCCGCGCCTGGCGGGCAGAAGCGCGAAGACAAGGATAACGGGATCTCCTGGATTCGTCCCTACGGGAAGGGCCGGGTTTTCTATTGCAGCCTCGGTCACAATGACGAGGTCTATTGGAATGGTGCCGTTCTCCGTCACTACCTCGCCGGGATCCAGTACGCCCTTGGCGATTACAAGGTGAACGACAAGCCCAGCAGCAAGTAAACATCGCTGGTTGCGCGGGTGATGAGGCAGGGTTTTCGCAGATACTGCGAAAACCCTGTTTTCTTTGGCTCCAACAGGGCGCTAGGCAAGTGGCTGAATGTTCAGCGGTTGTTTCAGTTGCTCTTGTATTCCGCTTCCCGGTCCTGCCTGCGTGCGAGTTCGCTGGTGTAGTGAAGGCCGAGAGTGGATTGCCTTTCACGTGCCCAGTCTGTCAGCTTTGTCGTTCCGGTTACGGCATGGAGGTTTTCGTTGTTCATGTCGTTATTCCTTCGAGGGCATTGTCCTGATCCCGACTTTATCCAGCCAGGCAAAAAGGGGTTTCGGCCACTGGCCGCCCGGTCCCGGCGCCATGTCATAATGGAATGCCCCGTGGCCACCGGTCTCCACTACGAAGAGTTCACGAGCGACGCCCAGGCCTTTCAGTTTGTCATCGATCGACTGGGAAAATGCAATGGGCGCCGTGGTGTCATCACGGGCAATGGCCAGCCAGGTTGGAGGAGTATTCCGTCCCAGTGGGAAATTATCTATGGTTTTCCCGTTGGGCCAGGCAGCCATCAGTACGCAGAAATCGGGGCGGCTGCTGAAACGTTCCACTGGGTCCGCCGAATTCGCGTCGCCTTTGTCGAAATGGCTAATCAGGTTCAGGCAAAGGTTCGCTCCGGCGGAATATCCCTGGACTCCCACCCGGTCCGGATTGATGTTCCATTCTGCGGCCCGGCTCCGCACCAGCCTGACGGCACGTTTGCCATCGGCCAGCGCATCCGCCACCACGTCATTCTTGCCGTACCGGGTGCGATACTTCAGTCCAAACACGGTAATGCCCCGGTCATTGAGCATGCGCACGACGTTTTCGACATGAATACACATGGCCAGGTGACTGTAAGCGCCGCCCGCGCAAATGATGAGGGACGTCCCGTTGGCCTTTTCCTTCGGCGGGAGATAAACCAGCAGCTGGGGAACGGAAACGTTCTGGTACCGTTCATTGACATAGGTTTCCGGATTGGCGTTCGTTACCAATCCGGGCGCATCACCCTGCCAGAGCGCCACAATTTCGGAAGGTTCCGGCCTGACAAAATTCCGGGGGTGGTTTGCGGCTTGGCTGATCAGGCGTCGATCGATGCAGTTCTTGGTCTCGACGCTGGCATCCTCGAAACCCAGCCACTTGCGCGCGTCTTTCTTGAGGAAACCGATGCTGATATTCTCAAGGGTCACATTGTCCGCGTGCCGGACGTAGAATCCGTATGCAGGCGCATGACCAAAGATGTTGGATTGGGGGTAATTGTTGTCTGAAACGTTCGGTGTTGCCGGGATGCCTGTCAGGCCTCCGGGCATTTCAATGTGGATATTCCTCAAAGTGATGTTCCGGAGTCGCGCGCCTCTGATGCCGGTGATGGAATTGCCCGCCTTGGTTTGGTCATGAGTGCTGGTGATGCGGACGTCTTCAATCAGGAGATCGCTGATTGCGCCAGGACCGGGTCGGTGATTGGGGGTCGCTTTCCGCCAGTCGGGTCGGTGGGCGAGGCGGATGAAGATCGGCTGTCCCGCCTGCTTGATTTCCAAGCCGCGTACCACGACGTTACTTATGATGGAGCCATCAACCGATTCGATACAGAGGCCCCCGAATAGCGCGGATCTGATCGTGTTGTTCCTGATGCGGATGTCCTCGATCGGGCCGAGTGTTGCCGTGCCGATCTTGATGGCGTTGGCGCGGTGGCAAGTCACAATATTGTTGGTGATAAGGATATCTTTCAGGCCGGTGAGGGAGTGGCTCTTCAGGCAGATGCTGTCATCCTCGCTTTCGATTACGCAGTTGCGGATGATCACCCGGCTGCAATCGCAGATATCCATCCCGTCGAGGTTCTCGTAGTAGGCGGGGGCAGAGACCTGGAGGTGTTCAATCAGGAGGTCCTGACAGCGTTCGTAAACCATCGTCCACATCCGGGGATTCTGGATGGTCAGGTTGTGGACGATGACATTGTTTGATTGGAAAATCCGGAGCAAGGATGGGCGTTTGCCGGCATTAGCGGCCATGTGACCGCCGGTGCCGTCGATCTTGACCTGTTTTCCTCGTCCGTCAATGATGCCCCCGCCGTCCAATCGGAGGCCATGGGCCTGATTGGCGTAGAGAAGGCTGCGCCTGTTCCAAATGACGCCGACGCTTTCGTTGGTCGTATACGGTATCACCTCCGGATAGTCCTCGGGCTCAAGGCCACCAAGCAAAACCGCATCCTTGGCGACATAGAATGTCATATTGCTTTTCAACTCAAGGGCGGCGCTGAGAAACTTTCCGTTGGACAGATAGACGCTGCCACCCGTGCCGGCACAGGCGTCAATCGCTTTCTGAATGGCTTCGGTGTCGTAGGATGACCCGTCTCCCTTAGCGCCGTAGGTTTGTACGTTGAAAACAGGTTTCGGTGGGGGGGGGATCTTTGGAGATGGAATCGGAGCGGCGCCGAGGGCCATCAGGCTGAGATCCTTGGCAGTTATGGAGTCACTGCGCAAGGGATGTGAAATGGTGAGTCCGCCAATCAAGATTGTCCAGGCCAGGATTGAGTGCTTTCTAACGTATGGGGTCATTTTCATTTGTAGCCAACATATATTCCGTGTCTTGATGGGAATTTCGGAATTTTTTCAGGACCGTCTTTAAGCGGTCATTTTTGCCGGATTCACGCCTGGCCTTGTTCCTGAACTGGCGGCTGAGGAAACCCGCGACATGATAGCCCGGAAGTTCCGCGATCCTGCTTATTGAATAACCGTAATAAGGGAGCAGATCCCTTGCGCCCTCAATCCTGGCCTCCATAAAAAAACCGACTCCTGACAAACACATAGGCATGATCGATCACTAAAGAATAGTACAAATCTCAGCCAACATCGTCTATGGATTTCCGCTACCAAATAATGATCCTTCAAATTAATGACACGAAACGAGCGACTTCTTCATTGTGCGTCCCATGAGCAACTTACTCGTCCTTCATTGGTCCAACTAGGTTTTTCTATTGATGGGTATGTCCCGTTCTTATACTTTTAAGATTATGAAGTTGTCCGGCAGATCCGAGTTGTTTCGCATCCGAGCGCGGTTACGCGTGATTTCTGCGGAGATTGGGCGGGCTCATCTTGCCGATAATCAGGGGTTGTGTGCTTTGTTGTATGCGGAGAAGGCTCTGCACCTCGAGATCATGGAGGGTCGCGGGGGAACTGGGGAAATCTTGGCGCATGCCCAGAAGGATGCGGCACAAACCCTCGAGAAGGCGGGCGTAAAAAAAGAGGCGCTTGCATTCTACCGGAAGGCGTTTGTCTCCCGCGCCAAGATTATCAGTCATCTGGCGGGCAGGGGCGGTACAATTAAGAGCCACGCCGAGGATCTCGCCCGATTAAAGGCGATTGTGGTGAGTTATCCTGATAAAGTTACCCGGGTGAAGATCGAAGAGGAATTACGGCGGCAGGGATTGATGCTCCCCAGTGAAATCCTGAGGTACGAGGTCAATGTAGAAGAAGTGCAAAAACTAATAGCCCGGCTGGAGCGGCAGAAGCGGAGCACGGAGCGCGAGGCGGAATTTACCGAGGCCCGGTTGATGCAGATTAAATTTGATCTGGAAAAAATCCAGGCGAAGATAAAACACCTTGAAGACGAATTGGTGGCACTATGATGAGAATGATGTTTACTGGACCGGGGGAGCGTAACGAATTAGGGCGTGCGACGATGCTGGGGGTGAATTTCGCGGTTGGGATGGCGACATTTTCCTTCCTGGGGTACTGGATTGACAGTAAGAGGGGGGAGGGTTCGATCTTCTTTACCCTTCTAGGGGTCATGCTCGGGCTGGGGTACGGGGCTTATGAAACCTGGATTGTCATCAGGGATCTCAATGCGAAGGCTAAGAAAGCCACAGAGGGCCGGAAAGACACCGCTCCTGCTCCAGAAAACAGGCGTGATAGGCTGGATTAGGACCTGACTGGCACCATGACGACTCCATCATCAAGCGCCAATCATCAGTTCCTGGCCTGGGGCGCGGCGGTTATCTGTGGCGGGCTGCTTGGCGGCTTGCTGGTCTGGTATCTGGTGTCCCCGGTCAACTGGTTGGCGGCGAGCGCGGGCTGGCTGCTGGCGTCCATCAACTCGCTTGTCGGCCGGTTGATCAACCGCCGGGCGGTAGGCGCCGGGATTCTTTCCGTTGTCGGGTGGGGTCTTGCCGCGAATGCATTCAGGCTCTTGACCTTGTCTATCATCTGTGCTTTTATTGCCATTTCAATGCGTGATATCGCGAGTTCATTTTTCACGCCGTTGTTTGTGGTTTTATTTATCCTCATGGCTATTGACGTCAGAGGACTGTTTTCAGCCCAATACGGCTGTGGAAATAATGTCGGGCTAAGTAATGGAAACGAATGTTGTACAGGTAGTGAATGTCGCCCAGGCGAAAAGTGATGGGGTCCAGGCCTTCATCATGCATCACATGCAGGACTCCCCCGTCTGGGCGTGGACGCCCTCGATCCACACCACCATGCCGTTTGGCTTGACCATCAACGCCGTCATGATGCTGGGGGTTGCGTTGCTCCTGATCGTGTGTCTCGGGCTGGCGGCGCGAAATCAAGATCCGGTGCCGACGGGATTGCGCAATGTTCTGGAATTTTTCGCCAAGTATATCCGCAACGAGATGGTGATTCCGTTCCTTGGAGAGAAGGATGGTCGGAAAATGGCGCCGATGTTCTGTACTTTTTTCTTCTTCATCCTCGTGATGAACCTTGCCGGATTGATTCCATGTTTTAACACGGCTACTGCCAACTTGAGCGTGACGGCCGCTTTGGCAACGGTGACGTTGTTTTTTATGGTTTTCGGTGCGATTCACAAGACCGGGTTTATTGCCTTCTGCAAGGGGTTTGCGCCCCCGGGAATTCCGAAGCCGATGTTGTTGATGATCGTGCCGATTGAGGTGATCAGCATGTTCATCCGGATCATGGCGCTCGCCATTCGTCTTTTTGCGAACATGCTGTCCGGTCATCTGGTGATCTACTCCCTTCTGGGGATGATCGTGATCTTCGGTTTCTATGCCTTGCCCGCCCTTCTGGGGGCGCTGGGGATCTATCTCCTTGAGGTTTTCGTGTCGTTTTTGCAGGCCTATATTTTCACACTGCTTTCCGCGATTTTTATCGGGGAGCGGTATCATCCGGCGCATTAAGTGACGGGTGGGCGAGGTGGGTAGTCAAGAAAGGAATAGTGACATTATGACGGGTTCAGTTGCGGGTATCGGAGCGGGTTTGGTTGCCATTGGCGCAGGTCTTGGAATAGGCTTGGTCGGTTCATCATCGGTAGGGGCGATTGCCCGCCAGCCGGAGATGGCGGCGAAGATCACAACCACCATGTTGATCGTGGCGGCCTTGGTCGAGGGAACAGCGTTGTTCTGTGCCGTGATTTGTTATCTCGGGCTTGGAAAGTAAGCCGGCATGGAAGACGCCGTTCAAACTCAAGCCGTGACGGAAGTCGCGGTTGCCGGGGGGCATGAGCAGCAGGGGGGGCAGCCGGGGCTCATGCATGTGGATGGGTTTATGGTGGGGCTCACCTGGACCACCTTCCTGTTGCTGTCGCTGGTGCTCTACAAGGTTGCATGGAAGCCCATCCTCAAGGTTCTGGATCAGCGGGAGAAGTCGATCCGTGATGCCCTGGATCAGGCAGAAAAGGCGCGCGTGGAGGCCGGGGCGGCTGAGATCCGAAACCGCCAGCTGATTCTGGCCGCCGAGCAGGAGTCTCGCAAGCTGGTGGCCGATGCAAAGATTTCGGCCCAGGAAACGGCGGCATTGATTCGCAACCAGGCTGAACAGAATGCACGGCTGTTGCTCCAGGAGGCTCGCCGCGATATCGAGGCGGCCACCGAGCAGGCGCGGATAGCCTTGCGCCAGGAAACCACGGACCTGGCCATTTCCCTGGCAGGCAAGGTGATTTCGGCCAATATGGATTCCGACCGTAATCGGGCGTTGGTGAATGACCTTGAGAAGGAACTGAAGCGCCCATGAAGCTCCGGTCCAGAGCCTCGGGTCGTTATGCGCGTGCGTTGCATGACCTGGCATTAGCAGAATCCATGCTGGAGCCTGTGGCTGCTGACATGGCCCGTCTGCAGGCCATCCTTGCGGAATCCGCCGAGGTCAGTGGGTTTATTTCGGATTATCAAATTCCCACGGGACAGCGATCCGCTATTCTGGAGGCGCTTTTTGCAAGTCGCCTGCATCCCCTGGTCTGGCAGTTTGTCCGGTTTTTGGAGAGCCGGCGCCGGCTTGGTCTTCTGGCCGAGGTCGCCGCTGATTTCCGGGAGCAGGAGGAGTCGCGGCAGGGGCTTGTTCGCGGTCAGTTGGAGTCTGCCTTCGCAGTGACGCGGGAAGATGCTGGCGTGATTGCGGCGACGATGGGCGCCCGACTTGGGAAGCGGTTGTTATTGGAGACGGAAGAGCGGCCTGAGTTGCTGGGCGGGTGCCGGCTTCAGGTGGGTGACACTGTGTATGATTTCAGCCTGGCGGCGCAGTTGCGCATGATCAGGCAGACGATGATGGCCGGATAACGGCAAGGCGGTTGTATGGCTGTTGATTTAAGACTTGAAGAGATTACGTCAATCCTGAGAAAGCAACTTTCGGATTTCGGCCGCAAGGTGGAAGTCTCGGAAGTGGGCACCGTCCTGAGCGTTGGCGATGGTATCGCCCGTGTCCACGGGATGGCCGGCGTCATGGCCGGGGAACTGGTGGAGTTCAAGGAAGGACTTATCGGCCTGGCCCTCAACCTGGAGGCCGATAACGTCGGTGTGGCGGTCTTCGGCGAAGATTACGCGATTCGCGAAGGGGATAGCGTTCGTCGTACGGGCCTGATCGCCCAGGTTCCCGTCGGAAAGGGGATGTCAGGACGCGTGGTGGATGCGCTCGGCCGTCCCATTGACGGCGGTCCGGCGATTGTTGCGGATGAACGCAGGGCGATCGAGATCAAGGCGCCCGGCATCATTGACCGGGCGGATGTCCATGAACCCCTTCAGACCGGCATCAAGGTTATCGATGCCCTGACGCCCATCGGACGTGGCCAGCGCGAATTGATCATCGGCGACCGGAAGACCGGGAAAACCTCGATTGCCATCGACACGATCATCAACCAGCGCGGTGAGAACGTGATGTGCTTCTATGTGGCCATCGGTCAGAAGCGCTCAACCGTGGTCCAGGTGGCTGAGAAACTCAAGAAACACGGGGCGATGGAGTACACCACCATTATCGCCGCGACCGCATCCGACCCTGCCCCGATGCAGTATCTGGCTCCCTATACCGGGTGCGCCATGGCGGAATATTTCCGTGACAACGGCGGGCATGCGTTGATCATCTTTGACGATCTGACGAAGCAGGCCCAGGCGTACCGGCAGCTGTCTTTGCTCCTTCGCCGTCCTCCGGGCCGCGAGGCGTTTCCCGGCGATGTGTTCTATTTGCACAGCCGGCTTCTGGAACGTGCGGCCAAGCTCAGTCCTGAGAAGGGCGGTGGAAGCCTTACCGCGCTGCCGATCGTGGAGACGCAGGGAAGCGATGTCTCGGCCTATATCCCGACCAACGTGATTTCGATCACGGACGGGCAGATATTCCTTGAGACCGATGCGTTCAACGCAGGGCAGCGTCCGGCCGTCAATCCCGGTATTTCAGTGTCCCGGGTAGGTGGTGATGCACAGTTGAAGGCGATGAAACAGACTGCAGGTTCGCTCCGCCTCGAGTTGGCGCAGTACCGCGAACTGGCTGGGTTCTCGCAGTTTGCCTCAGACCTCGATGCCGCAACCCGCAAGCAGTTGGATCGTGGTCGCCGGCTCATGGAACTCATGAAGCAGGGCGTGCATGCCACGATCCCGGTGGCCAAGCAGGTGGCGGTGATCTTTGCCGGTACCCAGGGTTATCTCGATGCGATTCCGGTTAACAAGGTGAGGGAGTTCGAGGTTGAGCTTTATGACGCTTTGGACCGCGAGCCCTGCGAATACCTCAAGCTGTTTGCCAAGGAAAAAGCCATGACGGCCGAGGTCAAGGCGGCGTTGACTGCCGTGTTGAAACGCTTGTCAGTCAAGAGCGCTTGACCGGGGATTTCAACGCATGCCGACCCTTAAAGAGTTCAATGTCAAACTGGCCCGCCTGAAGAGCACGCGGAAGCTGACCAAGACCATGAAACTGGTCTCGGTTACCAAGCTCCGCCGGGCGCAGGATGCTGAAAAGAGGGTGGATCTGGTGGCCACCCGGCTCGCGGGTATCCTGGGGAAAATGGGTTCAACCGTGTCGGCCGGCGAGCACCCGCTCCTGACGCCCCGGAAAGCCGTTAAGACCGTTTTGGTGCTGGTCATTACTTCCGACCGGGGATTGTGCGGCGGGTTCAACAACAACCTGAACAAGGCGGTTGCGGTATGGGCGCGCGGGCAGGAAGCTAAAAACAGGTCCGTATTGATGAGCTTCTGCGGCCGTCGTGGCTTTGCATTTTTCAAGAACCGGGCAACGGTTGAGCGCCATTATGAGGAGATCATGGCGAAGCCGGACTTCGCTCGTGCCCATAAGGTCAGTCGTGCGTTGCAGGCGGCTTTCACGGGGCGGCGTGTCGATGAGGTGTATCTGGCTTACAATGCGGTGCAGGGGACGATGTCGCAGAAGCCGCTGGTAGAGCGGATTGTCCCGCTGGATCCGCAGGTGCTTGCGGCGGTTGCCAGCGCCAATCAGTCCGGGAACTGGATGCTGGAGCCCAACACCGAGGAGTTGCTGGGGGCCTTGCTTCCGCGCATCGTGAATTTAAAGGTCTATCTGGCCCTGTTGAACAGTTCCGTGGGGGAACACAGTGCCCGTATGAAAGCCATGGAACAGGCCAGTTCGAATGCCGACAGCCTGATCCGGCAGATCACGCTCCAGCGCAACCGCGCCCGGCAGGCGGCGATCACGACGGAATTGACGGAAATAGTGGCGGGCGCCGAAGCGCTCAAGTGAGATGTCAAGGATGAGGCGTGAAGCGTGGCGCGCGAGGCGCGGCATGTGAATCGTGAAAGGTGAGCAGATATGAGCAGTGTCAACACATTGGTTATGGGTAAGGTTCAGCAGGTCCTGGGCCCGGTGGTGGATGTGGAGTTTCCCGAGAATCAGCTGCCGCCGATCATGACGGCCCTGCAGGTCACGAATCCCTCCATTAACGGCGACCCGTGGAATCTGACCCTGGAAGTGTCGCAGCATCTCGGGAACAATCTGGCCCGGACCATTGCCATGGACTCCACCGACGGCCTTGTGCGCGGCGCTGAAGTCAAGAACTGCGGCGAGGAGATCACGGTTCCTGTCGGGCCCGGCACGCTCGGACGTGTCATGAACCTGCTTGGCAATCCGATCGACAACGCCGGCCCGATTGTGTCGGAAAAGCGGATGCCCATTCATCGTGCCGCCCCCTTGTTTCAGGATCAGGATACGAAGGATACGGTCCTGGTCACCGGTATCAAGGTCATTGACCTGCTGGCCCCCTATAAGAAGGGTGGAAAGATCGGCTTATTCGGTGGGGCCGGCGTTGGCAAGACCGTTTTGATCCAGGAATTGATCCGCAACATCGCCACGGAGCATGGTGGTTACTCGGTTTTCGCCGGGGTAGGCGAACGTACCCGTGAGGGGACCCAGCTTTACCGAGAAATGCGCGAATCAGGCGTCATCAAGAAAACATCCATGGTGTTCGGCCAGATGAACGAGCCGCCGGGTGCCCGCGCCCGTGTTGCGCTTTCGGCGCTGACAGTGGCCGAATTCTTCCGTGATGAGCTGCGGCAGGACGTGTTGCTCTTTATTGACA
>JAABPW010000340.1 GCA_011391785.1 Verrucomicrobiota bacterium
TCTGGGCCTGGAATAAGGGCAGGATCCCGAAGATGGCCGTGGTCATCGACCGCCTGATGGCCATCTTCCCGTTTGAGCCGAAGGTGTTCGAGGGGACCAAACTGAAGGTGGACTTCACCGGGCACCCGCTGGTCGATGAAATCCAGGAGGTGTTGCACGCCCCGCTCACGCCACTGCCCTGGCAGGGCGAACCGCGCATCGGCATGCTGCCCGGAAGCCGACACACTGAAATCGGCCGCATGTTGCCGGCATTCTGCGCGGCGGCGAAACGGGTGGAACAGCGGTTTCCCAACGCCTCGTTCATCATTCCCGCACCTACTCCCGAGATTGAAAACCACATCCGGAAACTCATCGCCACCCTGCCCGAGGCGCCATCCCGTGTCGCCATCGTGAGGGGCGAAGCCCGCCAGGTCTTCCGTCAAAGCCGGGCCGCCTTCGTGAAATCCGGAACCGCCACCATGGAGTCGGCCCTGGCCGGGTGCCCCACGGTCATCGCCTACATCGTCGCACCCCTCACCTGCTGGATCGGCAGGAGACTGGCAACGGTCCGCTTCATGGGGATCGTGAACATCATCGCCAACCGGAGGATCTGTCCTGAATTCCTCCAGGAGCAGGCCACGCCGGAAGCCCTGGCCGAAGCCCTGATTCCCCTTCTGGAAGATACCCCCGAGCGCGCCGCCATGCTGGCCGGCTATGATGAAGTCAGCGCCCTGCTGGGTTCCGGCGGGGCCGCCCTGAAAGCCGCCAGCGTGGTTTTTGAAGAACTTCAAAATGATCGAAAGCCCTGATGGTTCCCAACCCGCTTCCCCTCCGCCTGCTTCCTCCTGGAAGCCCATGGCGGTATTCGGAATTTCCATCTTCCTCAGCGCCTTCCTGCTGTTCATGGTTCAACCGCTTCTGGGCAAATACCTGACCCCCTGGTTTGGCGGCGGCGCCGGCGTCTGGCTCACCTGCCTGGCCTTCTTCCAGGTTGTGCTTTTCCTGGGATATGCCTATGCGCACGTCCTGCAAAGGATTTCCCCACGAACCCAGGCCCTGATCCATACGGGCGGGTTGTGGCTGATGGTGGCGTGGTTCTGCATGGCCGCCTGGCTCTGGGGTTCCCCGATCCTGCCGGACGCAACCACCCGCCCGCATCCCACCGCCGACCCGACCCTGCAAATCACCCGGTTTCTGGGGTTGTCCATCGGACTTCCCTTTCTACTGCTGTCCGCCACCTCCTCCCTTTATCAGGCATGGTGGGCGACCGCATCGCGGGGTATTTCGCCCTTCCGGTTCTACGCGTTGTCCAATGCCGGCTCGCTCCTGGCCCTGGTCGCCTACCCGATACTTCTGGAGCCTTGCCTTCCCCTGCATGCCCAGGCGTGGATCTGGGGCGGCGGGTTTCTCCTCTTTGCCTTCCTGACCCTGTGGATCGCCCGAACCGTACCGGCAACCAGAACGCCTGCCGCCAAAGCTCAGGGCGACACCGGCGCCGGGACAGGCGGCTCGTTCTGGCTGTGGACCGCCTTGTCCACCTGCAGTTGCCTGTCCCTGATGGCAACCACCAGCCAGCTGACCCAGGACGTGGCCCCGGTGCCGTTCCTCTGGATGATCCCGCTCGCCATTTACCTCGGCACGTTCATGCTGTGCTTCGCGGGCCGGTTCCGCGTTCTGTCCCTGGATATCGCCGCCGCCCTCCTGCTCCTGGGGACCCTCTGCGCCATCGCGCTTCTGGACCTCATGAACGACGGGCATCTCGGGATCACCACTCAAATTGCCGTGTTCAGCTTCACCCAGTTGTGCGCCTGCCTGTACTGCCACACCGCGCTCTACGAAACCCGTCCGGAGCCCGGCGGACTCACTCGTTTCTATCTTGCCATCTCCCTGGGTGGCGTGATCGGCGGACTCGGCACGACCCTGGTCATTCCCCACTTCTTCACTGCCCATTGGGAATATCCCCTGAGTTTCCTGGGAACCCTGTACCTGGCCACCTTCATCCTGTATCGCCGCCCCAGTTTCCTGTCCCGCTGGAAATGGCCGCTTCTGGTGGTGGTGCTGCCGCTGCTCCTGATGCAGTCCTTCGTGGTGATGAAGGCGGCCTCCGGCCCGGGCTGCGTCGAGCAATCCCGGAATTTCTACGGGATCCTGCGCGTCGCCCGGGAGTTCAGCAGGACCAACAATGTCACCGCCCATGTCCTGAAAAACGGAGCCATCCTGCACGGCAAGCAATTCCACACAGGGAGCTGGACCAATGAGCCCACCACCTATTACGGACGGATCACCGGAATCGGACTGCTGCTCGCCAACCATCCCAAACGCGCGGCACACCACCCCCTGACTGTCGGCATCGTCGGGCTGGGTGTCGGAACACTTGCCGCCTATGGACAGCCCCGTGATGTGTTCCGTTTTTACGAGATCAACCCGGAAATTATCCGGCTGGCCACCCGATCCCCCTGGTTCTCCTATTTGCAGCACTGCCAGGCCACCGTGGAAATCGCGCAGGGTGATGCGCGCTTATCCCTGGAGTCAGAGGTAAATTCCGGACAATTCGCCCGGCTCGATGTGCTGGTTGTCGATGCGTTCAGCGGCGACAGCATTCCCATCCACCTCCTGACCCGTGAAGCCTTCGAGCTATACCTGAAGCGCTGCCAGGACGACGGGGTGATCGCCGTGCACATCAGCAACCGGTATCTGGACCTGCTTCCGGTCCTGGCGGGCATCCGGAAACATTTCGGGCTCCAGTGGAAAGTCATCGACAACAAGCGCAGACCCCCGCTGAATAACCACTCCACCTGGGTCCTGCTCTCCCCCTCCTCCTCCGCCCTGGCGGCGGTGAAAACCACCGCTCCCGCCAACCGGATCCTGCCAACCGATAAAATCCCGTCCCTCATGCTCTGGACGGATGATTCCAGCAACCTTTTGACCATCCTGAAATGATTTCCGGGACGAAACGGTATATCTGGCGTTTACGCTGAAAAACGTCTAGTATCGAAAAAAAAGGAGCCACTATGTCCAAGTCACAAGATGCGAAGAAGAACACCAAGAAAGCCCCCCTGAAGACCAAAGCCGAAAAGAAGCTGGCGAAGAAAGCCAAGGCGGCTCTCCGGAATTAACGGCACCGCGGTTGCCTTTGACAGACACGAACTACGGAGCGTGCGCATGCGCCTGACCCTTAAACACCGCGCCATAACGGGGCTGGCGCTTTTCCTGTTCGCCCTGGCGGCACTGCCGGTGCTGAATGCCCGGCCCACCTCGCAGGACCGGGCCCAGATCCCTGACCAGTACAAATGGGACCTGAGCCAGATCTACACCAACTGGGCCGAGTGGGAACAAGGGCTGGCTCGCCTGGAGTCCATGCGGGCAGAATACGCCGGACTCAAGGGAACCTTGTCCAACGGACCCAAGGCGCTCCTGAAGGCCACCAGACTGGGCGATGAACTGGGCATACTCGAATACAAGGTCTACCGTTACCCGGCCTTGACGAGCGCCCAGGACACGCGGGACAACGCCGTCGCCGCAAAACTCCAGCAGGTGGAGATTTCTTCGGCCAATTTCGCCGTGGCCGCCGCCTGGTACAATCCCGAACTGCTCTCAATCCCGTGGGAGACCATGAAGACGTGGCTGGACTCCACCCCTGAACTGGCCCCCTACCGGCACAGCATCGGAAACCTCTACCGGCAACAGGCGCATGTGCTGAGCAAGGACAAGGAACAACTCCTGGCGTACTTCTCCCAGGCGGCAGAGGCGCCCAGCAGGATTTTCAAGGAGCTGTCCCTCAGCGACATCAAATACCCGACTTTGACTTTATCCTCCGGGGAGACCGTCAGGCTGACGCCGGGGAACTACCAGAACCTCATCAGCAACAACCGGGTCCAGGCAGACCGCGCCAAGGCCTTCAGCACCTTCAACGAAATCTATTTCAAAAACAAAAACACCTATGCGTCGATCTACAACGGGATCCTCCAGAACGACTGGGCGTCGGCCCAGGCACGTCGATACAATTCCTGCCTCGAGGCGGTCCTCGACCGGGACAATGTGCCCACCACGGTCTACGAGACCCTGGTAAAGACCGTCAAGGCCGGGGTTGCGCCCGTCCAGCGGTATCACGCACTGGCCAAGAAGCGGCTCGGACTCAAGGAATACCACTTGTACGACGGGCTCCAGCCCCTCGTGAAGTTCGACAAAACCTACCCTTACGACGAGATCCAGCCCTGGATCATCGAGGCCATGGCGCCGCTCGGCAAGGACTACCAGGACCGCCTCCGCAGGGCTTTCACCAACCGCTGGATCGATGTCTACGAGAACGAGGGCAAGACCACCGGGGGCTATATGGCCAACACCTATGGCGTACACCCCTATATTCTCATGAACTACAATGAGACGCTTTCGGAAATGTTCACCGTGGCCCACGAATTGGGCCACGCCATGCACAGCATGCTCTCCAACGAGAATCAGGCCTTTGTCAACGCCGAGCCACTCACCTTTATCGCCGAGGTCGCCTCGACCATGAACGAAGCGCTCCTGCTGGACTACCTGCTCAAGAAAAACACCGATCCGGCCGAGCGGATCGCGTTGCTGACCTATGCCATCCGCGATATCGAGCAAACGTTCTACACCCAATCCATGTGGGCCGAATTCGAATGGTCCATTCACCGGTCCGTGGAAAAGAACCAGCCCGTTACGGCACAAAGCGTGAGGGATATCTACACCGCCATCCAGGACTCCTACCTTGGCCGCGAAATCACGGTGGACGATTACTACCGGTACTCCTGGACGAGGATTTCGCACTTCTACCATTCCCCGTTCTACGTCTACAAATACGCCACGTGCTTCGCCACATCGTCAAAACTGGCTGAAGCCATCATGTCGGAGGACAAGACCACCCGCGAGGAGGGATTGAAGCGCTACATGACCCTGCTGAAGGCAGGCAACAGCGACTACCCCATGACGCTGCTCCAGAACGCCGGAGTCAACCTGAACGAGCCCTCGACATACCAGGCGATCATCGACAGGACGACGCGGTATGTCACGCTGCTCGAGCAGGAACTGGCCAAGCTGAAGTAGAAGCGCTTGTCACCGTGGCGCTGTTATGGTTATTTAAGGATAGTGCATCAACGTATGGCAAGGAGTAACCGGAGTGAAGATTTCGCTTAACCTGAAACAAAACTCATCAAGCACGCCGGAGGCGGATCGCGAAAAGTTCATCGAGCGCGACGCGGAGGCCTGCCGCCGCAACGACTGGGAGGCTAAAACCAGGTTGATCCACTCCTTCATGCCTCTCATGACATCCCTGGCACGCAAGCGCACCCAGGACACCGCCGCGCTCAACCGTTACATCGAGGCAGGCAAGGAGGGACTGGTCGCCGCCACCCGCCATTACAAGGCCTCCACGAACGGCAAGTTCGAGGTCTTTGCCTTGAATTACATCGAAACCCAGATGGATCGGCTGGATCGCCCCGGTTTCTTCGCCCGGCTGTTCGGGCGGTCATAACCCGCCGCACGATCCTCGCCCATGGTTCGCGAACGCGTCAAAAACCGTGACTTTCACGATGTCAACCTCATCCCGTTTCCCGCGGAGGAGAAACCCTTCAATTTCCAAGGGCTGTTCTCCCTGCCGCAACCCCTGGAGGTCGACATCGGCTGCGGTCGCGGTCGATTTCTCCTGGCCCGTGCCGGGGGTCACCCCGGAAACAACTTCCTGGGAATCGACCGGTCGCTGCTACGGCTGAAGAAAATCGACAGGAAGGCAACCGCCACCGGCCTCGGCAATATCCGCCTCCTGAACGGGGACGCCCTGCGTGTGCTCCCCCTCCTGCAGGAAAAATCCGTCAGCACCTTCTACCTTTTTTTTCCTGATCCCTGGCCCAAGCGGCGTCACCACCACTTCCGGATCGTCTCCCCGCTATTCCTCGACCTTACCTTCCGGGCGCTCAGTCCCGGGGGAACGATTCACCTCTGCACGGATCATGGGGAATATTTCGAATTCATGCTCAAGCAGGTAAGGCGGGACAGCCGGTTCCAGGAAGTGGCGCCATTCCTTCCCACGGAAGAGGAAAAGACGGATTTTGAATTGATTTTCCGGGCACAGAACCGCCCCCCCAACCGCTGCTCAATCCGGAAAAGCGTCAGTCACTGATCAATTCACCCGGCAGAATCGCGTTGGTGGGCGCATCGACCCTGGCTGAACTAGCCGCCGCCGTTGTATTGGTAACCTCGACCGCCTCATCTTCCTCGTTGCCGTAATCCTGAGGCTCCACGAACTTCGGAATGGCGAGGGCCGCCAGGAGCAAGACAATGGCAACAAGGATCAATACATCCGCAAACGTCAAACCACTGCGATTAGTCATACAATCCTCCAAGCCTCCCGCCGGCCACAACTCCAGATCGCGATAACTCTAGGACGTCAGGACGGTGTTGTCAATGAGACGGGTTTTTCCGACGCGGACGGCCAGGGCGGCCAGGACCGGCCTCTCCATCCACTCGACCGGCTCGAGGGTTTCATCATCCACGCACTCCACGTAGTCCACCTGGGCGGAGGGAACTCCCGCTATCACGTCCCGCATGGCCTGACGCAAAACAACGGTGGAGCGCTGCCCCGCCCGGACCAGTGATTCGGCCGTATCCAGGGCCCGCCTCAGGCAAAGCGCGTCCTGCCGTTCAGACGGGGACAAGTAGCGATTCCGCGAACTCAGTGCCAAGCCATCGGGTTCCCGGACAATGGGCCCGGCCAGGATTGATACCGGCATGTTAAGGTCGCGTACCATTCTCCGGATGACCCGCAACTGTTGCGCATCCTTCTGTCCAAACACCGCCACATCCGGGAGCACCACATTGAACAGTTTCGCCACCACCGTGGTCACACCGCGGAAATGCCCCGGCCGAGTTGCACCGCACAATCCCCGCGACAGGCAGGTTTCCTCAACAAACACACTGTGGTCAGGCGAATACATAAGCGCCGTGTCGGGATAAAAGAGAAAATCCACACCCGCCTCGCGGCACAACCGTTCATCGGCCTCAACAGGGCGCGGATAGGCCGCGAAGTCCTCGCCCGGAAGAAACTGGATGGGATTGACGAATATGCTGAGCACCACCTGGTCGCTACAGGCTCTCGCCAGCTTGACCAACGACAGGTGCCCCTCGTGCAGGCAGCCCATAGTGGGCACGAAAGCGATCCGCCGTCCAGTCCGTCGCAAGCCCAGCGCAGCCTGTTGCATGACCTCTACCGACCGAATGATATCCATGATCATTCCTTCATCTTCTGCTGGACCGCGCTTCGGGAAACGGGCAAATAGACCGAAAAAGAAGTTCCCTGGCCGACAGTGCTTTCCATGTCAATATACCCCCGATGATCCCGTATGATTCCGTGAACAAAGGTCAATCCGAGCCCCGCCCCGCGTGGCTTGGATGCCTTTTTGGTGGTGAAAAAAGGGTCGAAAATCTTACCCCTGACATCCTTGGAGATGCCACACCCTGTATCGGACACCGTGATCTTCACATAGTCACCGATGGTGACGGCACCGTAGTCCCCCACGAGCGAGTCGAGATAGACGCCCTGCGTCTTCACATGCAAGACACCCGTCGTCCCCATGGCCTCGACGGCATTCTGGCAGAGGTTTTCAATCACGCGCTTCACCTGATCGCGACTTCCAGCCACGTCCAGGAGGTTATCCGCAAGCTCCAGTTTAATGCTGATTCCCGGCGGCACCAGGGACTTCATCACCTCAATGACCTGGGCAATCACCTCGTTGAGACTGACGGCATCCGTCCCGATCCGGCCGCGGCAGGACAGCGCCAGAAACGACCGGGTCAGGCGCAACATATCCCCTGCCGTTTTTTCTATAATATCAAGATACTCCAAGGCCGTGGAATTGCCCTTGATTTCACTGCGGATCAGATCCGGATAGGCCAGGAGCGGCGTCAGCAGATTGTTGAAATCATGGGCGATCTGACCGGCCACGACCCCCGCCATTTCCAGCCGGTCATTCCTGGATCTCATCGACTCGCCGACCGCGGCCGTTTCCGCAGGGCCCGTCTGCCCATGGAGGCCATCCTCCGTTTTCGATTTCGATAAATCTATATGGACATCAGTACCCATCTAGCAACCTTTCCGCCCGGAAACCAAGGAAAGCCTTAGTTATTTCATGATATTTGCATCCACCGCCCCAGTCAAGCCCCATCCCCCCACCTGACACCCTCCACCCCCTCTTGTCATACGATCCGGACTTTGATTAAATGACGACCTGATGAATCCAAGAAAAAGTAAGGAGTAAGATCATGATATTTGACCCCATGTATCTGCTGTTTGTCGGGCCTGGCGTTATTCTGGCGCTGATAGCGACCTATAAAGTCAAATCGACCTTTGCCCATTATTCGAAAATCATGGCGGGCTCAGGGATAACCGGCGCGGAGGCGGCCAGCCAATTGCTGACGCGCAACGGCGTGACAAACGTCACCATCGAACGGGCCGACGGATTTTTGAGCGATCATTACGACCCGACATCCCGAACCCTGCGCCTGTCTTCGGATGTCTATAACTCCCCCTCCCTGTCGGCCATCGGGGTGGCCTGCCATGAAGCCGGACACGCCCTGCAACATGCCGACGCCTATATGTGGCTGGGACTCAGGTCCAAACTGGTGCCCGCCACCCAGTTCGGCAGCACAGGCTCGTATATCTTCTTCATCCTGGGAATGTTCATGCATAACCCGAAAATGTTCCTGATTGGAATCATCCTGTTCAGCATCACGGTGGTTTTCGCACTGATCACCCTTCCGGTTGAGTGGGACGCCAGCGCCCGGGCCAAGCGCCTGATGGTCCTGTCCGGCATCGTCACCTACCGCGAACAGGAGGATGCGGCCCGCGTCCTGAACGCCGCCTTCCTGACCTATGTCGCCTCGGCCATCACCGCCCTGCTCACACTGCTCTACTACCTTTTCCGGTCGGGTCTTCTGGGCGGAAGAAGGGATGATTAAGACGTGACCATGCCCAACGTTCTCGTCCCCATCGCCAACGGCACCGAGGAAATGGAAGCGGTTATCTTGATCGACATCCTTCGTCGCGCCCAATGGAATGTGGTGGTGGCAGGAGTCGATGATGGACTGATCACGGCATCACGCCGGGTCCGCCTGATGCCCGACAAGGCCTGGAGGGACATCAACCCGAATGACTTCGATATTCTCATGATTCCCGGCGGCGCACCGGGCGTGAATCGATTCATGGCCTTTCCGCCGCTGTTGCAGGCCATCCGGGATTTTGACAGGGCCGGAAAATGGATCGGCGCGGTCTGCGCCGGCCCGCTGGCACTCCAGGCCGCCGGCATCCTCAAGGGCCGCAAGGTTACCTGTCACCCCAGTGTCACGGCCCAGCTGACCGCCACCCCCCGACTGGATGAGCGGACCCTTGTGGATGGCCACATCGTCACCAGCCAGGGCGCCGGCACCACCTTCGAGCTTGCCCTGACACTGGTCCGCCTGGTGGAGGGGCCAGCCCAGGCCCGCGCCATTGCGGAAGGCATTGTGCTGGAGTGAGCGTGATAACCCGTAATACAAGGAGTCATCCATGTTTGCAAAACTGACCTTTCTTGGAGCGGCCTGCAGCGTGACTGGCTCACGATATCTACTCGACGTCAATGGCGTGCGGCTGCTCATTGATTGCGGACTGGTTCAGGAGCGCGAACTGGCGGACCGGAACTGGCAACCCTTCCCGGTACCCCCTTCCGGAATCGACGCCGTCCTGCTGACTCATGCCCATATCGACCACTGCGGGTATCTCCCCAAACTGGTCAAGGACGGGTTCAAAGGCACCATCTACGGAACCCTTGCAACCGCCGAAATCGCCAAGACGGTCCTGATGGACTCAGCCAAGCTGCAGTCCGAAGACGCCGCCTTCAAGAAAAAGCGGCATGAGCGCGAGCACCGGACGGGCCCCCGGCCCCTTGAACCGCTCTTCACGGTGGCGGACGTTGAACACTGCTGTTCTCATTTCACGCCGGTCAATTACCATGAACCCGTGACCATCGCCAAAGGAGTGGAAGTCAGTTATACGGATGCCGGCCACATCCTGGGTTCAGCCTCCATCCAGATCCGGGCCAATGGGCGATCCATCGTCTTCTCCGGCGATATCGGGCGGTGGAACCGACCCATCCTTGAGGATCCCGATTATTGCCCCGCCGCCGACTACGTCGTGATGGAATCCACCTATGGCGACCGGATTCACGAGAAGACGGAACTGATTGGCGAAAAGCTCCGGTCCATCATCCTGGACACCGCCAAACGGGGTGGGAATCTCATCATTCCGACCTTCGCGATCGAACGCGCCCAGGAAGTCCTCTATTACATCAACACGCTGGCCCGCGCCAAAAGCATCCCGCCCCTGCTGGTATTCCTGGACAGCCCGATGGCGGTCACCGTGACCAAAATCTTCGAACAGCACCTCCCCATACTCGATACCGACATGAATCAAATGGTTCGTGACCAGCAATCGCCCTTCCATTTTCCAGGACTCAAGATGGTCCAGACCGTTGACGAGTCAAAGGGCATCAACAGCATCAAGGGAACGGTGGCGATCATGGCCGGGGCCGGGATGTGCACAGGCGGGCGCATCAAGCACCATCTGGCAAACAACCTCAATCGCCCTGAATGCACCGTGCTGTTCGTCGGCTACCAATCGGTGGGAACCCTGGGTCGCCTGATCCAGAAGGGTGTCAACCCCATCCGCCTCTTCGGCCAGCCAGTCCCCGTCCGCGCCAGGATCGAGACCATTTCCGGATTTTCCGCCCACGCCGACCGGCAGGAACTGCTCCAGTGGCTCTCAAGAATCGGCCCCACCAAGCCGCGCACCGTTTTCGTCACGCATGGTGAAGCGGAAACCGCCCGTCATTTCGCGGAAACGCTCAGCACGGAAAAGGGCTTTGCCGCAACCGTCCCCGAATACGGCAACGAAGCCTTTCTGGAATAACAGGATGAAACCCTGCACCCTATCTTCTCTTTTGATCCTTTGCGCCATTGCCGGAGGTCCTTTCGGGTTAGCCCGGGCCGGGGATACCAATGCGCCCACCAGCACGGTCACCCTGGAGAATCCGGACGTCACCACAAACGCGATCCCCGTCACGACCAATGCCGTCCTCGGGGTGAAGCCAAAAGCCACGGATGGATTAACGGGAACCACGCTTCTCGGCGCCTTCGGGGGATGCTCCGGCGGCAAGTTCAGCGTCTCCGGACGGATCCTCCGGCTACCCACCCCCGCCCCCCCGACCTACGCCATCAGCGACTGGCGCCGGAATCTGGACTTTGGAGTCAACCAGAGCCGGGGGAATACCGAAACACTCCGCTATTCGCTCGGCCTTCATGCGGTCAAGGACAGGGAGCAGGACCTCTTCCGTATCCACGGCCGGGCCGCCTATGGAGAAAGCGATGGCACTCGGGACACCGAGAATGCCAGCGCAGGACTGCGTTACGAGCGGATGATGACAAAACGCGTCTATGCCCTGATGAATCTAGACTGGGTAACGGACACGATCGCCGACCTGGACTACCGCGCAACCGGCATTCTCTCGCCCGGCCTGCACCTGATACGCTCCGAGACCACCGTTTTCAACCTCGAAGCGGGCGCAGGATACGTGCAGGAAAAAAAGAACGAGGATGTCGAGGGTTACGCGGCAGGGCGCGCCGCGTCCACAATCGAACACATCCTCAACGAAAGGGTCCTGGCCTGGTTCTCGGCTGAGTATCTCCCGAAACTCGAGGATCCGGGAATTTTTTTCGTAAACTCGGAGGCGGGCATTGCCTCCGCCCTCACCCGCGACTTGAGCCTGAATGTCTACTATCAGAGACGGTATGACAGCAATCCAGCCGAAGGCAAAAAGAGCACCGACTCCGTGCTCGCCACGGCCTTGAGCCTGACTTTTTAACGTCCCTGCCGCCGTTCCGCGGTCTCCTCGCGGAGGCGCTTGAGCTTGCCTGCCATGCTGATCTTCTTCACGGGCGACATCCGGTCCACAAGAAGCACGCCATCAAGGTGGTCAAGCTCATGCTGCACCGCGCGGGCCAGCAATCCACAACAACGCAGCACCCTGACCTCGCCTTTCCAATCCACAAACGACACCTCGACCTCTGCCGACCGTTGAACCGCCGTATGAATGCCCGGAAAACTGAGACATCCTTCATCCCGCCGGACAGCCTGATCCCCTCGCGAAGTGATTTTCGGATTGAACATCACCAGCGGCATCTGGATACCGGGATTGAGCGGCGGCCCGCCTTCCTCCGCCACATCCAGCTCGGCGGGGATATCGATCACGCAGACCGACACCGTCCGCGCCACCTGCTGGGCGGCCAGGCCGATGCCATCGGCGGCATGCATGGCATCCAGCATGCCATCCACAAGCGACTTGGCTTCCACGGTGATACGGGCGACCGGAGTCGCCCTCACGCGCAGGACAGGGTCACCAAAGGTGACAATCTCAAAACTCATAGCCGTTCTCTTTCAACCAGGGAGACAGGTGAAGCTTGGTCTGCTCCAAAAGCTCGTCGTCCGAAATCGCCGTGGTGCGACCCGCATCATACTGGGTCATCAACCATTCGTAGATCCTCACAACTCCCGGATCATTCTTGCTAACCGGCTCCCTGGCCTTGCGGAAGTATTTCTTCAGCCACAGCGCGATGCCGGCCTGCCCGCTCTTGTCGGTCACAGCCAGTTCCACCGGGCGGTTCAACAGCTTTTCCGTGTTGAACACGTTGTAGATTTCCTCGTTCTTCAGCAGCCCGTCGGCATGAATCCCGGCCCGCGTCACATTGAAGCTCTTTCCGATCAGCGGCTGGTTCACGGGGATCTGCACCTTGAGCTCATGCTCAAAGTACTCGGCAATCTCCGTGATGACCGTTGTATCCACATCACAATCATTGCCGCGGAGCTGAAGGTAGTTGACCACCATGCCCTCGACCGGAGGATTTCCGGTGCGCTCGCCCATGCCCAGCAACGTTCCGTTCGCGGCCGAACAGCCGTAGAGCCAGGCCGTCACCGCATTGGCCGTCACCAGGTACAGGTCATTGTGACCATGCCACTCGAGCCATTCGCTCGGAAAGCCGGCATAATACTGAAGGCCATAAATCAAGCCGGGAACCGACCGCGGCATCGCGGCGCCGGGGTAAGGAACCCCAAGGCCCATCGTGTCGCAAATCCGGATCTTGATGACTTTCTTGCTTTCCTCAGCGAGCTTCATGAGCTCGGAGGCAAAGGGCACCACAAAGCCATAATAATCGGCCCGGGTCACATCCTCGAAATGGCAGCGGGGGGTGATGCCCACATCCAGGGCGTCCCGGACCACCTTGAGATATTCCCGGAGCGCCTGGCGCCGCGTCATCTTCAGCTTGAGGAAGATGTGATAATCGGAACAGGACGTGAGGATGCCGGTTTCCTTGAGGCCCATCTTTTTGGCCAGCTTCAGATCCTCCTTGCGCGCCCGGACCCAGCCGGTGACTTCGGGAAACTTGTATCCCAATGACTGGATCTGCTCGACGGCTTCCCGGTCCTTCTTGGTGTAGAGGAAAAACTCGCACTGGCGGATGAGCCCCTTCGGCCCTCCGAGGCGGTGCAGCAATTTATAGATATCCAACACCTGCTTGACGGTATAGGGCGGCATGGCCTGCTGGCCGTCGCGAAACGTCGTGTCGGTCACCCAGATATCCTTCGGCATCCGCATGGGAACGAGCCGGTGATTGAACCCGATACGGGGAACCTCGTCGTACGGAAAGGTATGGCGGAAAAGCACGGGTTCCTTGGGGTTTTCAAGATGAACCGTGTACGAGTCTGAATCGAATGTGTTGTAACCCGGATTGTATTTTAATTCAAACATACGCCACCCTTCGTTTTGTTGCAGGCAGATGTTAGGGTAAACAACCGGTAATTTCAACTGGGATGTCGAAATCCGTCACCAACGCACTGGTTCCGTCTCGAGGAAAGGCCCCCAGGCCTCCACGGCCAGGGCCAGGGCCCGCGCCCTGTGCGAAATGACATTCTTGACCTCAGCGCTGAGTTCCGCAAAAGTCAGGTCATACCCGTCGGGCACGAAAAGCGGGTCATAACCGAACCCCCCTGCCCCCTTCAAGGAAGGCAGCAACACCCCTTCGCACGCCCCACGGACGGTGCGGGAAATGCCGCAGGGATCCGACAGGGCGATGGCGCAGCAGAACCGTGCCCGCCGGTTGACTTCCGCCGCCATTTCTTCCAGCAGTTTCCGGTTATTGGCGGCATCATTCGAAGGTTCCCCCGCGTATCGGGCGGATATCACGCCAGGCGCCCCTCCCAGGGCATCAACCTCCAGGCCGGAATCATCGGCCAAAGTCCACAGTCCGCTATGCCGGGCCAGGGTGACCGCCTTAAGCACCGCATTGGCCTCGAAGGTAGTGCCATCCTCAACGACAAGGGGAGGCTCATTCAGGTCACGCAAGTTAAGGAGGGAAAGACTCGAGGACTTCAGGATGGCGGAGATTTCCTGAAATTTATGCCTGTTTCCAGTGGCAATAAGGAGTTTCATAAGTTGGTGCTCGGGGGGGGACTTGAACCCCCACGCCTTGCGGC
>JAABPW010000341.1 GCA_011391785.1 Verrucomicrobiota bacterium
AAGGTGACGGATATGCTGATTGCCTGTGCCGAGGCGAAACTTGCCGGCAAGACGGCGGAGGCGGAGCTGGCGGCCATTGTCGAGCGCTATGCCGACATCCAGCGCGAGGCCGGGGTCGGGGCGGCGGTCATCCGTGAAATCGAGGCGGACCTGCGTGCCCGCCTGTCGTCCGACCTGTCGCACCGCGGCAAATTCATGGACCTCATGAAGGCGGCGGGCGAGGACAACAGCGCGAAACTGGTGGCTGAAATCTTCCGGAAGGAAGGAATGGATGCGCATTATGTCAGCCCGCGAGACGCCGGTATGCTGTTGAGCGATGATTTCGGCAACGCCATGGTACTGCAGGAGTCCTATGCCAAGCTGGCTGCCCTGAGGAATGCGCCCGGGACGACGATTTTCCCCGGATTTTTCGGGTATACCAAGGCTGGCGAGGTGGCCACCTTCCCGCGGGGCGGGTCAGATATCACCGGCGCCATCCTGGCGGCGGCGGTCAAGGCCGACCTCTATGAGAATTTCACGGACGTGGATTCCGTTTTCGCCGCCGATCCCCGGATTGTTCCGGACGCCGCGGCGATCGAGTTGATGACGTACCGCGAGATGCGGGAACTGGCCTATGCCGGCTTCGGGGTGTTTCATGATGAAGCCATCATTCCCGCCGTGCATGCGAAAATCCCGATTTGCGTCAAGAACACCAATCGCCCGGAGGCGCCCGGCACGCGGATTGTCCCGAGCCGGAAGTACGAGGGTGGATCGGTATGCGGGATCGCCAGCGCGGACGGCTTTTGCGCGGTCTATGTGGATAAGTACATGATGAACCGCGAGGTCGGGTTCGGCCGGCGGCTTCTCCAGATCATGGAGGAGGAGGGGCTTTCCTACGAGCACTCGCCCTCCGGGATCGACAATATTTCCGTGGTGTTCCGCGAAAAGGAGTTCACCAAGGAGAAGGAAGAGCGCGTGTTCAGCCGCATCCGGGCGGAACTGGGATCCGACAATATCGACCTGGACCGCGGCCTGGCGCTGGTGATGATCGTGGGCGAGGGGATGCATTACACGGTGGGCATGGCCTCGCGGGCGACGGCGGCGCTGGCCAATGGCGGCGTCAACATCGAGATGCTGAACCAGGGCTCCTCGGAAATCAGCATGATGTTTGCCGTGAAGGCCATGGACCGGAAAAAAGCCGTTCTGGCCCTTTACCAGGCGTTTTTCAACAACAAGAATTGAGATTCACGCGAATGACACATCCCCGGAAAATCTTCATCTACGACACCACGTTGCGGGATGGCTCGCAGGGGGAGGGGATCTCCTTCTCCGGGGCCTCGAAAATCCAGATGGCCCTCAAGCTGGATGAGTTCGGGGTGGATTATATCGAGGGCGGCTATGCGGGCTCCAACCCCAAGGACATGGAGTTCTTCCATGAAATCCAGAAGCACAAGCTCCGCCACGCGAAGGTGGCCGCCTTTGGCAGCACCCGCCGGGCCGATATCGCCGTGGAAGCGGACGAGAACGTGGCGCGGCTGATCCAGGCGGGAACGCCGGTGGTGACCATTTTCGGGAAAACCTGGAAACTGCATGTCGATGATGTGCTGCGGACCACGGTGGCGGAAAACCGCAGGATGGTGGCGGACACGGTGGGCTACCTGAAAAGCCATAAGCGCGAGGTGATTTTCGACGCCGAGCATTTCTTCGACGGCTACAAGGACAATCCCGCCTTTGCGCTGGATGTGCTGAAGGCGGCGGTTGAGGCCGGTGCGGATGCCCTGGTTTTGTGCGATACCAACGGCGGCTCGCTTCCCCACGAGGTGTTCGGCATTACCGCCGAGGTGGTGAAGGCGTTTCCCGGCGTGGCGGTGGGTATCCATACCCATAACGATTCCGGGCTGGCGGTGGCCACGAGCCTTGAAGCCGTGCGGGCCGGTGCCGTCCAGGTGCAGGGCACGATCAATGGTTACGGGGAACGGACCGGGAACGCGAATCTCTGTTCGATCATTCCCTGCCTTGAGCTCAAGATGGGATGCCGGGCCATTCCGCCGGGCTTCCTGAAGCAGCTGCGCGGGCTGTCGATGTTCGTGGATGATCTGGTTAACCTGCGGCACGACACCAAGTCCCCGTTTGTGGGGGCGAGCTCCTTCGCGCACAAGGCGGGGATGCACGTGAACGCGGTGCAGAAGAACCCCCGCAGTTTCGAGCATATCACTCCCGAAAGCGTGGGGAATGAACGGCACATCCTGGTCTCGGAGGGGTCGGGTTCCAGCAGCGTCCTGCTCAAGGCCATCGAGATGGGCGTGGATCTCAAGAAGTCCGATCCGGAGGTCAAGCAGATCCTCGAGGCGCTCAAGGGCCTGGAGAAAAAAGGCTACGCCTATGAGGCGGCTGATGCCTCGTTCCGGATCCTGGTGCAGAAGGTGCTGCGCAAGCACAAGTCGTTCTTCGAGCTTGAGGGGTTCCGGGTCATCATCGAGAAAAACGGCAAGGATAAGCCCTGTGTCTCGGAAGCGAGCATCAAGGTGCGCGTCGGCGAGACGCTGGAACACGCGGTGGCCTCGGGCGACGGCCCGGTGAACGCGCTGGACCGCGCCCTCCGCAAGGCGTTGTCCCGCTTCTATCCCGCGATCGAGCATGTGGCGTTGACCGATTACCGGGTCCGTATCCTGGATCCGGAGGAGGCCACGGCCGCCAAGACCCGTGTCATCATCGAGTCGAGCGATGGCAAGGAACAGTGGGGGACGGTCGGGGTTTCGGTCAACATCATCGAGGCGTCGTGGGAGGCGCTTGTGGACAGCGTGGAATACAAACTGTTCCGGGAAGAAGAAAATGAAGGAACTTGAGAAACAGTATGATGCCAAGGCCGTTGAAACCCGCTGGTACAACTGGTGGCAGGAACAGGGGCATTTCCACGGTGACGCCGCGCGGGGAGGAACCCCCTATTGCGTGATGATCCCGCCGCCCAATGTGACCGGAATCCTTCACATGGGCCACGCCCTCAATAACACGATCCAGGATATCCTGGTCCGGTGGCAGCGGATGGACGGAAAGAACACCGTCTGGATGCCCGGAACGGATCATGCCGGGATTGCCACCCAGAACGTGGTCGAGCGTGCGCTGCGCAAGGAGGGGAAGACCCGCCATGATCTCGGGCGCGAGGCCTTCGTCGGCAAGGTGTGGGAGTGGAAAGAGGAGTACGGCGGGACGATTGTCCGCCAGCTCAAGCGCCTGGGCGCATCCTGCGACTGGGAGCGGGAACGATTCACCATGGACGCCGGGCTCAGCCAGGCCGTGGAAGAGGTGTTCTGCCGGCTTTACGAGAAGGGGCTGATCTACCGGGCCAATTACATCACCAACTGGTGTCCCCGCTGCCATACGGCGTTGTCCGACGAGGAGAGCGAGCACCAGGACACGGCGGGCAAGCTCTATTACATCCGTTATCCCGTCAAGCGCGACGGCAAGCTGACGGCCAGTGAGTTTGTGGTGGTGGCGACGACCCGGCCGGAAACGTTGCTGGGCGACGTGGCCGTGGCAGTGAGCCCGAAGGATGAACGGTACAAGGCGTTGATCGGAAAGACGTTGAGCCTGCCGGTGCTGCACCGCGAGTTGCCTGTGATCGCCGATGAGTTTGTGGATCCCGCCTTCGGGACCGGTGCGGTCAAGGTGACGCCCGCGCATGACCCCAATGACTTCGAGATGGGGCGGCGGCATAACCTGACGCCCATCAGCGTGATGAATCCGGACGGCACGATGAACGAAGGGGCGGGTCCCTATGCCGGGCTGGACCGGTTTGAGTGCCGCAAGCGGATCGTTACCGACCTGACGGCGGCGGGATTGATCGAGAAGATCGACGCCCACCAGCATGCCGTCGGGCACTGCTACCGGTGCGATACCGTGGTGGAGCCGCGTCTTTCGCTGCAGTGGTTTGTGCGCATGAAGCCGCTGGCCGAGCCGGCGTTGCAGGCGGTTCTGGACGGGCGCATCCGCTTCGTGCCCGAGCGTTGGAACAAGGTGTATGTCGAGTGGATGTCGAACATCCGTGACTGGTGCATTTCCCGCCAGATCTGGTGGGGGCACCGCATTCCGGTTTATTATTGCGACGCGTGCAACCACCAGTGGGCTGGGCGCGGCAAACAGGAAAGCTGTCCAAAGTGCAAGGCCGCGACCATCCGGCAGGATGAGGATGTCCTCGATACCTGGTTCTCCTCATGGCTGTGGCCGTTCAGCACGTTCGGCTGGCCCGGTGACAATCCCGACCTGAAGCTCTACTACCCGGGAAACACCCTGGTGACGGCCTCTGAGATCATTTTCTTCTGGGTCGCCCGGATGGTCATGGCCGGACTCGAGTTCATGGGCGATATCCCGTTCCGGGAGGTTTACATCCATGGCACGGTGCGGGACGACAAGGGCCGCAAGATGAGCAAGAGCCTCGGTAACTCCATTGATCCGCTGACGATCATCGAGGAGTTCAGCGCCGATGCGCTCCGGTACAGCCTGATGATGATCACCGCAACAGGGCAGGACGTGTTCCTCTCGAACGACAAGTTCGAGATCGGTCGCAATTTCGGCACCAAGATCTGGAACGCGGCCCGTTATATGCAGATGCAGGAGGGGGCGCGGGAGGAAAAGCTGAAAGCGGAAAGCGGAAAACGCGCAATGGATTCCACTTTCACGATGGAACTCCTGAGCTCGGATGACCGGCATATTCTCGCCAAGCTGAACGAGGCGATTGAGTCGTGCACCGAGAACCTGAAGCGGTTCCGGTTCAATGATGCCGCCCATGCGCTGTACTCGTTCATCTGGCATGAGTATTGCGACTGGTATGTGGAGTATTCCAAGGATACGTTTTACGGGCAGGATGAAGCACGCAAGGCCGAGGTGCTGAAGGTGATGCACTATGCCTTTTCGACGGCGTTGCGGTTGCTCCACCCCTTCATGCCCCACATCACGGAAGAGCTGTGGCATGGCATGGGCTACGGGGCGGATGACGAGACGATCATGGTTGCGCCCTGGCCCAAGCCGCTGACGGAGGAATTGAAGCGGTGGGGGGCGACCCCGGACGTGGTGGAGTATGTCGATGCCCGGCACGAGATGATCCGGGCTGGGCGGATGTTGCGGGCTGATTGCGGCATTGCGCCGGGCCAGAAGCTCGACTACATCATCAAGTCGAACAGTCCCGCCTTGACCGTACGGCTGATGGCGGACCTGGCCACATTGAAGTCCACGCTCAAGGCCAAAGAGGTAACCGTCGACCCCGCCTTTGCGCCCGGCACGGCGATGCCCGGGACGCTGACCCCGATTGGAACCATCTACATGCCCGTGGAGGGCCTGATTGATGTCAAAGCTGAGTCCGTCAAGCTGACCAGGCAACTTGAGGAATTGGGTGGGCATCTCGAGCGGGCCAACCAACGGCTTGGGAATCAGGCCTTCATCAGCAAGGCCAAACCCGAGGTGCTGGCCCAGTTCGAGAAATCGCGCCAGGAACTCCAGGAGAAATACCAGAAGACCAAGCGGCTTTTGGAGATGCTGGGATAGGCCCGTGGTGAAACTCTGGCGAATCTTGTTTATCAAAAATAAGAAAATATATTGTCTTTACCTGTGATCGTCCTATTATTGTCCTTTGCGAGGGGAATTCTTATAATTGCGGAGGGATGATCTCATGGCTCGAATTCTTCTGATTGATGATGAACCGAGGATGCTCAGCCTTCTTAATACACTGCTCACTGCAGAGGGCTACAGCATCGTTTCCGTTCAGGACGGAACCAAGGTCCCCGACCTCCTGAACACGGAAACCTTCGACCTGATGATCACCGATATCCGGATGACCCCCATAAACGGGATTGAACTGCTCAAAATTGCCCGCCAGGTCAGGCCGGCGATGCCGGTTATCATCCTGACCGCCTATGGGTCGGTGGAAACGGCTATTGCGGCCATGAAGCTGGGGACATTCGATTACGTTACCAAGCCCTTCAAGATGGATGAGCTGTTGATCACCATCCAGCGGGCTTTGGAATACAGCCGGGCACTCTCCGAGAATGTTGAGCTCAAGGAGGAGCTGGTCGGTCGCTACAAATTCGAGAATATCGTTGCCGAAAGTCCGGCCATGCGGAATACCTGCGAGATGATCAAGCGCGTGGCGCCTGCCGATACCACGGTGTTGATCAGCGGTGAGAGCGGAACGGGCAAGGAGCTGGTGGCCAAGGCGATACACCTGAACAGCAAACGCAAGGACAAGCGTTTTCTGGCGGTGAATTGCGCGGCGCTTCCCGAGGCGTTGCTTGAATCCGAGATGTTCGGCCACATGAAGGGATCTTTCACGGGGGCCTCTGCCAACAAGGAAGGGCTTTTTGAGGCCGCCAGCGGTGGAACCCTGTTTCTGGACGAGATTTCATCCATGCCGCTGGGCATTCAAGGCAAGTTGCTGCGAGTCCTTCAGGAGCACGAAATCAGGCGCGTGGGCGGGAATGAGACGATCCCGGTGGATGTCAGGGTGATTGCGGCCACGAATACGAGTCTGGAGGCCATGATCAAGCAGGGAACCTTCCGGGAGGACCTGTATTACCGGCTGAGTGTCATTCCCATTGATATCAAGCCCCTGCGCGAACGGCAGGAGGATATCCTGCCCCTGGTTTATCATGTCCTGCGGCATGAAGTCGGGGCGGGACGTGAACTCCCCAAGCTGACCCCCGAAATCAAGGACATGTTCGAGCGTTATAACTGGCCCGGGAATGTCCGCGAGCTTGAAAACGCCGTGAAGCACGCGCTTACCTTCGCCCAGGATAACAAGATTACGCCCGATGTGCTGCCGCCGCGAATCCTGAACCAGCTCAAAATCATGGAGCGTCCCGTGGGGGGAAGTGCCGATAATGCGGCTGATTTCCGGAATAAATCCCTCAAGGCCTTCCTGCGCGACCGGGAGAAGGAGTACCTGGAACAGGTGCTCGCCATGACCATGGGCGACAAGGAGAAGGCCGCCAAGTCCTTGAAGATCAGCCTGGCGACCCTTTACCGGAAATTACCTGATGAGCAGCCGCTCGCCAAGTGAGGCGGACTAGTTTTGCCAGAAAACAGGCCCTCTTTTGTCAGATTTGAAAGCAGGTTTGGATCTGTTGTTTTAAAAATGAGAATTTTACGCGGGAAAAATGCCCTGGAAAAGGAAGGAGCACCTTGAAAAAGCAAAAAAAGAACGGAATCGGTCGTTTCTTATCGATTGGCATGGTGCCTGCTATATAGTAATTCCGTTGGAAGCGGTTGAGTATAAAAACGATAAAAGGAGTAAATAATGAAAAAGATGAAGCAAGGTTTTACGCTGGTGGAAATCATGATTGTGGTCGCGATTATCGGGCTGTTGGCGGCAATCGCCATCCCCTCGTTCATGAAGGCCAGAATGTCGTCGCAGCAGAGTGCCTGTATCAACAACCTGAAGCAGATTGATGCCGCCAAGGATCAGTGGGCTTTGGAAGCTAAGAAGGCTACCGCCGATACAGTAACCTATGCGGACTTGGTTTCCTTCTTGAAGAATCCTGTTGCGGCGACAAATTGCCCTGCAGGCGGAACGGTATCGGTTTCGACCGTTGGATCCAATGCTGTCTGCACAAGAGCGGGGCATGTACTGTCGGAATAAAACGCACACAATCGTTGCGTGTAGCGAGGCTCCGGTTTTCCGGGGCTTCGCTTTTTTTATGGGGCAAGAATTCTTTTCTTCCCGCAAGGGCCGTGTATAGTGGACGGAAAGCACAGGAGAATGAGCGCGGTGAAAGTGGGCGTCAACACCTTGTTCCTGATACCCGGTGAGGTGGGGGGGACGGAGACTTATCTGCGGGATATCCTCCGCGCGGCGGTGCCGCGGCATCCGGCCGTGGAGTGGAGCCTGTTCACCAATACCGAGAATCACGCCTCGTTTGAGGCGGCGTTTGAGGGCATTGACCGGGTCCGGCTGTGGCCGACGGGAGTTCATGCCCGGAATCGGCCGGCCCGTATCATCCTTGAGCAACTCCAACTCCCGCTATTGGCGCGCCGGGCCGGGGTTGATGTGCTGTGGTCGCCTGGTTATACCGCACCATTCCTGGCGCCCTGTCCCCAGGTTGTGACGATCCACGACATGCAATACCGGAGATTCCCCGAGGATTTCACGCCGGCGGCCCTGCTAGCCACCCGGTTGCTTGTGCCCGCTTCCATCCGGGTCGCGCGGCGGGTGATTGCCGTTTCCGAATTCAGCCGTCGCGAGATTCTGGATGCCGTTCATGCCGCACCGGAGAAGATCGTTCCCATCCATTCGGCGGCGGGACCGGAATTCTGTTGCGGACTGCCGGACGGGGAGGGGGCGAAGCGCCGGGGCTCCCTGATGCCGGCGGGAGCCTATATCCTGTGCGTGGCGAACAGTTATCCCCACAAGAATCTACATGCCCTTGTCGAGGCGTTCGGGATGATGTCGCGTTCGGCCGAATGCCGGTTGGTTTTGGTGGGGGGGGCACGACGGGGGGAGTCCCAGTTGCAGGCGGCCCTGGAGCATCTTGCCGGGCGTGATCGTGTAATCCGGTTGGGTGGACTTGATCGACGTGACCTGATAGCCCTCTATCAGGGCGCGTCGGTATTTGCATTCCCCTCGCTTTACGAGGGGTTTGGCTTGCCTGTGCTGGAGGCGATGGGGGCGGGGGTTCCGGTGGTGGCGGTTGATTGCGGCCCGATGCGGGAAGTCGGTGGAGCTGCGATCCGTTATTGTGATGGTTCCCCGGGGGATCTGGCCCGGCAGCTTGATGACGTCATGGGGCTGGATGCTGTGGAGCGAGCGGATCTGGTGAGGAAGGCGCGTGAGAGTGCTGCAACCTTTACCTGGGAAAAAACCGCCGATCAGACGGTGGCCGTGCTCGAAAAGGCGGCAGGGTTCAGGGCTAACGGGTGAGAGGGGCGTTTTCAGACGGGATGACGACGTCGAGGATGCGGGATTCCTTGATGCCGGCAGTGTTCTGGCTTTCGATATAGGCGGTGGTCCGGTATTCCGTGATGTCATTGAGATTATGGAGCATGGTCCGGAGGGATTCAGCGGCCTCGATACTGGATTTCAGCAGTTCCTCGCTCATGTCCTTGTCGGACAGGCGCATCCTGGCGAGCAGTTCGAGGCTGGCGAGCAGGACCGTGGCGGGTTGGCCGAGATGATGGCAGGCGGCGCCAAGGCTCTCTACCATGACCCGCTGCCGTTCCGCCTGTTGCTCGGCTTCCTGGGCGCGTATGCGGTCACTGATGTCAAGGAACGACATCACCACCCCTATCAGCTCGTCATCCGCATTCCGGTTGGGGGCGGTGGTTAACTGGACGTGGACGGTGGAACAGTCCTTTCGCCTGAGGATCAGTTCACCGCTCCAGCTCTCACCCCGTTGGACGGTGGCGAGGATGGTGGTCACGGTGGCCTGCCCCGGGATCAGATCCTTCAGGTTGGAACCGATGATGGCCTCTGTCCTCGTTTCCCCCCAGAGTCTCGCGCCCGCTAGATTGATATAATCAATCTGGCCATTCAGGTCCGAGATGACGATGCCCGTGGCGGCGTTCTGGACGGCGGTACGGATGGTGTGCAGCTTTTCCTCTGATTCCTGGCGCAGGGTAATGTCGCGGACGAAGCAGCAGAAATATTTCTTTCCCCGAATTGTCAGCAGGTTTACCGCGATCTCCGACGGGAAGATGGACTGGTCTTTCCGGGCGCAGTAGGCCTGCATGAGGACGAACCGGTCATTTGAAACCCCTGCCTTGAGGGTGGCAATCGTCTCGGGTGTGGAGCCTGAAATGACGCGGTCGAGGGTTAATGCGGCCAGTTCCTCCTTGGTGTAGTGCAGGAAGGCCAGGGCGCGGGGATTGGCGTCCACAACGGTTCCATCCAGATTCGCGATGATAGCCCCGTCATAGACGCTCTGGAAGAGTTCCTGGAAATCGATATTGCCCAGGGCGTGACCTGACGGGGATTTTTCCAGTGTCTGCGGGGCGGGTTCAGGCGGGGGTGTCAGATCCCGTTTTTTGCCAGGGACCCTCAATCCCTCCTTCATGTTGGGGGTAATGTCAATCCGCATGGTTTGGGATGAACGGCTCATATATATGTCCCCGCATTCTTCAACGACAGCTTACAAGATAGGCCAATTAAGGGTTGTGTCAAGACCGGGGTATGCATGAGTTCGTTCAGTCCTGCCATGCCGTGATGATGACATGATCCGACGTGGTTTCCTCCGGACCGTTCGGATTGGAATTGGCGTAAGTGACGTCAAGGTCCGTGGACCCGTTGAAGATCATGTTCCCGCCAGCCATGATCGCGCCGTTGATCGAACCGGACCCGTTGAAGCGCACGTCTCCGCCGGCATACACAAGTCCATAGATTGTCTGGGCGCCGTTCAGTTCAATGGCGCCATCCCGACTGACGAAGGCCGGAAGGTTCCCTACCTGGGTTTGCGTGGTGCTGCCGTTCAGGGTTATATTGCCGGTGGCGATAACGCACCCAACATAGTTTATGCCTCCTCCTCCTTTGACGTTCAGCGTGCCGTTAATCCAGCGCACGCCACCCGGAATGGTGCCCCAGTTTTCATTTTTGATCACCGTGGTTCCGTTAAATACCTGATTGTTGGCGAGGGCGGTCTGGTAGAGGGTTGTCAGGTCCAGGGCGGGCAATTGTATGGTGGGAACCGGTCCAGTCACTGCATCGGTGACGGTTCCGTTGACATTGATTACGGGTGCCTTGATGGTGCCGGTGATGGTGGAGGCGCCATTTACACGAAACCCTTGTGCGCCGCTACATTCGATGTAGGCGGGAAATTCCGGGGTGCCCCAGTTGATGGCGCCGTTGGAGGTCAGGTAGTTGTTGACGTGGATAGCCCCTTTGACATCGCTGACCCCGTTGAATCCCAAGTAGCCGTTGCAGAAGACCCCGAATGCCCAGGGACTGGTCAGCGGGGGGACGCCATTCGTGTTCAGGAGCGGAATATTTTTTACATCAAGCTTCACGTAGGCCGTGGCGGAACCATAAACGCCGGTGGATGAGAGGGAGGCCATGTTGGTTGAGAGCGACTTAACCCCGACGTGGTAAGTGCCGTCATCAAACGGTTTCAGCGGGAAGTTGTTGGGATTCAACCGGGCCGCGAAATTCGTTTTCAACAGATTATAGGCATCGTTGGCGCCCGCCTCGGCGATCAACTGCGCTTTTACATAGTCACGCAATCGCACAGCCGAAAAAACCTGCTGCCGGCCCATGGTCACCATGCTGGCCGCCACGATGGCGATCAGGAAGACGACGCCCATGACCGCGAGCAATGCTGTTCCCGACTTGTCCCTGTACTTCTGGTTCATTGACGTTTTCATGGCTTTCTCCTCCTCTATTTCCCGGTATTCCTCGGTTCTATTTCGGTCGACATGGCTGATGTGAGCGTTTTACCCGTGGCGCCCCAGCCAACGATCTCCTCGTAGATCTCCAGATCGATCTGCAATCCTTTGGCGAGGGGGTTGCCGTCCACTGTGACCTCGCAGATTCCGTAATTCGGTCCCTTCGTCATGATGGCGCCCACATCCACGACCTTGGTGGCTCCCGCCCACTTGATGGTCACATCCCTGAGTTCAGGGGTTTTGAAATAGGTGGAATCCGGTTCCAGGATGGCCTGGAACTGAATGTAACGGGTATTGCCGCAGGTGATATCGGCAGGGGACGTGAGGAATGAGGTGACATTGCTCCAGGCGGGGGCATCGTTCAAATCAGAATTGACGCCGGTACGTACCTTGATTTTTATCGAGGAGCCGGTGGGTTTCACTGAAGTCCAACTGATAGTGGAATAGACAGGTGTCTCGATCTTAGTGTCGAATATCTGTGAGGTGAAAAGGCCATTGGTGGGGTAATAGGTATAGACGGCCGCAATTCCGGGGAGACTGGAGATAGTCGCGGCTCCTTTACTGGACCAGTCGGCGGCCTTTGCGTCAGATTCCGTCGGATTCAAAGAAGAGGGGATGACGTAACTACCCGGTGCCCCGGCATAGGTCTCGGTCCAAACCAGGGGGTTGGCGTTATCACTTTCAAGTAAATAGGTGATTAAATAGCTTTTCTCGGCATCAATGATGAATTTTGAAGCGGGGAACGCCATGGCGTTCCCGCCTGCGGAAATGGTGGGACTGGAACCGGAGTTGCTGGGGCTGAAGAGCAGGGTGACGCCTTCAGTTGCCGCATTCTGGGTGAAATTGGTGTGGTCGGCGGCTTCTGCAATGTAGGCGGCCTTGATGCGCAATGCCCCATTGCTTGCGGCCTGGAAGAACACGACGGGGAATTGCCCGCTATAACGGATGGCTCCGTTGTTGACCGCTAAACTGCGTCCCCGGAGCAGAACCCGGATTGCAGTATTGGAAAAGGTGTTATAATTGAGGCCGTTAGGTTCGGTTGTGCCGGTCTGGTTCGCAGCCGTCCAGGCGTATGGCAACATCCAGAGGCCGCCCGCCAGTATGTCGTAGGTGGTTCCCCAGGGGTATCCAGGCCCTTCAAGTTGGACGATATAGTCGGAGAGATTCGGGTCAAAGCCCACGACCGTCCTGGTGCACAGTGCGCCTTGTCCCCGGAAATTGGTTTCCTCCCACCGGTCATTGTCGATACCGATGGTGAAATAGGCTCCCACCGACGATGGAAGGAAGTTGAGCTGATAGTTGCCGCTCCAGGCCCCGAGGTTCATGTATTCCGAGGCGGCCGTGGCGCCTGACTGGGCGGTTACCGGGAGCTGCGCCTCGCCCTCGCGGGAAACACCGCATGCCGAGGCGGTGATGGTGTCCAGTCCGACCTTGTAACCCGAGCTGGACGCGTTCTTTCCGATGACATTGAACTTGACCTGATGGGTGCCGGGTCCAAGGAGAATGGATCCGAACGATACCGAGGTGTCGCGGCCCAGGGTGGGGGCATAGCCATCAAATGTCGCGCTTTTGCCCCAGATGGACCAGGTGAACAGGTTTTTGAAAATGGCGCGGGAGGAGGCGTTGGCAGAGCCGAAGGTCGCGCTGCCGCTGCCGTTTGTCACCACGCTCTCGAGTTGTTGCTGGCATTGTGCCGGGGTGAGGGAATTATCGCGTGGCGAGAACACCGTTTTCCGGAGTTCGTTCGGACTTCCTCTCCAGACATGGTAGATCACGGTGCTTTGCCAGAGCACATTGGTCTCGCCCAGGGCCATTTCGACAAGGCCGTCGTTATTGGTGTCGGCCGCCATGGGGAAACTGATGGCGGTATAGGGGCCCGGGCCGGCGGGGTAGAAATACATCTTGTCAAGGGAGGAGAGCTTCAGGTCCCGCTTGAGGGTCTCCATCGTTCTCCTGACATCCATGTCGAGTTCGCTCTGGACGGAGAGCAACTTTTCGCCGCGCGCGATGTAGATCCAGCCGCTGGTTGCCGCCGTTACGGCAATGGTGGTGATGGAGAGGGCTATCACCACCTCGGTCAGCGAAAAACCTGAGACTGTGCCTGAACGTTTCATTGAGTGAGATATTCCGTGTAGAGTGAGGCGACCGATTCGTAATCATCCTTGAAGGTCAGGGTTTTGCTGTTCCGGATGTCGGCGCGCACCTCGATTTTGGTGAGACCAGGCAGGATGTTGGTGTTTACGGTGGTGCTGCGCCGGAAATACCCGCCCTCGGCCGGGACTCCGTTGTCGTTCACCACGATGTTTGTTTCGTTGAGATTGATCAGCTGGTCGTAGGAGAAGTCACGGGCGCGTTCCAGCCGGGATTTGGCGATATTGATGGCGACGTAGTGGTTCCGGGCCGAATAGATAAGCGCTTGTGAACGATTGACCAGGGTATAAGACCCACCGATCACCAGAAGCAGGAGCGCCACACTGATGACCGCCTCGGCGAGTGTGAATCCGGAAATTTCTGGTCGTAACGACATATTGACTCCTTTTTGATCTGCAAGTGACTACAATCTACCATTTACATAGCACAACTCATGCCCAGACAGGGACATAGGCGTTTATTGAGGTGATATGCGCAAACTAGGACTGAAAGCGGGCCATAGTGAGTGAATCCAAAAACAATTATTCTCAATAATGAGAATAATTGTCTCTTTTGTGAGATTCGACTCATTAAATCAGTGTTGGTTCGGAAACCAGCTGAGTTGCTGCTATGGCTCGACAATGCGATAGAATTGGGCTGAGCCGGTGAAATTGCTGTGAATCCACGAGTTCGTTTCAGGTGCGGGGAAGGCAATGTTGGTGGACACGCTGATCCAGTTGGTGGTCATCAGGTTGGTGCTGCACTGGACGATCTGGGAGGTGATTCCGTTTGAGGTGCCCGTTGACATCAGGAGCACGGCCGGGGAAGTCGCGCTGTACTGAATGCTTTTGATCGTGATGGGCTGATTGGTGTCCACCACGATGTTGTGGAAGAGGGACACATTCCCCGCATCTTCGCCCAGGGAGTTTGTCGGATAAGCCGTGGCATCATCAATCAGGGGATCGCTGATCCACTGGTTGATTTTCAGGGAGCGGGAACGGTTGATGAAAATGTCATTACCCTCGCCATCGATAAGCTATTGATACCGGGAATCTCCGGCC
>JAABPW010000342.1 GCA_011391785.1 Verrucomicrobiota bacterium
CGCCTGGGGTATCGGCGGCGTACGGTTGATTTCGTCCGCGAGCAGGAGGTTACAGAAGATTGGCCCCTGCATGAACCGGAATTCCTTCTGCTGGGTTACCCGATCCGTCTCCAGGACTTCCGTGCCGGTGATGTCCGACGGCATCAGGTCAGGCGTGAACTGGATGCGCTTGAACTTCATGTCCAACACCTTGGAAATCGTATTAACCGTGAGGGTCTTGGCCAAGCCGGGCAACCCGATCAACAGGGCATGCCCGCCGGCAATAATGCACATCAGGATCTGGTTGAGCACTTCCTGCTGGCCAATAATGACCTTGCCGACTTCCTTGCGAATGTCGTCCATGGACTGCTGCATCTGGCCAACCAGCTTGAGATCCTCGGCGCTGGCCATCATGCCGGGCTGGGCGAACTTTGACGGCTTGGCGGAAGCCGCAGGAGCCGGCGCGGGAGCCGGCTTGGCCGGTGCGGCAGGCGCGACTGGTGCAGCCGGCGCCGCTGTCGCGGCAGGTGCGGCAGGTGCCGGTGCGGGAGCCGGTTTGGCAGGTGCGGCCGGCGCCGCTGGTGCGGCTGGCGGCTTGACAGCAACCGCCGGAGCGGCGACTGCCGGGGCGGGCGCCTCTTTCGGCGCGGCGGGCGCGGGCGCAGGCGCGACTTTTGCCGCGACCGGGGCGGCTCCGTTTTTAAAAATGAAAACGGATGACCCAATGGAAATAATATCATTTTCCTTCAACGCCACCGCGGTCACGGCATCGTTGTTGACGACCGTCCCGTTGGCGCTGTCGAGATCCTGTAGCTGCCAGCCGCCGCCCTCGAAAACGAGCTTCGCATGATGGCGCGACACCTGGGAGTCGTTCAGGGTCAGTCCGCAATCGTTATCGCGCCCGATGACCAGTCCGTCCTGTGACAATTCAATTTCGCGTCCCTTAAGATCACCCTGCGTCAATACAATCTTAGCCATGGTTATTCCTCCTCCGCCGCCACTGTAGGACGGATTGTTTCTTCATCATCCACCACCTCTTTAGGGCGGCTTGCTTTAGTATCGGTCCCCGCATCACTTTTCTCGCGGAGCATTATCCTTTTAAGGTCCAGTTCCCCCAGATCCTTGATTTCAGTCGTCACCCTGATTTTCGACAGAACCGCCGAATAGTGATGCTTCGGCTTCAGGTTGTTGAGGTTGGCATTGATCGGGTAGAGGTCACGTTTCTGGATTACCTGCCAGCCGGGCCCCACATCCTTCATCCAGATCAGCTTGAATGTGCGGCGCAGGGGCGTGCGGGGACGGTATTGCGTCACGAGACAGCGGGCGAGACCGCCCCGGCCGGTTGAGCCTTCCATGCGATGCATTATTTTGTTCGGAAAGAAGGATTCCGACTCATCGACAATATAAAGGATCTTCTCGCGATCCAGCTTGGTCAGCGTGCTTTTCTCACGGTGCAGCTCCAAGCCCTCGTAAAACTCGTTGTCGTATATCACGAACAGGTTGTAGCGGGCCGCCGGCAGGTTCTCGAAGATAAAGCCCTGATTGTTCGGCCCGGTGAGCTTACCCTCATAGACGAATCGGGGCTCATCCGGCGGCATGGCCAGTATCTGGACAATCGGCACGTTCGGGTTCTTGACAACCCCCCTGATCCCGCCGGTATCCTTCGACTCGGTTTTGGTATAGAGGCGATGCCGCTCCTGCGCTCCGGCGGAGAACCCGACCAGGGCCGCCAGCAAAACCAATCCCGCGATCTTTCCTGACATTTGCTTCATGGGCGCTGCCTTATTCCTCTCCGCTCCGGAACTCCAAACGCTTGGCGATTTCCTTCTCGTACTTGGTGATGTCAGCCTCCGACTCACGCAGCTCGATCATGCACCGGACCACCAGTTTCAGCGCCTTGGGAACGAAATTCGAGGCGTCAATCTGCTCGCAGTAGGCCGAGAGCACCGCCTTGGCCCGCACGAAGTCACCCTGCCAGATGAGGAACGATCCTTCCTGCAGGATATAATCGCTTGTTAATTTACTGAGGGGGAATTCCCGTTCCCATCGTTTCATGGCCTGCCAGGCTTCCATATGGAATCCCTGCGCCATCAGGGAGGCGACCTCCTCCGAGGCCGCCACATCACGAATCGCCGCCAGCTTCCAACTCGCCACCGCCGGCCCGGAATCCAACTCGGCGCTCTTTTTCTTCGGGGCCAGCTCACCCTGCTTTTTCTTGGCAAAGTCGGCCGCCTTTACCGGCCCTCCCAGCGTGGGCCCCGTCAGTCGGCGGATCCCTGTCGGTTCTGCCGCCTTGCCATGGGTTGACCGGTTCTGGACTTCCCCGTAGCGCTGGGTGGCCTCGTTGAGATTCCTTTTCAGGAACTCGATATCGCCCATGCGGATCTGCGCCCATTGCCCGACCTCTCCGCTCTCGGACACCAGCTCGATGAGGAGCTTCTCGGCCAAGGGCAGATCGTTCAGGTAATACATCAGGATCTCCGCCTGCTTCAGCTGCATCATCAACTTGCGGGGACGGGATTTGGTCGTCTCCGCAAACATGGCCGCCGTCTTGAATGCCAGCTTCGGATCACGTGACTGGTTTTCCTGGAGGAACAGCTCCTCAATCAATTCGCGCCGCTCCAGAGGCAACGCCTTGCTGAAGGATTCCCACCGGGCCGTGACGATATGCTCAACCAGGGGGTCCTCGGGAGCCAGTTCCAGGGAACGGAAGAAGTTGTTCCAGCTGGGCTCGTCCCACTTCGCCACCACATCGGTATTGGTCGGATACGCCTTCAGCATCGCCAGGCACGCCTCCCTGTAGGCCAGCCGGGTACTCGGATTGTTCATACTGCTTCCTCGGTCCGTGAAGGGGTAGAACAGGATCGAGCTCTGGGACTGCTTCCCGTCCGCTTCCGCCGTCAAGGTCACCTCGTTATCCTTGGAAACCCTGACCAGCCAGGGAACGTCACGCCCTACCGCCACAGCCCCGGGCTCGCTTGAAAAGCTCCAGCTGTATTTTGTTCCCTTGGGATTGGCGTCCGTCAGGGCCCGGAACCGGTACTGTATCTGTCCTGGCGCTTCGCCGGGGAACACGTAGATGTTTTCCGGCCACAGCGAAGCCATGGCAACCGGTCCGCCATCCTGCCGCTGCGCATTCCGGATGGCTGCCGCGCCGGAGCGGACCACCTCCTCGTTGCGCAATTGCCGGGCATCCCACATGGTAGTCCCCGCATAGCGGAGGTCTGAGGGGCGTATTCCACCCAGTTCGCCAGGCTTGGTTTTCGGCGTCCTCCAAGTCAGCAGCAAGGGCCCCGTCGCGCCTCCCGCCGAGTTGTAGCCAAACAGCTCGAGCCGGTGAAGACCAGCTGACAGGTTGATGGACTCCCCTGTACCACCCGGCTTTTCGTTTTTCTTTGCCGGGCGGATCGTCCGGCCGTCAATCACGACCTCCATCTGTCCGGAAAAGGGATGGGGTGAAACCCAGGTATCGCCCGGATCCTTGGCGTCAATATACGCGAGCATGTACATGGCACAGGATCCAGGCCGGCCGGAGCGATCTCCCGGAAGCGCCACGGTGGCCCCTTCCTTACTCCCCGGCTGATTACGGAAATGGACCGTTGGATGCACCTGCCCCAGCTGACTGAGCTTAATCGCATCCGCTTTGGACCCCTGCCGGGGGAACGTGCAGATCAGGGCGCTGGGGGTCAGACCCGACTCGGCAGACCACAGGTTCATTTTCGCGGTTCCAGAAACATACACGGTCACCGTCCTCCCATCGGCAGGCCGGGCGATCACCACGCCAACCCCGGCAGAGACGCTCTGCCACAGTATGGCGCTTTTCACCGGCGCGCCGGACTCATCAAATGCCTGGATCTGGGGAAAGGGTTTCGGCAGGATTCCACCATCGGGGATGGTAAAGAAATATCCGGCACTGGGATGGGTGGGCTGCCGCTCGAGTTCCACCATGAACCTGATCGGGGCCTCCTTGATCTTCCACTCGGCCGGCGCCGTCAGCCGCCCCGGGGCATCCTTGGCCTGCCAGGAATCCTCGGCGAATCCCGTGACCGACCCCAGCATCAGGCAAACCGCAGCGGCCAGGAAACTATGCGTCTTATCCATACCTCATCATCTCCCGTTCACAATTCTTAAACCCGTGTTCTCACGCCCCGTCCAGCCCTGTCGGCGTGGACTACATGGCTTCGCTCAACTTCTTGTAATATTCGGACACCAGATCCCGGTACTTCGCCGGCGCTTCCTCGGGCCCGGCATCCACCATGTCATACACGTTCACGTTTTCAGCCCGGTCGTCCAAAGAACCGGCATTGTCGCTCTCGAGTTCGGTCTTGGCTTTCTTCAATGCCGCCACGGCCTTACGCTTCAATTCGGCGACCTGGTCGATGTTACCCTTGGCGATGGCGTCATCCAGCTGGCGAATGTGGTGGGCCGCCTTCTTGATGGAATCAGCCCTCATGCCCTTCATGGAGGCCTGGGCATAGGCCTGGTCCGCCGCCTTGGCCATCATCGCATTCATACCCTCCATGGAGCCGGCCTCGGTTGAATCCATGCGGTCCTTACCGCCGCCCATGCCATACTTGTCACCCTTGCCGGTACCCAGCTTGCCGCCACCCGTCGCCTTGGTTTTAATGTCCTCGCCATCCAGATTAACCTGTCCGCTCTGGGTTGGGTCATTGGTTCGCCGCGCCTCGATTTCATCATCGCCCTTGCCGATGGTGCCCGACCCCGCCGAGGTTTCGCCATTGGACATTCCCTGCCGCCCGACATTGGAACGGCCATCCTGCTCCTTGTGGTCCGGCGTTTCGTTGCCCGACCGGCCCTTGGCGGAAAAGCAAGTGGTGTCACCTTCCGTAATCGGACCTGACACCTGCATATCGGGAGTAGCCTGGTTGATCGCACTATCCTTGTCCTTGTCCTGCAACTCCTTCGATTCCGCCAGAAGATCACCAACAATATCTTCCATCTTGGTCTGGAGCGGCGAGAGGGCGACTCCGTTCGGCATCTCTTCCTTGTCAAAGGCCTCGACGACAAATTTCGTGCTATCCGGCGACCCCTTGAGCCAGGACTCCAAGTCATCCATCCGGTCGGCTATCTTCTCCATGCCATCAAGCAAGGCCTCGCGCTTGGCGGTCGCCTTCTCCGAGACATCGCCCGCGCCAGGCCCCTTCTCGGTGCCATCCCCGGGTGGATTCACTTCCTCGAAGGTGGAGAAGATGTCCTCGACCATGTCGTTGCCCACGTTCAAATCGGCAAAGATATCGAGATCCTTCGGCACCTGGAGCAAAGCCTCCTCGATGTTCTTCTCGATCTCCTCGAAGTCCTCCTCCATCTTGTCCGTCTTCTTGGTGTCCTTGGATTTGCTCTCCTTGACGGAATCCATTGCTTCGAGGAGTTTCTTCTGCAATTCCTTGAGCTTCTCGATCTTGAGGTTGGCGTTCTGGAGGGCCTCGATCATCTGCTCGTTCTTTTCCTTCTCGCCCTTCGCCACCATTTCCTCGAATTTCGCGCGCAACTTCACCAATTTGTCTCGCGCCGTGGTTTCATGCCCGATAGCCACCTCCGGCTTGCTCTTCTCCAGTTGCTCCGCCGCCAGGAGCATGTCGCCCCTGATGTTCTGGCTCTCGCACAGCGCCGCCATGGAATCAAGGAACGCCGCGTAATCCTTGTCGTCGCCCCTCATGGACTCCGCCTCCGTCAGAGTGGCCTTCATGAACGCCGTCACATCGGACCCGAGCGAATCCTGTTCGCTGACGAGAGTTTCAGCAACCGCCAGCCCCTGGCTGACACACTGCGAGGTGGCCTTGATGATCTTCTGCTCATTCTTGACCAGCGTGTCCAGCATCGCGGTCAGGAAGGCGTTGCGGGTCTCGATCTTGGCCTTGGCCACCGCCAGTTCCGCGAAGGTCAACTGACGAAGGATTTTCTCCTGGGTGGTGCGCACCTTGACGACGTTGGCCGCCTTGACCATTTCATCCCGGGTCAGGGGGATCCCCTCCACGCCGGCAATCACATCCAGCATTTCCTCGCCATACAACTTCTTGACCGTTGTCGCAAGGTTCCCCAGGGTGCGGCCGCCCCCCTTGTCCAGAAGCTCCCTGGTGATATCCCGGATTTCCTTCTGTATTCCCGCCACCCCGGTCCATTGCTCAGCCGTCACGGTCTTGAGCACGGAATGGAACTGCTTAGTCTTCTCCATGGCGCTCTTCTGCAGTTCAATAACGCGGTTGAGATCCTTGAGCGCCTTTTGCTCAAGTTCGGTGCGCTTGGACGCCGCTTTCTCCACCGAATCCATATTGAACGTGATCACGGAGGACATCATGACATGCGGAGTGCCGGTGGAATTATCGCAGGCCACCAACCTGATCGACAGGGCGCCTTTTTCGGCGGGTCGGCGAGGTTCCCCCTTCCACAACTTCGTATACTCCCGGGGACCTCCCGTAATCCACTTGTAGGTCTGCAGAACAGTCGCCGGAGCGGCCTTGTCATTCGGGTCCGAGAGCTTCTCGACACGGATCTCCGAAATGCCGAAATCATCGGAAATCGCGAAGTCAATGGCGGGAACGCTACCCGGGGCCAGCGCAACCGACTGTTTCGGGGTGATGATCTCGATGTTCGGCGGACGATCCGGAAGCAGGCTGAAGGGCAGGGTGGTCTCGGCCTTGTCTCCGTTCGCGGCAGTGGCGGTCAGCACAAACGCCGCCCCGTTCGAGACCGTCACCGAGCCACTCCACGTCAGAAGGTCAGCCCCTCGCGTCAAGGCCACGGGCTCGCCGACACCCGAGAGCAGAAGCGTGGCGGCCGGAGCATTGCACTTCACCGTCAGCGCAACGGTTGAACCGATGGGAACATCCATGGGGGTCTGTGCGTCATAGGTCCTGTTCGTCAACGCCATGTAAGGCGGCGGCGCCACCTTGACCTCAATCCCGTTGAAGGCCAGGGGAGGGCGCAACTGGATGTCATACCAGTTCGGGGTAAATGCATCTCCCGCACGGAACCTGTATTTCACCGGCGTGGTGACCTTGAACAGGGTGTTGGAAAAGCCCTCCACCCCGCCCCCCTTGAGCGACCCCAGCACAATCGTCTTCAGGATGCCATCGGCAGGCTTGATATCAAGCCACACCGTGTGGCCGCGCTGGCCTTCCACGCGGCAGGACAGGGGCAACGTGCTGCCCTGCAGAATGGAGGTGCTTCCGGGATCGACACTGATGACATGCGTCAGGCTGACGGGCGCAACCGTGGAAAACGGGTTCACGATCCGCCACAGGGCGACAGGCCAGGCCTGGCCGACCAGCGGCAGCGGAATCAGGAGCAACAGGATCATCGCTCCCAGAACCAGCTGTGCCCGGCGTTGCGTCCGCCGGTTCTTCATCGCCTGGAAATCCAGGCTGCCCCACTGGGGAACCCCCATGTTCACATAGGCCTCCCGGAACGGATCCCGGCCCTTCATGGCGGCAAACTGCAGGAAGTTGATCAGGTGGTTGTCGAGCTGGGGAAAAGCCTGTTCCACGCAAACGGCCACCGCCTCGGGGGTGTGAACCCGGGACAACGCCTTCATCAGGCGCTCCAGCATAACGGCGATCGGCAGGACAAACAGGATCACCCATGCCACGCAACGTCCCGTCCGCTCGAACTGGAGAAAGACATCGCACAGCGCACCCACCCACAGCCCCCCCAGGATGATCGACATCCACACCGTGAGCCGGAGTTCCGCCCGCCAGCGGTTCAACATCTTTCCGACCTGCAGAAGCTGGGCAATAATTGTGCTTGGTGACATAAATCCTCCTATTGTCAGTCCGACTCAGATTCATCGACCATACCATCGCCGTCCCTGAACCTAACACTCTTGGCTGGAACAGCCCCCTTCTTCAAGGTACTGCCCCCCACCCCACCGCCCAACTTGCTCGCGGGATTCTTGCTATCCGATTTCTTGGGTGGATTCTTTTTCACGGTAAACGTACCGGGCAGCTTCACGATCCTGACATTGGCCAGAAAAGCCGGATCCCCATGATTAACGAGGAAATACGCCGTGAAGTAGCGGACCTTCTTCAGGTGCTTATATTCCAGCTCGGAGACCACCGGCATGGGAAATTCAAACGAAATGGTTTTCCAGGGATGGATATGATCCCCCGACCAGTATTTCCCCTTCAACACCCGGCGCATGTCCTTGCGATCGGGTTCATCATAAGGAGCAACACCCGGCGCAAAATTGTATCCCGTAAAGTAGAAGTGACTGTTGCCATTCATCGTCGCGCCACCCCCGAGGACATCAACCGTACAGCGATAGCGGGCGCCCAGCTCGAACTTGATCAGCTTGCATTCAGCCTTGCTCTGGTCGCCGCCGGGATTGAGGCGCATGGTATTCTTCCGGCCGTCATGTTCGGGCACAAAGGTGACCTCATTATGATTGTTCATGTAGTTGGAATTGCCGTCCCAACGGTAGTCGATGATCCACCCCTCAAGGGGATTGTTGGTGTTCGAGAAATTTCCATTGAAACACAGGTTGGATTCCGCCCCGGATGCCATCGCACCCATGACAACCAAACCCAGTACGACTATACTTCCGGCCAGTTTCATTTGCTCCTCCTGCTCAAGGCATATTCCTCAATTTCCTGAAGATCCATTCTATCGAGATCAGGGCGATCAGGCAAGTAATGGTCAGCCAATGCTGCCACCAGGAATGATACTCGAAAATCTCCTGCTCGATCTTCTTGACCTTGAGCGAGGAGAGGGTCTTGTCCAGTTCGTCCACCGACTCGAAATATACCCCGCTGCTGTTGGCGGAAATGGCCTTCAGCACCTCCACATCCGTGGCGCGCGGCACGGATTCAGGGGTGAACGGCTTTATGGCGAAGGAAATCGGATCGGACTCCGTGGGCCGGCCGTTGGGCTCCGCCGTCGCCCGGACCGAGAACATACCCGGCAAATCACCCTTGAACTTGAAACTGAAGGCCTGCATCGTCTTCCCGCCGGACACCTGATCCATCTGCCGGGTCATGGAGAACGGGATCTTCCGCTTATCGGGGGCGACCACCTCGGCCTTGACGGCCAGATTGGCAGGGGGAGGACCCGCACCAGCCCAGCGGGCCGTGATCTCAACCTCTTCTCCAATGAAGCATTGTTCCCGGTCAATAAAGAGCTCCAGGTCCTTGCCGTCCTTCTTCTCCTCCTTGGGGGCAAGCCAGGAAATAACCTGATCCCAGAAGCGCTGGTAGGGCTTGTCCTTGAGGGCATCCGGGCTCAGCTGCCATTTCCAGAGCGAATCGCTGAAGATCGCCACCACTTTCCCCTGCCCGAAATCCTGCGTCAGGATCAGCGGCTCATCCCCGTTCGGGGTCTTGGCCGTCACCAGAACCCGTGCCCCGGGAGTGGGCTCCGCCTTGGGGAAGACCGACAGGACCGGCGGGATCTTCTCCCACAGTTTCGGATCCCCTGCAAAGGCGGGATGCACCTTGCCCATGTCGGTCAAGGTGATGGGGAACTGACCCTCCACGCTCTTGCCCGCAAACTGCCGCGCGGGAATGATCTTCTTGAGCGCCGTCTTGGCGAGTCCATCCGCCGCCCACGCCTTGCTGCCGCCAATGATCACCAGGCTTCCGCCGCGCTCAACGAAGGTAACGATGTTTTTCGCCCGCTCCTCCCCCAGTTCCTCGGCGCTCAGGTTCCCGAGGATCATAATCTTGAAGAAGGCGAGCTGGGATTCCTTCATGTCCGGCGCCACATCACCCTTCACCCCGAAGGTCATGAACTTGCCCTTGGCGCCACGCAGGAAGATGACCGGAGTGATCTGCTTGCTGGCCCGCAGGGCGCGGGTCATATATTTCGATTCCCACCGCGGCGGGCCCTCGACATACATGAGCCGGTTCTTGGCATCGAGCACCTGGACCGAAACCGAGTATTCATTGTCGTTGGTCTGCGTCTCCTTCAGCAGGGGCGGCAGGTAAACCCGGTAGGTATTGACGCCGACCTCGGCATGCTCCAGCGAGAAGGTCACCTCCTTGGAGCCACCCCCGGCCGGGATCTGGGTGTCCTGTGACGTGAGCAGCACCCCGTCCTTGAACAGCTGGACCGGGAACGCCTGTCCCTTCGTGCCCTGTCCTGAAACAACCGCCTTGAGGTCGGTCTGCCAGCCCACGGTCACGCGTCTCGGGGTGTTCACGGCATCAACCCGGATGTCGGGCTCCTCCTCCCAGATCGCGGACTTCTCGAGTTCCAAAGTAAACACGGGAATGGACCGCTTTTCCAGCGCCCAATCGGTGAAGGCCTCGCGGGTGTCAAGACCGTCGGACAGTATCAGGATTCCCGTCACATCCAGCCCGTTGTAGCGCGTGATCGTCTTTTTCAGCGCATCCCTCAGCAGCGTGGAGGTCCCGTCAGGCGTCAGGCGCCGGACATCCTCCAGGGACAGCTTGGGGCTGACCTCGTCGGAAAACGAATAACATTCCACATCGCAATTCTCGGCCAGCATTTCCGGCCAGGGTCTGGTCAGCGCGGACTGGGCAATGGCCCACCGGTTCGTCGTATCCTTGCCCGGGGGAATCATCGTCATACTCTTCGACTTGTCCATCAGGACAATGAACCGGGACTTCTGCTGGAGGGTTTCGGATTTCCGTTCCCCGGGCATGAACAGACAAAAGGCCAGAAGGGCCAGGAACAGCACCCTTAGCAGCACCATCACGGCCGACGCCCAGTCACGCTTGGCATACAACCAGTACCCGGCGACGCTGACCGCAACAGCCACCACCGTGCTCACCACGATGAGCGCGGCCGGGACAGTATGTTCGTAGATAACCATCAGTTATTTCCCCGCCAGTTTTCCGGACGGATCCATGACGAGCGAATCCGTCAGCTTGGGCTTCTTCCTTCTCAGCCAGTTTGAATAGAACGATTCCACAATGGCGATCAGGAGCGCCAGCCACAGCATCTGTTCGCCCAGTGTTTTCCCGATCCGGAAATCCTCGATTTTCCTGAGCAATTCCTCGCGGCTGGCGGCCATCTGCAGGTTCTTGATCCCGAGAATCGCCGGGACATCCTCAGCCTTGACCGGCACGAGATCAGACTCGGCCCGGGTCATGTTCATCGCCAGGGCCGGATGGGGCTCCACGTCCTGCGGATCCTGGAGGGTATAGATTCCCGGCTTGGTCAACCCTTCCACATGTAACGAGACCTGCCCGTCCATCATCGCGGTCCGGATGGAAACGGGATTGGCGTCAGGATCGCGTATAATGGAGTCCTTCGTGGCTTCCGGCAGGTATTCCTGGAGCGGCAGGCTTTCGGTGGTCCACAGGAAAGGCGTGAAGGTGCCCGCCCCGGCGGAATACTGCACCAATTGATGCATCACCGGCAGGTAGAAGGGGGAAAGCGGGAAATCACTCCAGCTGCGGTCCGCCGCCACGGTGAACTGGAGGACCGCGCCGCGCCCGAATGGCCGCTCCAGCAGGAAGGGATCATTCTCGCCCGTCGTGATCAGGGTCTCGGTCCGGTCTTCACGCTTCTCGCATTTGAGCAGGCGCTTGATCGCCAGCGACGGGGGCGCCCCGCCCTCCTTGAGCGACACCAGCATCGGATGACTGGGCTTGGCCCAATTCAGGACCCGTTTACGCTTATCCTGGGGCACATCGAAAAGGGCGGAGGGCTGGGCGGGCATGCAGCTCCACGCCCCGTAGTCCGATGGCGCGGCGCCATCACCCGGGAAAATCACCAGTACGCCGCCCCCCTTGACATACTGCTCCAGCCGCCCGAGATCCTGTCCGGGAAGCGGGATCGCATTGCACAGGAACACGCACACGTAGGCCTGGAACGCCTCCCCCTGAAGCTGGTCGGGCTGGATGAATTTAATGTCGAACGGCGACACGCCGTTGATGCCCGCCCCCAGCGCCGCCCTCAGGAACAGGGTGCTCTCCTTGGTTCCCGCGCAAAGGGTCGGCAGTTTCTGCTTGGCCCGGATGAGGAAGTGAAACGTGTTATCCACCGGAAGGCTGTCATCGGGCGTCGCGATACGCACGGCATGGGAACCGGGACCCACCGGGGGAATCATGAACTGGATTTCCGTCGAGGTGCCCTCGCCCGCCAGAACCGAACGGCGCACCACCTCCTTCTCATCCACGTAGACCGTCACCGCCGTCTCCTGGGGCGGCCCGGTCCGCGACAGGCGGACCGTCAACCGGCAGGGCGTCTCCGCGGTGATCAGCTTGGGCTCGAGCTCCATGTTGACAGGCGACACGTTTTCCGGGGCCGTGGCGCCCAGCAGGGTCACGAAACAGGTGGTCCGGTCGTTGATCTTGGAAGGATCCCACAGGGCGTCCGGGGCGGAAGTCGGGGCGTTTGAGGCCGTGACCGCCAGTGCCGGGGCGTTCGTGGCGGCATCCGGAGTGGTTCCCTCGCGCTTGAATTGGGCCCAGGGCAAGGCCTGGTTGTCGGAAATAATATGGATCTCGCGTTCAACCCGCCGCGTTTCCTGCTCCAGCGCCGTATTGGCGGCCATCACGGCCGGGCAGAGTTGCGACGAACCGACCCCCAGCTTGAGCGCCTTGACGCGGGCGGCGCCCGCCTCGCGTTCGCCGGTAAGCTGCTCGTATATCGGCATGGGTTGTTCCCGGGCGAGATACACGCAGAATCGATCCTTGTCGGAAAGCCCCTCGATGATGGCGGCGGCAGTCTCGATCGCCTCGTCCCACGTGGTTCTGCGTCCGGCCTTGTAATCCATGCTGTAGGAGGCATCGATGACAATGGCCACATCCCGCGCCGCGCGGCCCAGCATATTTCCGAACTCCTTGGTGCGGATCATGGGCATCATGAACGCCAGGGTCAGCAACGCCATCAGCAGGGTCCGCAACACCCACAGGATGAAATTCTCCATCTTGATGCGGCGGGACGAACGCTTTTCCGCCAGCTTGATGAACCGGATCGTGCTGAACTGAAGCCGGACGGTCCGGCTCGACTGGATCATGTGCAGAGCCAGCGGGATCAGCAGGGATAGCCCGAACCAGAGAAAAAATGGATTGAGGAATGAAATCATTTACTTCGACAGTCTCCGCCGTTCTTCCAGATAGGCCCGCACATAGGACTCCACGGTCTGGTCGGTCCGCACCAACCGGTAGTCCACCTTCATCCCCTCGCAGGTTGTCCGGTACTGTTCCAGGAATTCCCCGAATATCTTCTGATAGTCCTTGCTCAACGAGCGGGGATCGCACGTGATGAGCTCGCCGGTTTCCATGTCCTCGAACTCAAATCCCTTCTTGAAGGAAAAATCAATCTCCAGGGGGTCGAGCACATGGAACACGATGACATCGTGAAGTTTCTTCCGGAAATGAGCGAGGGCCAGATTGATTTCCTTTTCGTTGTCGAGGAGATCGGAAATGACCACGATCAGGGCGCGCTTATGGACGTTCGCCGCGATCTGGTGAAGGGTTTCCGCGGTATTGGTGGTGGAGGCCGGTTCAAGCTTCTGGAGCCGCTTGAGCATGTTGTGGAGATGATTGAACGAGTTGCGCGGTTCCACCTCGATATCGATCTTGTCGGAATAGACGAACATGCCCACGGAATCCCGGGCCTTGACCACGACATAGCCGAGGGCGGCCGCCAGACGGCAGGCGAAATCATATTTCCGGGTGTCGCCGCTCCCGTAGCCCATGGAATTGCTGCGGTCCAGGATGATGTACACCCGCAGGTTGGTTTCATCCTCATAACGCTTGACGAAGTAACGATCCGTGCGGCTGAGCACCTTCCAGTCGATGTGCTTGGGATCGTCGCCGACGCCATAGGCCTTGTGGTCGGCAAACTCGGAACTGGCACCCTTCAGCGGACTGCGGTGGGCGCCGGCCAGGTTCCCTTCCACCACATACCGGGACAACAACACAATCCGGCTGAGCTTGTGCATCTCCTCCGGATTGAGGAAGGCGGCAATCCCTTCCTGCGGTACCGCGGACTTGGGTTTCTCAACCTTGGTCTCTTTGGGTTTCTCAGCCATGGTCTACTACCGTATTATTCGTCGTCCTCAGTCAGGACGCTAGCGGGTGCGTTCGTGGTCTCGCCGGAATCATCATCCTGTACCGGGTCCTTCCGGTAGACGCCCAGCTTGTCGCGAACTGCGGCGGCGGCCTTATCGCGCTTGGCAATTTCCGCGATCAGATATTTGGACCAGCCGTCCTTGCCCTTCTCCGCCGTAATCCGCCCCTCGTGCGCCAACAGATCCTTGTCGCGGGCGGACACGTTTACCGGCTCCTTGCCACCGGTAAAGGAATAGACGATGGAGGATTTGTCGACCTCTTCCAGCATTTCCCGACCCGGCTTATATGACAGCCGGTCCTTGTACCGGATGATCACAGGATTGATGGTGACGGTATTCTCCTTCTTATCGGCCGTCCGCACCACTCCCGTTACCGCTACCGCATCGCCGACCTTGGAGGGGGGGTCCTGCTTGAGCACCACGAGGGACATGGTTTTCCTGACAATGAATTTCACGGTCATCTTGGAGCTGGGCTCGCAGGTCATCAGCGTCACATTCGGATACCCATTCTCCTCG
>JAABPW010000343.1 GCA_011391785.1 Verrucomicrobiota bacterium
CCTGCGGCTCAATTTCCGGGTAGTCTTGGTACCGATATCGGCAAGCAGAGATCTGTTGTGAAAATTCGATTCGCGGGCGCTATACCCGGGAGCAGTTCCCTCAATATTTTCTGGTCAGCCGGCGGGTCTGAGTCCATCGAGCAATTCCGCGTTGAACTGGACGGCGTGTTTGTCGGAAACAGTTCCGAGCGTAAAGGGGAAATGCCCTACAAGTGGAGGCAGGATACGTTTATGCTGCCCAAAACTGCGGGCAGGATGCACACGTTGACCTTGACCCATCTCAAGGGAGACGGCCTTTGTTTTGATTACATCTCACTGGTGCGTTAATCGATGGAATTGACCGCTCTAGGATTTGACGACTTTTTTGAACAACACTCGGCTGACCTCCTGCAACCGGGTTATACCATGGCGCGCGTCACGGCCGTGGACAGGGGGGGCTTCCTCGTTCGAAACCAGGATGCCGAGATTTATGCGGAACTTGCAGGCAAGTTCCGTTTCGCCGCGAAGGCTGCCATCCATCTGCCTTGTGTGGGCGACTGGGTGTGTGTGCAGTGCCACGGGTCGGGTGGTCCCGCCATGGTCCATGGCGTTGTCCCGAGGAAGACATTCCTGTGCCGCAAAACCCCCGGCAAGACTGTGGATTTCCAGATGATCGCGTCGAACATCGATGTTGCCTTCATCGTGCAGGCCTGTGGATTCGATTTCAACCTGGCCAGGCTCGACCGGTACCTTGTGATGGCAAACGAGGGCGCGATTGAGCCGTGGATCATCCTGACCAAGGCGGACCTGATTCCACCCGGGCAACTCGACGAGGTGATGATGCAGGTGAAGCGGATAAATCCCTCCACCAGGATCCTTGCCCTCAGCAACTTAACGGGCCTGGGCCTGCAGGAATTCCGAGCGCTCCTGGTGCCAGGAAAAACATACTGCCTGCTTGGTTCCTCGGGAGTGGGAAAGACCACGCTTATCAACCGGCTGATTGGGCGCGATGCGCTTGACACCAGGGCTGTCAGCGGGACCGGGGAAGGGGTCCACACTACCGCCCGTCGCCAGTTGCTCCTGCTTGATAACGGGTCCATGTTGATCGACACGCCAGGGATGCGTGAGTTGGGTCTTCTTGGAGGGGGCGAGGCGATAGACGGCACCTTTGCCGAGATACGCGAGCACTCCGGGGAGTGCCGCTTCGCGAATTGTACACATACCGGGGAGCCTGGATGTGCCGTCCTCCTGGCCATGGAGAGTGGAACCGTGAGCAAGGACCGATATCAGAACTACCTTAAGCTCAAAAACGAAGCTGAATACCATAACCTCTCCTACGCCGGGAAAAGGAAGAAGGACCGGGACTTCGGCCGGTTCATCAAGTCCGCCAAGAAGAGTTTGAAGGAATAAAGGCAGGACGACTGATATACAGGCTTCACTCTCCTCGTTCCTGATGTCCCGGGGGTGCCGATTTCTGGATTGAGTTCTCTGCTGGTGGGTGGCAAAATGACCTTCAACAAAGGAGGCACGTTATGGAAAATGCAACAGGAATGGAATCGCCCCGGAAGTCCCCGGTTGAGGAAATCATCGAAACGGCCAAGAAGGTTATTCTGGCTCCCGTGGAGTTCTACCGCGGCATGCCGAAGATAGGCGGCCTGGTTGATCCCCTGATATTCGCGCTGGTCCTGGGGGTGGTGAGCGGGGTGATCCAGGCGGTGCTGGGATTGCTGCACCTGGGCGTGAGGGTGAGCGTGATGGAGGCGCTGAGCATGATTATTCTGGCGCCAATCTGGATTGTGGTCGGCAGCTTTATCGGGGGGGCCATTCTCTTTGTGATCTGGAAGCTGATGGGCTCCAATGAATCGTTTGAGACGGCCTACCGTTGCGGGGCCTATGCCTCTGCGACTTCGCCGATCATGGCGGTGCTGGGCGTGATTCCGCTGGTTGGCAGCCTGGCTGGACTGGTGTGGATCCTATTCCTTCTGGTGACCGCCAGCGTGGAGGTACACAAACTCCCTGCAAAAAAAGCCTGGCTGGTTTTCGGGATCATTGCTGCCGTTCTGGCGGCGGGATCCTATGCTACGGCAAAGAAAGCTCAAAGGGACTATGCCGGTTTTGAGAAGGCCTGGGGTGGGAAACCGGGCAAGGATATGACGGCGGAAGAAGCGGGCAAGGCGGCGGCTGCAATGATGAAAGCCATGCAGGCGGAGGCCATGAAAGAGCTTGAGAAAGCCAAGGCCGAGGCTGAAAAGGAGTCCGGGGACTGAGGTTTTTTGATCCCCAAGGCTGGGTACATGAATTCCGGGTGCGGCGGCGGGTTGACGGCGGGGGCGGTTATCTAGTATAAATGCAGTATATATGCTGCATAGTAATCGTATAGATCTTCGCTTCCAGCGGGACAAGCCCGCTGGGGAGCCAGGCACGTCCGCTAAGGAGACCGGAGGCGCTCCCGGTGGGTTTATCCCAACGGGGCGGAAAATTCTTGTTGGGCGACCGTCGCGTTACACCTCCCGAAACGTTGGCCGCGCCTATTCACTGCGTTACGATTGGACCGGTTGGCCGACGGAGGGTGCTGCTCTCCCGTCATCCATCACCGCTGTGGCGAAGTCGGTTGCTTCGGCATGGGAGCCTGACGGGCTTCATCTTTTGGAATCCCATGCTTTGCCCGGCCAGATTCAGCTGCTATTCAGCGCCACGCCTGATGTCAGTCCGGTGTTTTTCTGTCAGCGCATCAAAGGCCGGTTGCAGCATGCCTTGCGGCAGGCCGGGGTGCCCGTGGTGTTTAGCCGGAAGGTGTCGTTCCGTAGCCTGGGCGAAAACACAACACCGGATGTGGATGGCTATCTTCGCAAGCAGGTCCGCAAAGAGGGGTTTGCGGATTACCGGTTTGAGGGGATTATGACGCAATTTACCGTAGTGTGCCCGGAGGTGTCGCTGGCGGAGCCATCGGAGACGGCAAGTGGAAGATATTGGTATAACTTGCATCTGGTGCTGGTTGTAGCGAACCGCTTCAGGCTTACGAAGCCAGCGGTGCTGGGTTCATTGCGGGATGCTGCGTTCAGGGTGGCGGGTGAGATGGGATGCCGGATAGGCGCGTTGGCGGTGATGCCGGATCATGTTCATGTGGCGGTAAGAGGGGATGTGAGCCGGTCGCCGGACGAGATTGCCGTGGCGTTTCAGAATGGCATGGCGCGGGCGGTCGGGTGCCAGGTGTGGCAGGATGGGTATTATGTGGGGACGTTCAGTGAGTATGCGCTGGATGTTATCCGTCGTATAACCGGAAGATCTTAAGCTCCTGCCGGGCAAGCCGGCAGGGGGCAGGCAAAGCTCTTGCGGGGCAAGCTGGCAGGGGGCAAGGTAAAGTTGCTGCCGGGCAAGCCGGCAGGAGGGCTTGCTAGGGGGGGGCTTGCGCCCCCGGTGGGCTTGTCCCACCGGAGCGGGAGATTGGGATGGGGGGTAATTCTCGGTTGCCTTATCGAGTGGCTGATGTCACATTTCCTGAAACAAAATTATTGCAGGAGATTGAGCCATGATGGGATCCAGAATTGTGATGGTTTCGGCGTTGCTAACCCTCTGTGTTGCACTGTCGGCGCGGGCTGATAATGCTGATGCCGCCCGGATCGACGGCATCAGGGCACAGCTCGGGGCCGTGCAGACCTACCGGGGTGGCTTGGAGCAGGTGGTCCGCTTCATGGATTCGCGCCCGGATCTTTTCCCGACCAACCGCCTGTCTAAACTCCGCATGTTGACCCGCGAGCAGAAGGAAGAAGTCTGGACCACCTGGAAGACGTTCCTCGACTACTCCATGGCCATGGATTCCGTCCGGCGCGCGAACGGCAAGACCTACCTGATCATTGACCGGAAGGTAAGGGATGAATCCTTCCTGGTCGCGTATTCCGCGTTCCTGGCCCAGTACCGGTTTTCCCTGGATTTCATCCGGCGGGTTGAGAACGATCCCGGAATGGATGTGCTCCTGAACGATTCCGTGCCGGAACTGGGACTGGACAAGGACAGCTACACCAAGTTCAAGTTTATTTTCCTCAATCTGGCGCGTGGGGCGGAGTATGTGGCGTTCAAGACCGTTTGGGGCACGACCCTGAGTAAGCCGGACCTGGCGGGGACAGGCGTGCAGGCCGACCTTGAGGCCCTCAATCACGGGAGGAGGAAGGATCAGTTGATGACCTTCGATAACGCGCTGGAGCTGGTGAAGAAAGGAGGCTCCACGGCGTGGTTCCCGGTTCAGAAGGGGGTGTCGATCCTGATGGGAGACACCAAGGTATGGCGTCAGAACAAATGCCTGATCACCCAGGAGCAGATTGCCGATGCCGCGAAACGCCTGTTGCCGGGGGATGTGATGCTGGAACGGCGCGAATGGTACATGTCGAACATCGGCCTGCCGGGATTCTGGCCGCATGCCGTTATTTTTGTGGATACACCGGAAAAACGAAAAGCCTTTTTCAATGATCCTGAAACGGTGGCCTGGGTCAAGGAGCAGGGCCGGGAGGATGGCGATTTCGAGGCGCTTCTGAAATCCAAATACCCGGAAGCCTATGCCCTGTCCGTCAAGCCGCTGGAGGAGGGCTGCCAGCCCCGCATCCTCGAGGCCATCGGGGAAGGGGTGCTGTTCTCGGCCCTGGAGCATTCCATGGCGGCTGACAGCCTGTGCGCCCTGCGGCCTCGTCTGTCGAAAAAGGAGCGGGCGGTGGCGCTGTTCCGGGCGTTCCAGTACGTGGGGCGGCCCTATGACTTTAATTTTGATTTTATGACCGATTCCGCGATTGTCTGCACCGAGTTGGTCTACAAGTCATATCAGGAATGTCCGGCCTCACGCGGGCTCAAGTTCCCGATGCTCACTATCCTGGGACGGCTGGCCACGCCGGCGAACGAGCTGGTACGCCAGTTCGATTCCACCTTTGGCACGGCCGACCAGCAATACGACCTGGTTCTGTTTCTGGACGGGCAGGAAAAGGAGCGCAAGGCCATTGAAGGGACGCTGGACGAGTTCCGCAAAAGCTGGCGCCGCCCGAAATGGCATGTGGTGACCCAGGAAAGCCGGGACGGGGTGGTGGACCGCAAGGGCTGGGCGGAGCCGGTAGTGCTTGAAGGACTGCCGAACCTGCACAAGGTCTCGGGAACCCTCTACCGCGGGGCACAGCCCCTTGACCAGGCCGGCTACGCGCGCCTGAAATCCCTTGGCGTCAAGACCGTGATAAGCCTGAGGGCCTTCCATTCCGATCGCGAATGGGTTGAGGCCAATGGCCTGAAGTACGAGGAGATCAAGTTCAACACCTGGCATCCGGAAGAGGAGGATGTTGTCCGCTTTCTCAAGATCGTGACCAGCACCAATCAGGGCCCCGTGTTTGTTCATTGCCAGCATGGGGCGGACCGGACTGGCATGATGTGCGCCATTTATCGGATGACGGTGGAAGGGTGGTCCCGGCAGGATGCCATGACGGAGATGACCAAGGGTGGATTCGGATTTCATTCGATGTGGAAGAATCTCCTGGGATACCTTGAGAAAATTGATGTGCCGAGTCTCCGGAAAACGTTGAAGGAGGAGACAAAGTCATGAGCGGAGCGGCCCCTGTGACGGGTCGGTGGATGGATCGGGCGGGATTCCAGGCGTCTGCGTTGCTCCTATGGGTGTGTTTGCTGGGACTGATGTTTGCCCAGGTTGAAATCCAGATCGAAGGATCTTCCGGGTGGGCCGCCAACCTCCCGACGTGGCGGCTGGATGGTTCCTGGCTGAACAGTTTCTGGGGCGGGAAGACCATCACGGGATATCATGTCTGGGTGTTCTCCTTCATGGCGCTGGTGTTCCACCTGCCCTTGTTTGTTTCGGGAGCCTGGTCATGGCGGCTGGAGGCCCGGATCATCGGATGCATCATGGTGTTCTGGATTGTCGAGGATTTCCTGTGGTTTGTGCTTAATCCGGCCTTCGGCCTGGGGTTGTTTTCTCCCGCGAATATTCCCTGGCACAAGCACTGGATGATGGGGGTGCCGGTCGACTATGTGATTTCACTGGCGCTTGGATTCGGGTTGTTGGCTTGGTCTTATCGGGCTGTGAGGCGCGGTTAGCCCTAGGAATTTTCGGCACCTGCCGGACAAGCCGGCAGGGAGCCAAGACGAAACATATAGTCGGCACCTGCCGGACAAGCCGGCAGGGAGCCTATAGGAGACACTTATGAAGGTATTGTTATTACATGCCTCGGCAGGGGCCGGACATCGGCGGGCGGCGGAAGCGCTGGAGAAGGCGTTCAGGAAGGCACGGCCGGAGGCGGAGGTGAAGGTTTGCGACATTCTGGACTTCACGGCGAAAATTTTCCGGAAGACCTATGCGGAAGGGTACCTTGACCTCGTGAGAAAGGTGCCTGAATTGTGGGGGTATCTTTATTCCGAGTCGGATCGGAAGGCCGGTGTGCCCTGGCGCAAGGACGTGCGGGCGCTGTTCAACAAGGTCAATACCCTGACGTTCAGGAAGTTCTACCGGGATTTCGATCCTGACATCGTCGTCTGCACGCATTTCATGCCGCTGCAGTTGCTGACCGCCGGGTCCAGGCATCTTCCCAGCCGGGCCAGGATTTATTGCGCGGTGACCGATTTCGCGGTGCATGCCCTGTGGATCCTGGACCATGTGGACGCCTATTTTGTTGCCATGGAAGAGGCTAAACGCCACTTGGTCCGCCGGGGCCAGCCAGCAGACCGCGTGAGGGTTACCGGTATTCCCATTGATCCGGTGTTTGAACAGGGGCAGAAAAAAGACGAGGCGTTGAAAGCCCTGGGGCTTCCCGCTGACCTGCCGGTTGTCCTGTTATTGAGCGGGGGGTTCGGGGTTGGGCCCACGTTGGACCTGATCCGTTCATTCGGGCAGGAGGAGCCGGTCTGCCGTCTCGTGGTGGTGGCTGGGGCCAATGCCAAGTTGAAGAAAGAGGCCGAGGATCTTGCCGCCACCATCCGGACGCCGGTGACGGTGTATGGGTTTGTGAACAACATTCATGTGATGATGGATGCCTGTGACCTGATCATCAGCAAGCCCGGGGGGCTGACGACCTCGGAGGTGCTGGCGAAGGGGAAGCCGCTACTGATCATCAATCCTATTCCGGGCCAGGAGCAGCGGAATTGCGAGGTGGTACTGGAGTCCGGGGCGGCGGCAAGATTATTCGAGGTTGAGGATACCTATTTCAAGGTCCGAACCCTGCTGAAGGATGCATCCCGTTTGGCTCTGATGGGAAGAAATGCCCGGAAACTCGGGGCACCGAAAGCGGCATCCGCCATTGTGGCTGAAATCCTGTCTTAATCGTCTTCCGTGGCAAGGGCGGGGAGGAAGAGGGTGAACGTGGTGCCTTCGCCGATTTTGCTGGTGACGTCAATCCAGCCCCCGTGCTGCTTGATGACGCCATAAACCGTGGGCAGGCCGAGCCCGGTACCCTTGCCTGCGGCCTTGGTGGTGTAAAAGGGCTCAAACAGGTGCGGCATGGCTTCGGGGGTGATTCCAGTCCCGGTGTCGCTGATCGCGAGGCACACATACTGGCCGGGATGCCATTCGAGCCCGCCGGCATCCGCCGCTTCCTGTGTTACGGTGCGGTATAACGAAGAGATCAGGATCTGGCCACCCTGGGGCATGGCATCCCGGGAATTGATGACAAGATTGAGGATTGCCTGCTCGATGCGTCCGCCGTCGCACTTGACCTTGGGCAGGTTGGGGGTCAGGTTGAACTCGATGATAATGCCGCCGGTCATCAGGCGGTTCAGCATCTTGCCCATGTTTTGAGCCAGGCTGTTCAGGTCGGTGGCGATGGGGATCAGGGAATCCTGGCGGCTGAAGGCCATGAGCTGGCGGGTCAGGGAAACCGCCCGTTGCGCTGTCCGGCGGATTTCATCCACTTCCCCGTGCCGCGGATCCTGTTCATGGATGGAGTTCGACAGCAGTTCGGATGTGAGGATGATGGATTGAAGGATGTTGTTGAAATCGTGGGCCACGCTGCCAGCCAATTGCCCGATGCATTCCATTTTCTGGGATTGGATCAATTGGCGGTGGAGGGTCAGCTCCCGGGTTACATCGCGCAGGGAGAGGATGACACCCGTCCGGTTTCCTGTTCGCCGCTCGATGAGCGGAAAGGTGAAAATGTTGAAATCAAGGACACCCCGGCTTGTTTTGCTTTTCTGGTAGGACTGCCCCGCCTTACCGGTGAGGAGGGTGGTGCGGGCGGCGCAGTCCGCATTCGGGTCGGTGCAATTTTCAAAAAAGACTCCCCATGGTTTCCCGGCAAACGGGAGCAGTTGGGGGAAGAGGCGCTCAACGGTCGGGTTGGTCCGGACGACTTCCAGTTTTTCGTTCAAAACCACGATGCCATCCTGGACGCTATTGAAAATGTCGTTGAGAAATTCCTGTTCCTTTTGGAGTTGTTCTTCAGCCACCCGGCGCTGGGTTCGTTCCCCAGCCTCCTCGATAGCCCGGTGGATGGCGACACCCAGCCGGCGCAGGCGTTCCTTCATGACATAATCGGTGGCGCCCAGCTTGACGACTTCGGTGGCGCGCTCCTCCCCGATGGATCCGGATACGAAGATGAACGGCATATCCGGCCATTTGTTCCGGACCAGGGTCAACGCCTCATCCCCCATGATCGTAGGCAGTTTATAGTCTGATATGACTAGATCTATGCCACCTTTTTCAAGGCATTTCTCGAACTCCAGATGGTTTGATGCGACAGTAATGTCGCATTCAACTCCTTCCTGCTTAAGGACTTCCGATACGAGAAGGGCGTCTGTACTGTCGTCCTCAAGGTGCAGTATCCGGAGCCGGTTCCGCGTTGATGAGGATGATTCTTGCGACATGGGGTTACCCGATTTTAAAAATGGAAAAAATTAAGATGATTGTTTTTCAGGCGCTATTATTCGTGGCGGGGGCTCGTTCAAGAGTGCCCAGAATATTCCAAGATCATGTGCGGCTTTTGTAAATGCCTCGTAATTAACAGGTTTCACCACATAGGCGTTGGCGCCAAGTTTGTAGCCTTGAATGAGGTCACCTTCCTCCCGAGAGGACGTGAGGATCACCACGGGAATAAATTTCAGTTCGGGATCAGCGCGAATGAGGCGCAACACATCCAAGCCGCCCACTTTCGGCATTTTCAGGTCAAGCAGGATGACCGCCGGGCAACCGGTGGAGCGTCCGTCATACTTGGACCGGCAATAGAGGTAATCCAGCGCCTCGGCGCCATCCCTGACGACCTCGATCTGATGGTTCATGCCGTTCTGCTTGAAGGCCGATAGGGTCAATTCCACATCATTGGGATTGTCCTCCGCCAGCAGGATGTGTTTATTCAACATAGAGCACCTTAAATTTGGCAAAACTCACGATCTCCAATCGAATCATGCGTCACAAGTGTAGTGATGTCAAGCCGCTGAATTCGGAAATATGTGTAAAAGAAAGATAACAATTGCCTCACTAATAAGTTGCTGATTCTGGACAAAAAATGGATACTATAGGTCATCTCTTTGCGGAGGAGTCGTTTGTGAGGCTTTTGTCCATTTTCAAGCCATATCGGGGCGGCATCGCTTTCATGGCGGTCTTGTGTTGCCTTGGTGGAGTCGTTAGGGCGGCAAATCCGTCCAACGGGCTCCGCGTGGAAGTGATTGCCGCGCCGAATTTCGTTGTGGATTCCAATGTGGAAACCCCGGCCACTTACGGGCCGCGAGCTGCCTATATTGCCGCCAAGTTTCACAATGACGGAACCAATGCCCTGACGGATGTGTTTGCCTACATTGGCAACTACAATGGCGGGATTGCCAGCACGCCCGGTTATTATCCGGCCCGGACGAATCCCGCGTCCCTGACGGGCGTTATGTCCCTGGCCCATGAAGGCGGTAGTGCGGGGACGGGGGATGCGACGCGGTATCTTGGAACGATCCAGCCGGGTGCCTCGGTGACGGTGTACTGGCTCACCAGTTATCCATTGAAAGACCAGAATGGCAAGGCGGTTTTCGGCGCCATGTCGGATACGACCGATGACCTCTGGTTGAACTACGATGTCTGGGTTTCGGCAAGCCGGGCTGGAACACCGGTGGTTGCCTCCGACCGGCGAACCGCCACCCTGCGGCGGGAATTGTCCGCCATGGCCAATAAGATTTTTCCGAACGGGGCCAACAAGGTGCCGATGGAATTCCAGAATCTGTTGGCACAGTATGCGCCGACCTGGGATACAACGAGTTTGGACGGTTCCCCGGGCACCGAGGTTACCATGGAAGGAATTTGGTATGACCTCGGGGTGGTCGACAAGGGTTTTGATGCGGACGGGGACCTGATGCAGGACAATGATGCCTGGCTTCAGCCCGTTGGCGATCCCTCCCAGTTCGACTCCAGTTGCCTGCGGCTGGTGAAAACCTATACGCTTCTGGTCGTCAAGCTCAAGACGGGCGAAGATATGGTGATCACCGAGGAAGACAAGCTGTATTTCAAGGATCTTCCTGCAAACAACGGGGTGGTTGGTTATGTACGGTATGACTTCCTGCCGCTCCAGCCCAATTGCAGCCTGAACCTCACGCCGTATCAGGAGGCGGCCTCCGGATCGGACAACGAGAAGTTCAACGGGGATTTCGGGGCCGCAGGGATTCCCCCGTTGGGCACCACGACATCCGCCATGGAGATGGTGAAGTCGGCCAGCCTTGCCGCCGCCCAGCCCGGCGAGAACATCACCTATTCGATCGCCTACACCAATACCGGGAGCCAGGTGCTGGGCAATCCCCTGCAGGGGATGCCGCTGGTGGTCGGAGATCACCTGCCTCCGGGGGCCCGTTACGTGGCCGGTAGCGCTACCAATTCGAACGTTCTCCCTGCGGGCGTAGCCGGCTATACCGCCCTGTTCTCAACCAACAACGGAACCTCGTGGCTCACTTCGGAGCCGGCTGTGGCGACGGCTGTGACCGACATCCAGTGGTGGTTGAGCGATGTCCTTGGCACCGGGGCCTGGGGGCGGGTCAGTTTCGCCGTGCAGGTCGCCTCGCCCTATATCGATCCCAATCCCGTTATGGTCAACACCGGCGCCATCAGTTTCGGGAGGTCAACCCCCTTCCTGACGAGCAGGACGGAAACCCGCATTAACGGGACAAACCAGGTGGGTGACCGTGTGTTTGCCGATACCGGGGTGGGTTTGGGCTCGCCGGGCAACAGGATCCAGGATGGCGCGGAACCGGGGCTGGCAAGCGTCCTGGTGAACCTGTATTGGGATGCCAACAGCAACCGGGTCTATGATGCGGCGGATGTTTATCTGGCTTCCACCAATACCGATGTCACGGGCGCCTACCTGTTCACCGGATTGGCGGATGGAAACTTCGTGGTGCGCGTTGACGCGACCGATGCCGATATTCCCATCGGCTATACTCCGACCACGCCGGTCGAGTTCGGGGTAAATCTGGATGCCGGCCGCACCAGCACGCCGGCGGTGGTGGTGTTGACCGCCGACTTCGGCTTCGCCCCGGCGCTGTCACTGACCAAGACCCTGATCACCGCCTCGCCATTGGTCGAGGGTCGAACTGTTTCCTATCGCCTGACTGTGACCAATACCCTGCCCGGTAACGGGACGGGGGCCGGACAGAGCCACACCTACACCACCTGGGCCCGGACGCTGACAAGTGCCGGAACAGGCTGGGAAAGTCCAGGGAACCTGGTTCAGAACGCGGAGCCCAATTCACGGTATGCGACCAACACCTTCAGTGCCGCGGGAACCGACACGGCCGTTCTCAAGAATTTCTCGAGCGGGTACGAGGGCGGAAGCAATGTCGCGGTCAAGGTTGTGCTTCCGATGCTGGTCACTCCCTCGGGCAAGGCCGACTACCTGACGGTGGCGCTGCTGACCCCGGGCGGTGTAACGGTGGTGTCCACCAACATCTACACCACCAACATGACGAGCAGCACGTTCCTGGTGGATATCTCCTACGCAACCAACCGGTGGGAATTCCTGGCGGACACGAACGCCACGATGAATCTTACCGCCAAAAAGGGCGGATCGGGCGGAACGGTCATGTACCTCGATGCCGTTGGACTCCGGATGACGACGGACCAGATCGAAGGCCAGGCCAGCGCCACGACCACGTTGGATCCCGTTCCCCTGACCGATGTCTTTGACGCCAGCTTCCTCCGGTTTGTCTCCGCTTCGGTGACGCCCACCTCCGTGGGCACCAACGGGATCTATCCGAACCAGAAGGGCACCCTGACCTGGGCCAATCTCGGGCCGATCTATCCGGGCGGGGGAAGGGATATCACCGTGAACTTCGAGGCGCTCGAGCCACAAAACATCAGCTCCAACACGGCTTTGGTGGTGACGAACGTGGCGATCGTGAACCAGGCCACCTTTACCTCGGGGCGCCCGGCGGGAGCGTCCACGAATCCGGTTGCCGCCCTTCTCCAGCCCGCCGGATCCATCGGTGATTTTGTCTGGCGCGATGTGAATTCCAACGGAGTCCAGAATGTGGGAGAGCCCGGCATTCCGAATGTTCGCGTCGTGCTCGCGCCGCCCACCGGGATCGATGCCGGGTCCGGCGTCGGGGTGCCGGTGACGAATACCACCGACAGCACCGGCTACTATCTCTTCAAGGGGTTGCTGTCGTCCGCCAGTTATACGGTCACGGTTATGACGGCCACCCTGCCGACGCCCTCCTTTACCAACACCTTCGACGAGGACGGGAACCGCAACAGCCAGACGGTGGTGACCGATCTCGATCCCAGTTCCATTAACGGATTCGACAAACATCTCACAGCCGATTTCGGCTATTTTATGGGCGCCACCATCGATGGAACGGTCTGGAACGACATGAACCGGAATGGCGCCTCAGTCCCGGACAGCGGTGAGCCCTGGATCGCGGGTGTGACTGTCGGCCTTTACAGCAGCACGAACCTGGTGACGCCGATTGCCACCACCAACACCGGCAGCAACGGGTACTTCTCGTTTACCGGGAATTATGCCGGCGACTATGTCGTCATGACCTCGACCAATGCCGGGACCCTCACCAATTCGGCCTGGATCCAGACCTATGATTCGGATTCAGCCACGGCGGCCGGTCTGACCAACAAGGTGTCGCTCAGTGTGACGGGCGGGGGAACGGCTCATGCGGATTTCAGCTATTACAAGGGCGGGCCCTTCATCCTGGGAGACACCCTGTACTACGACTGGAACGGCAACGGGGCCCAGAACACCAATGACGAGGGGATTGCGAGCGTTCCGGTGTCGCTCTACCACGATGCCAACAGCAACGGGGTCGTTGATGCCGGAGTCGATGCTCTGGTAGGGACCACCACGACCACGAGCAACGGCCTTTATCAGTTCAGTGCCCTTTCTGCAGGGAATTATGTGGTGGTGGTGAATGCCGCCAGCCCGAACTTTCCGCCGCGATACACCTGCACCGGCGACCCGTCTGGTGCCCGCGACGGCATCAGTGCGGTGGCCCTGGCGGCCACCAATCTCTTGCAGGACTTCGGATACCAGGCCTACGGGAGCGGCGTGATCGGCGATACGGTCTGGCGCGATATCAATGGCGACGGGCTCCAGGCGGGAGGACAGGAAACAGGAATCGCTTCCGCGCCGGTGTCGCTCTACGTGGATGCCAACGGGGATGGAGCCTATGTCTTGCTGGCCACTACCAACACCGATTCGCAGGGGCGTTACCTTTTTGCTGATCTGCCGGATTCCCGGTATCGGGTTGCGGTTGACCTGGCCAGCACCAACTTGCCGCTGGACGCTCTGGGCGTGCGCTATGCCCCGTCGACTCCGGTGACCGTATCCGTGACCCTCTCCAATGCCGCCACGTATCTCGCCGCTGATTTCGGGTTCAAGCCTTATGGGGCTATCGGCGATACGATATTCTGGGACCTGAACGGAAATGGCATCCAGGATGGCAACGAGTCCGGCGTTTCGGGGGCCATCGTCAATCTCTACGGCGATACCGATGGTAACGGGCTCTATGGTGCCGGTGATGTCTATCTGACAAACCGTGTGACCAACACCAACGGGTTGTATGTCTTTTCGGGGTTGAGCACCGGACGCTATGTGGTTGTCGTCGGCACCAATGGCGTCTTGTCGGGCATGACCCTTACGGCAGATCCGGATGCCGACGGCCTGCCCGTGTCGGAGGCGACCAACTCCAATGCCTGGGACGGTGCGGTGGGGGTGAACATCGGGTCCGGTACCTTCTTCATGGGCGCCGATTTCGGATTCAAGGCACCGGGCAGTATCGGCGATCTGGTCTGGCTGGACCTTAATTCCAATGGTGTTCGCGATGAGGGGGAGGTCGGGATTCCCAATGTCCCGGTGGTGGTGTACTCCCATGCCAATCCCATTGCCACGAACCG
>JAABPW010000344.1 GCA_011391785.1 Verrucomicrobiota bacterium
GCGAGGTTCCCAGGTCAAGCCGGGCAAGCGCCTTGAAAAAATGCGTCCACTGGGAATCCCACCAATGCGTCATCCGGCGCTCGAGCCGGATGGAGGTGACCGTCCTCGTCCCCTCCTCAACCCGCAGCTGGACAGGCACCGCCACCGGCAGGGGGCCGGTGCGGAAGGTGAATTCACTCCCGTCCACGACTTCAGCCGGCGACAACGCGGTCACACCGCCGGAGGCCAGCCACGAGACTTTTCCAGCCGCCCCGGCCAGCCCGATCCGCATCCGGTAAACCGTATCGGGTCGCAGGGGAAAAAGCATCGTCACGGGAGTGTTGGTCCCGGCGACGAGCGGGAGGGAGGTTTTCATCGCCGACTCGGGGCAGGCCCGCGTCGAGGTCCACCACCCGCAGAAGACCGGCTTGTTGAATCCGCGCTGCTCGTCGAATTCCTCCAGCGACTGGGGCGAGGCGTTCTTCCCGAGCGCCATGGCGGCGGGACTCCCGCCCACGACATTGAATAGCAGGAATGTAATCAGGAGCACCCCGAGGATGATGGGGATCATGGCAAGCAGCCGGCGTATGATGAATCGGGTCATTAGAACGGCAGATCGTACTCCTGGATTTTACGCTGGATCGTCCGGGTGGACACACCCAGCTCGTCTGCCGTCATTTGCCGGTTCCCGTTATTCCTCCTCAACGACTGAAGCAGGGCCTCCTTCTCGAGCGCCGCCAGGGTCATCCCGGCCGGCACGTTGGGCGGCGACCGGGTCGCGCCAGCATCCGCACGGCCGATCCTGATGTCATCCGCCTGCAACACCGGCCCGCCCGCCATAATCACCGAGGCCTCGATCACGTTCCGGAGTTCGCGGACATTCCCGGGCCATCCGTAGGCCTCCAGCCTGGCATACGCGGCCGGATCCACACCCTCGATATGCCGGCCATGCTCGGCGCAGGCCATGGAAATAAACCGGTCGGTCATCGCGCGGATATCCTCGCGGCGTTCCCGCAGCGGGGGGAGCCGCAGGGTAATCACCTGGAGGCGGTACAGGAGGTCATGCCGGAATTCGCCCGACTCAACCAGCTCGTCCAGGTCCCGGTTGGAGGCGGCGACAATCCGCACATCCACCTTCAGGGGCGTGGTTCCGCCGACGCGCAGCACCTCGCGTTCCTCGATCGCGCGCAACAGCCGGGCCTGGACCGATTTGGGCGCGATTCCGACCTCGTCCAGGAACAAGGTTCCGCCATGGGCCCGCTCGAACGCCCCTTCATGCCGTGACGCCGCGCCGGTAAAGGATCCCTTTTCGTGCCCGAACAGCTCCGATTCCAGGAGGGTTTCCGTGAAGGCACCGCAGTTGACCGCCACAAAGGGGCCCGCCGCCCTCTTGCCATCCACGTGCAGGGCCCGCGCGACCAGCTCCTTGCCCGTCCCGCTTTCGCCAAGCACCAGCACCGTCGCGTTGGTGCCGGCCACGGCGGCAAGCTGGCGCAACACCTCCTGCATGACGGGCGAACCCGCAATCATGCGCTGGGAGGAATAGCGTCCTTGCACTTCATTCCGGAGCTGAACAACCTGCCCCCTGAGGCGACTGGTCTCAACGGCGCGTCCCAGCTTGATCTGGAGATCATCCAGATCCAGCGGCTTGACCAGGTAATCATAGGCCCCCTGCTTCAGGGCCTTCACGGCGGAGGCCACCGACCCGTAGGCCGTCATGATCAGCACGGGAACTCCGGGCTTCAGGCGCCAAGCCTCCTCCATGACCTTCAACCCGTCGATGTCAGGCAGGAACAGATCGGACAGCACGACGTCGGGAGATTCGCGCAGGAGCCCGTCAAGTCCACCCCTGCCGGTCGTGGCCGTGATCACCACATAGCCGGCATCCGTGATGGCCTCCGTGACCGAGCGCAGCCCGTCCGGATCATCCTCAATCACCAGCACCTTGCTTTTTCCGTTGATCGCCATAATGTATTCAACCCCAAGAAGACCGGTATGATCCTCACCCGGGGCCTTCCCGTCAAGCCAGTCCTCATCAGGCAAGGAACAGAAAACACTTTTTCGCTACGGAACGCCAATGATAAAGAAATGGATTCCGGCAAACGGGAATCCGTGGTAAAAATCTCGCCATTAGACTATGAGGCTGACATCGAAAATCATACTGGGATTCCTGGGAACCTGCTGCCTCTGGGTCTCTTATCCCGGCATGGCGGCTCGACTCCCCACTGAAAGCGACATCCGTGAACAAGGCTGCTTTCATTTCCCGCAGCCGGAGGCCCGCATTCTCTGCGACACCAAGGCGCTGCGCTTGTCCGCCTGGAACAACGCCGACCTCCTCTATATCCAGGCAATCCTCTGGAATGACGACTCCATGGCGCTGGGAAAGACTGAAAAGGGTCAGCAATACGGCGATTCATCGACCTTGTCGCTGGATGTCGACGCCAACCAGAAAGTCACACCCAATCAGGATCGGGACTACAGCCTCGACCCCTGGCCCTCACTGCACGGCCTGTTCTACTGTATCCAGCTGAGCCGACACTCCTCGACCGACATCAAGGATGACTCATCCGGCACAGGCAGCATCTGTTATATGGCCTTGGCGAATGGGAGCAGGGCCCGGGTTGACAGCTATGTTATCCCCCTGAAGGAGATCGGGAAACGCGTCGGGGAAGACATTCGGCTGTGCTTCAGGGCTCAATCCGCCGTACCGGCATTTGAAATCAACTCGGCGGGAGACACCAACCGCCCTCCCCAGGACAGCTGTTACCATATCCCCGGCAACCGCTACCACCGCCTCCAGCTGGGCAACGGGAACACTCTCCCGCAAAAGACCATTGCGGCAAGCTGGTCAAAAGGTTCCAAATCCTTCACCCGCTCGCGCGCGGCGAGGGATTCAAATGAACGATGGTTTTGCTCATCGAGTATCTACATTGACTCTTCTTTCAATCACGCCAAATTCAATGACAACACTCCCGACATGATCCGCCAGGAGCTCGTCGACAAGGAATTCCTGCCGAAGATAGGCATCAAGCTGAAACTGCCGTCGCGGGAAATGGCCAAAATACGTTTCGTATACAGCAGCCTGTACAACTCGCTTACGTTGGAGCAGAACGGGGCTCCCCCATTCGTCTACGAGCCGGTGCATGAAGCCGTTGACTCATATGTCAAAGCCAGGAGCGCGGGACACACGCGGAAACTCCTCATGTCCTCGCTTATCAATAGCCACCCCTCCCCCGCTTGCGACGATCCGGGGATGCGGGCAATTGTTGACTCCCAGCCCTGGATTCCCATCTCGGCATTGAAGCTGGAGGAGACAGGGGTGATGACAAATAAAGCCGGGAAAGAGGTTAGCCGCACCACTTCCATTTCGTCGGTCAACGGTATAAGCGTGACAAATGAAGTCGCCGATATCCCGAAGACCGATGAGGTTCGCAAATGGGCTTGCTATATCCTTTTGGACGGTGACCTCTGCTGGCAATACGGCATCCAGTTCAAGGCCAATGGCTCGGTTGCCTTCATTACCGATAGCAAATACGATTCAAAGGACTTCGACCCGAAGTACAAGGATCTGATCGCGGAAGTTGAAAAGGACGTAAGCGATATAATGAAGAAGAAAGGCTCGTCAGGAAAATTCGGCTCTTGCCATCTTTTCTGGCAACTAAAGAAGGATAAACTCAAGGAAAGAGGTCTGGATTGGCACTCCCCCTCGGAAGTCAATCCCTACACTTCTTACGATTAAATGTTCGGTATCACGTCGGGACATGACCCGGCCTGCTTGCGTCGGAGAACATGACATGAACACACGAATTGCATGGTTGGTAACTGGGCTCGCAGTTCTAGCGGCCCCCCTGACCGGACAGGAATTGCAGGGACGACATGACGCCGATGTGGTCATCTACGGCGGAACCCCTGCCGCCATCACCTGCGCCATCCAAGTCAAGCGGATGGGAAAATCGGCACTGATCGTCTCACCCGACAAGCACCTGGGCGGACTCTCATCCGGCGGGCTGGGCTGGACGGATACCGGAAACAAGTCGGTCATCGGCGGGATCGCCCGTGAATTCTACCAGCGGATCTACCTGTACTACGACAAGGCCGGGACCTGGAAATGGGAGAAGCGGTCCGCATATGGGAACCAGGGCCAGGGCACTGCCGCGATCGACGGGAAGGACCGCACCATGTGGATCTTTGAACCCCATATCGCCGAGCAGGTGTTCGAGGACATGGTGCAGGAATACGGGATTCCCGTTTACAGGGACAAGTGGCTCGACCGAAGCAAGGGCGTGGAGCTCGACAGCCAGCACATTCGCTCGATCACCATGCTCACCGGCGAGAGATTCAGGGGCAAGGTCTTCATCGACGCGACCTACGAAGGCGACCTGATGGCGGCGGCAAGAGTCAGCTACCACGTGGGCCGGGAAGCGAACGCCATCTACAGCGAGACATGGAACGGAATCCAGATCGGCACACTCCACCACAACCACCACTTCGGCAACCGCAAGGTCTCCCCCTATGTCAAGCCGGGAGCCCCGGACAGCGGCATCCTGCCCGGGATCTCGGCCGCACCGCCGGGGAAAAAGGGCGAAGGCGACACCAGAATCCAGGCGTATTGCTTCCGCATGTGCCTTACCGATCACCCGGAGAACCGGGTGCCGTTCCCGAAGCCGGAGGGCTACGACCCGTCGCGATACGAACTCCTGCTCCGCACCTTCGATGCCGGATTCGATCCCCTGTACATCCTGGGCAAGTTCGACCGCATCCCCAACAGGAAGACCGACACCAACAACTCCGGCCCGTTCAGCTTCGACAATATCGGCATGAACTGGGATTACCCGGAGGCGAGCTATGCACGCAGGCGCGAGATCATCCAGGAACATGAACGGTACCAGAAGGGCCTGCTCTACTTCATCTGCACCGACCCGCGCGTCCCGGGCAAGCTGCAGAAGGCACTGAACAAGTGGGGACTGCCGAAGGACGAGTTTGTCGACAACGGCCACTGGCCGCACCAGCTCTACATCAGGGAGGCGCGCCGCATGATCGGCGAGTACGTGACCACGGAGCACGACGTACTGGGCAAACGCGAGCCCCCCTGCTCCATCGGCATGGGCTCCTACACCATGGACTCGCACAACGTGCAGCGGTACATCACGCCCGATGGGTTCGTCCAGAATGAAGGCGATATCGGCGTACACCCGGAAAAACCCTACAGGATCTCCTACGGCTCCATCGTCCCGAAAAAGAAGGAATGCGAAAATCTGCTCGTGCCGGTATGCGCCTCCAGCTCCCACATCGCGTACGGATCCATCCGTATGGAACCTGTGTTCATGATTCTCGGGCAAAGCGCTGGCACAGCGGCCTGCATCGCGCTCGATGACAATGCTGCCGTCCAGGACGTCGACTACCAGAAGCTCAAGAAGCGCCTGGTCGCCGACAAGCAACGGTTACAATAGCCCCCGGTCCCTCCGCTAGCGCGAAACGAGCGGCAGGCGGAGGGTAAAGCAGGCGCCTCCCTCGGGACGGTTTTTCCCGGAGATGGTCCCCCCGCAATTTTCAACCGCGGCCTTGGCCAGATAGAGCCCCAGCCCGATGCCGTCAGGACGGCCGCTTACAAACATCTCGAAAAGACGCTTGGCGTCGGCCTTTGGCAGTCCGGGCCCCTCATCTTCCACCTCGACCAGCGCCGTAGCCTCCTCGCGCCTGGTGGTGACCGTCACCGTCTTCCCCTCCGGCGTGGCTTGCTTCGCATTCGTCAGGATGTTGATGATCGCCCGCTTGAGCCCGACGCTCTGGCCCAGCATTCCCAGGGGCTCGGCCGTCAACTTGAGCTCCAGCCGCAGGCGGGCGGCCTCGAACCGCGGCCCCAGTAGGTCAACACAATCCCGGACACAGTCGTTCACATCAAAATGCTCCGGCTCCCTCGATTCGGGCTTGGAGACATAAAGGAACTCCTTCATCACCAGGTCCACCCGGTCCATGGTATTCCGCGACCGTTCGGCCAGCTCGGCAATACGGTCCGGCCGGCACCCTGCCCCCTTCTCCGCCTCTTTCTGGAGCATCTGGATGTCCAGCCTCAGGGAACTCATGGGATTGCGGACATCATGAATGATCCCGTCGGCCAGCAAGCCGGAAAAGGCCAGGTGTTCCTCATCGCGCCGACGCCTCTGCCGCTCCATTTCATGCCGGAACATCCAGATCCCGAACACGGCCGCCAACCCCAACGCGACGGCCAGCGTGACCAGGGACAACTGGAACATCAGCCCCAGCATGCGGGACGCCTGCTCCTCACGCTGCTGGACGGCTTCTTTCCGCATCGCCACCTGGACCGTTCGCCCCAGGCCTGCATCGTCCGGAATGGTCGCGGAGAAGGTCAGGACCGGAACAACCCCGTCTTCCAAGGCCAGCATCTTGCGCCCGATCCGCACGTCCCCGGAATCCCCCACCCCCGCCGGATTGGTTGTAAAGGAAGAGAGATCCTCATGGAACAGCGTCTCCTGCCCTTCATTGACGCTGACATACTGTAGCGAAGGCTCCACCCGCTTGAGCGACCGGATCAGGCGTGAAAAATCCGCCCATCGCCGCGTCTCCCCACGGGATGACTGGATCACCGGCTGGTTGGCCAGGTTCCGCGCCAGCTCCGAGCCGAGATCAAGAACCGATTGCGTCGCCGAATCGTGCAGGCTACGGCTGTGCAATTTGCGCAGCACCCAGAGATTGGCCGCTGCCAACACCGCGATCGTGCCGACCAGAAGTCCCGCCAGAAGCAGGAGCGAATGACGCTTGGCTGGAAAATATCCTCGCATATCTGTTGATATCCTGAATTCCCTACCCGGCCCACACAGGGGCCAGGACGGAAATTAAGCACCAAAAAACCAACGATTCAACATCAATAACAGCCAATGTGTAACGGGACAGTTATAAGGGGGGCAACCCACAAGAGGCGAAAACAAGAGAAGATTTTCACCACCCGCCTGGAGTACCAAGCTAGAGAGCACAGAGGCACAGAGAAAACCGTGCAGAACGAGAAAGAAAATGTTGCGGCAATATCCTAATCGGGCAGGCCCGATTAGGATATTGCCGCAACACCGCTCCTTGAGGGAATACCGAGACTTTTGGTGTCCTTCGGACAAGCATCGCAACTCGTCTTTCCTCTAGGGGAAGGTGTGGGGCGAATTTTGCGGCTGGTGTACCCGCCAGACGCACAATTCGCCCCACATTGTATTCTTTGTGCCTCCGTGTCTCGAGCCGTACTCGGCGGGCGGTAAATCCCCCTTACGAGTGACACCTTAGCCAATGTTTGGCGTGTTGTGCACTCGTTTTAACCATCCAAAGACTGGCGTATTTCGCGCACCAGGGCGGCCAACCGGCCTTCGGTGGCGGCCCGGACCAGCGCACTCCCGACCACCACGCCGTCGGCATGGCGAGCGGCGTCCTTGGCCTGGGAACCGTTGCTGACGCCGAAGCCGGCGGCCACGGGAAGCACCGTGTGCTTCTTCAGGCGATCCAAATGACCCGCCACATCGGCGGGGATGTCGACCCGTGCGCCGGTAACGCCCTTGACCATGATGTAGTACACAAACCCGCGCGCCGCCTTCAGGATAACCCCCAGACGATTGTCGGGCGTAGTGGGCGCCACCAGGCTGATGAAGTCCAGTCCCAGGGGGTCCAGGTGCTGCCGGAATTCCCCGCTTTCCTCGAACGGCAGGTCAACCACCAGAAAGGCGTCCACCCCGGCCGCGGCGGCCTCCTTCGCCAGTCGGGCATAGCCGTAACTGAAGAACGGGTTCACATAGCCGAACAGGACAATCGGCGTCTCGAAGTCCTTACGCAACCGCTTGGCCAAGGCCAGCACGGCGGCAACATTCGTGCCCGCCGCCAGGCTGCGCTGACCGGCCAGCTGTATCACCGGGCCATCTGCCGTGGGATCAGAAAAGGGCACGCCCAGTTCCAGCACATCCACCCCGTTCGCCAACGCCTCGCGACAATGCTTCTCCGAGGCCTCCATGTCAGGATCCCCTCCCATCAGGAATCCCACCAGCGCCTTTCGGTTCTGGTCCTTCAACACCTTGAAAGTCTTTTCTATCCTGCTCATAGTCTATCTCTTCCGTCTTCCGACCACTGTCTACTTCCTCATCCTCTCATCATATTCGAGGACACTCTCCAGATCCTTGTCCCCGCGACCGGAGAGACACACCACGATGGCGCCCGCCTTGCCGACACGCCGGGCCTGCTTGCGGGCCTCGGCCAGGGCATGGCTTGATTCCAGGGCCGGAATGATCCCCTCCAGCAACGCCAGTTCATGGAAGGCGGCCACGGCCTCCACATCAGTGATGCCGACATACTCCACCCGCTTCAAGTCCGCCCACCAGGCATGCTCGGGGCCGATTCCGGGATAATCAAGGCCGGCACTGATGGAATGGGCATTATTGACCTGCCCGTCGGCATTTTGGAGGACATAGGACTTGCTGCCGTGCAGCACGCCCGGCCGCCCGGCCTCGATGCTCGCCGCATGCAGTCCGGTGGAAATCCCATGGCCGGCCGCCTCCACGCCCACCATCTTCACCGTGGCATCCCCCAGGAACGGGTAAAACATCCCGGCGGCATTGCTGCCCCCGCCGACGCAGGCGATCACCATTTCCGGTAGCCTTTTTTCCTGCTCCAGGAACTGCTCCCGCGCCTCCACCCCGATCACGCTCTGGAAATCGCGCACCATGACGGGGTACGGGTGGGGTCCGGCAACGGTCCCGATCACATAGAAAGTGTCCTCCACGGCGGCGACCCAGGCCCGGAGCGCCTCGCTCATCGCATCCTTGAGCGTCTTCGTTCCGCTGGAAACCGGAACGACCCGGGCACCCAGCAGGTTCATCCGCTTCACGTTCGGCGCCTGGCGGCGGATATCTTCCTCGCCCATGTAGACATCGCATTCCATGCCGAACCGGGCGGCCACGGTGGCCGTCGCCACGCCATGCTGGCCGGCCCCGGTTTCCGCCATCAGCTTCCGCTTGCCCATGCGGCGGGCCAATATGGCCTGCCCCAGGGTATTGTTCACCTTGTGGGCGCCCGTGTGATTGAGATCCTCGCGCTTGAGGTAGATCCTGGCCCCGCCGAACGCCTCGGTCAGGCGCGGCGCGAAATAGAGCGGCGAAGGCCGGCCCACATAGTGCTTCAGCAAGCTCCGGAATTCCGCATCGAAGGCCGGATCCGCCTTGGCCGCGGCATAGGCCTTCTCCACCTCGATCAGGGCCGGCATCAGCGTCTCCGCCACGTAGCGTCCCCCATACACCCCGAAATGCCCCATGGCATCCGGCACAGCGGAAAATTTATCTGACTCTTTCATGTCTTCCTCTTCGTCTGTATTTTCTGCGCGCTTCCGCAATCATTCAAAAAAATCGCTCCATACCCGCGGAAGCCTCCCGGGCCGCCCGGATAAACGCGGCGACCTTCGCATGATCCTTCCGACCGGGCTCGGCCTCCACACCGCTCGACACATCCACTCCTGCCGGACCAACAGCTTTGATGGCATCCCCGACATTTTCCGGGGTCAGCCCGCCCGCCAGGAGCGACCAGTGCTGCACCGCAAATCGTTCGGCAGCCGCCCAGTCCACCTTCACGCCGGAGCCGCCATAGGCGGGCGACGCGGCATCCATCACAAATCGCTCCGGTGCCCAATCCCACGGATCGGGTTTCCACAGGCCCTCCTGCAGCCGCACGGCCCGCCACACCGGCACCGGCATCCCCTGAAACGCCAGGGGATCCTCATCCCCGTGCAATTGTACCGCCGCCAGGCCACACACCGACGCCACTTCCTTGATCATCTCCGGGGTCTCATTGACGAAGACACCCACTTTCCTCACCCGGTCCGGAAGCCGGCAGACAATGCTCTCCAGCGTCTTCAAGGTTACAGCCCGGGGCGATTTCGAATAGAGGACAAACCCGAGAAAGTCTGCCCCTGCCTCCAGCGCCTGGCACGCATCATCAAAGGTAGTCAGACCACAGATCTTGATGGCAAACGTGTTCATCAACCACGGACTTCCTTGATCAACGCCCGCAACGCCTGCCCGGGGTGGGATTCCCGCAGCAGGGATTCCCCGATCAGGAAACCATCATACCCCGCCGCCTGGAGCTTCAGGATGTCCTCCGCCGTGCGGATACCGCTCTCGGCAATGCACACCCGGTCGTCCGGAATCTCACCGGCCAGCCCGTGCGCCACCTCCAGATCGGTGACCAGCGTCTTCAGGTTGCGGCTGTTAACCCCGATGATCGCCTCGCCGCAGGCCAGCGCCACGTCCAACTCGGCCCGGTCATGCACCTCGACGATCACCTCCAGGTTCAACTCCAGGGCTTCCCGGTAAAGGATCTCGCAGTGGCCCGGCTCAAGGGCGGCGACAATCAGCAGCACCACATCCGCCCCCCGCGCCGCCGCCTCAGCCAATTGATAGGTTTCGGCGATGAAGTCCTTGCGCAGGACCGGAATATTCATCACCTTGCGGACCTTACGCAGGTCATCCAGGGATCCCATAAAATGATGGGGCTCCGTCAGCACCGAAATCGCCGTGGCCCCTGCCGCCCCGTAGGACTGGGCGATGGCGGAAGCATCATAATGCCGGCGCAATTCACCGGCGGAAGGACTGGCCTTCTTCACCTCGGCAATGATCCGCGGTTCCGGCCCGGCCCGCAGCGCCGCCGACAGGCTATGATAGTCGGTTCGCTTCTCGGCCTCCCACAGGAGCTCGTTGATCGAAACCGCTCGCTTGGTATCGGCCACATCCTTCTTCCGCTGCCACATGATCCTCGTCAGGACATTCTCTTCTTTTTCACTCACTTAAACTCCTTGTTAACCCGCCTGTGTCAACGACACGAGTCCCTCAAGCGCCTGAAGCGCCTTTCCGTTGTCAATGGCCTGCCCGGCCAGTTTGAATCCCTCTGTAAAATCCGCCGCCTTGCCGCCGGCAATCAAGCCCGCCGCCGCGTTCAGGCACACGATGTCCCGGCGCGGCCCGGCCTCGCCCTCCAGGATGGCCCGGGTAATCCTGGCATTAACCGCCGGATCACCGCCTGCGAGCTCGTGCGGCAAGGCATAATCCTCCATCACCGTGAGCGGGTCAAAGTTATACGTACGGATGGCGCCGTCCCGCAATTCGCTGATGCGGGTCGTGCCTGTGACCGTGATCTCATCCATGCCATCCTGCCCGTGGACCACAAACACCCGCCGGCTGCCCAGTCGGCGCAGGACCTCGGCGAACATCTCGGTCAGTTCAGGGGCGAACACCCCGAGCACCTGGCAGGTGGCGCCGGCGGGATTCGCCAGGGGGCCCAGGAGGTTGAAAATGGTGCGGAATCCCAGTTCCTTGCGCGGCCCCATGGCATGCTTCATGGCGGGATGCAGCTTCGGGGCAAACAGGAACCCGATCCCCACCGTGTGAATGCAGTCCTCCATCACATCCACAGGCGCCTCGAGATTCACCCCCAGCTCGGCCAGCACATCGGCGGACCCGCACTTGCTGGTGATGGACCGGTTCCCGTGCTTGGCAACCGGAACCCCGGCCCCGGCCACGACGAACGCCGCCGTCGTGGAAATATTGAAGGTGCCCAGCGAGTCCCCGCCGGTACCGCAGGTATCCACCACCGGCTTGCCGCGGGGATCGACAAACACGGCATGGCGCCGCATGGAACGGCTTGCCCCCACGAGTTCCTCGATCGTTTCACCCTTCATCTTCAGGAGCGAAAGGAACGCCCCCATCTGGGCCGGCGTCGCCTCCCCGTTCATGATGAGGTCAAACGCCTCCACCGCCTCCTGCTCGCTAAGATTTTGTCGCGCCGATAATTTTTGCAGAACAGTTTTCATAAATTTCAGATTTCAGATTTCAGATTTCCCGGAAACGATCTCCAAAAAGTTCTTCAGCAGTTTCTTCCCTGCCGGTGTCAGCACCGACTCGGGGTGGAACTGGACGCCGTAGGTCGGGTGCGACACATGATGCATGCCCATGATCTCCTGATCCTCGCTGAAGGCATCGGCCACCAGTTCCGGCGGAAGCGTTGACTGGATCACCGCCAGTGAATGGTAGCGACCTGCCTGGAACGGATTGGCCATACCCTTGTAAAGACCGGTTCCATCATGACTGACCTGCGACACCTTGCCATGCATGATGAATTTGGCATTCGAGACCGTGGCACCGAAGGCAACCCCGAGGGACTGGTGCCCGAGGCACACGCCCAACACCGGAATCCGCCCGCTCATCCGCTTGATCAGCGCAACCGAGATCCCCGCCTCTTTCGGTGTGCAGGGGCCAGGCGAAATCACCACCGCCGCCGGCGCCATCGCCTCCACGGCCTCCACCGTCACGGCATCATTCCGGAACACCCGGATATCCGCCCCCAGCGATCCCATCATCTGCACCAGGTTATAGGTAAATGAATCGTAGTTATCAATCAGCACAATCATACGACATCCCCCTCGATTTCGAGAGCCCGGGCCGCCAGTTGGACAGCCTTCTGCATCCCCTTTGCCTTGTGGCAGGTTTCCTCGAATTCCTTCATGGGATCGGAATCATACACCACTCCCGCGCCAGCCTGCACGGAAACCGTGCCCCCGGCGACTTCCAGCGTCCGGATCGTGATGGCCAGGTCCATATTGCCATCATAGCCCACGTACCCCACCGCGCCGCCATAAACCCCGCGCGGTTCGGGCTCAAGCTCGTGAATAATCTGCATCGCCCGGATCTTCGGGGCGCCGGAAAGGGTTCCCGCCGGAAAGGTGGCCCTGATCACGTCATAGGCGTCGAATTCCTTCCGCAGCACACCCTGCACATGCGACACCAGGTGCATCACATGACTGTAGCGCTCCACCACCATATAGTCCGTGACCTGGACACTGCCGGTCTCAGCCAGTCGCCCGATATCGTTCCGGCCCAGATCCACCAGCATGACATGCTCGGCCTTCTCCTTCACATCCGAGAGCAACTCATCCGCCAGGGCCCGGTCGGAGGCGTCATCCGCACCCCGCGGGCGGGTTCCGGCAATCGGCCGCAACTCCACCTTGTTTCCGGTCAGGCGCACCATCACCTCGGGCGAGGATCCCACCAGCGTCTGGCTTCCCATCTTGAGGAAAAACGTATACGGCGACGGGTTCAGCAGGCGCAGCGCCCGGTACAAGTAAAGCGGTGGAATTTCGGTTTTCGCGCTGAACCGCTGGCTCAGCACCACCTGGATGATGTCCCCTGCCGTGATATACTCCTTGGCCTTGCTGACCATGCCGCAGAACTCATCCCGTGTCATATTGGACTGGAAGGAGACGTCCCCCGTCCCGGAATAGGACATGGGTTCAGGGGGCTGGTTCAGGGTGTGTTCAATTCCCTCGATTTCGGAGACCGCCCGGCGATAAGCCGCCTCCGGCGAGGCGCATTCCGCCGGCCGGGTGCAAACGACGATCTTGATGGTATGGCGCGTGTTGTCGAACACGATCAGCCGGTCAGCCTGAACGAACCGGCTGCGCAACCGCACCCCGTCCCGCCCCGGCTTGGGTGCCGGCATGCGTTCGAATTCACCCATGGCCTCATACCCGACAAATCCCACGATCCCACCGATGAAACGGGGCAAACCCGGCACCGGCGCGACCCGGACGCCCTTGAACACCCGCCGGATCTCCTCAAGTCCGTTACCCGGCTTGCGGTGATCGACTTCCAGGAAGGGGCGCGGATCGACGCCGACAAACGAATACCGGCCCCACTTCTCCCCGCCCTCCATGCTCTCCAGGAGAAAGGCGTTCTCCCGGTTCATGAATCGTTGCAAAACGGAGACCGGCGTGTCCAGATCCGCCAGCACTTCCTTGACCACCGGCACGATATCGTAACTCCGCGCCAGCCCTGCATAAGTTGTTTCATTTGGGTACATGATGTTTCTATGTATAGAAACATCGCGCGGGAATGTCAACGAGTATTTTTTTTAGAAAGCGTTGGTCAGTTAAAGGGGGTGCCCCGCCACCTTGCGTAGCGGGAACCGAACATTTT
>JAABPW010000345.1 GCA_011391785.1 Verrucomicrobiota bacterium
GATGAAGAAACAGCAGTTTTGTGAACAGGATGAGGACGGCATGAGCAAAGCAGATGATAGAGGGAATAAAACCCTCATATTCACGGCCACCTATAATGAGAGCGGGAATATTGTCGCTCTATGTACCCGTATCCTTGGATTGGATCCCGGGTATGACATGTTGGTTGTGGATGACAACTCCCCTGACGGGACGGGCCGGTTGCTCGATGAATTGACTGCCCAGCACCCGCGTCTCAAGGTCATTCACCGCCCCGGAAAGCTTGGGTTGGGAACCGCCCATGAATTGGCCATGCGATACGCCCAAGAGCAGGGATATGAAGCGCTGGTCACGATGGATGCGGACTTCTCCCACGATCCCGATGATATCCCCCGACTTCTGGAAGCCCTCAACGGTGTGGATTTTGTGACGGGATCGCGCTACATGGCGGGCGGGGCATGCAACTACACCGGCTACCGGCGGGTGGTGAGCATCTGGGCCAACTGGGGGGCTCGGTTGCTTCTGGGGATTCCGCTGCATGAGATGACCACGTCATTTCGCGTGTTCCGGATCGATTTCCTGCGTCAGGTGGATATTGGCGCGATCAAATCCGGCGGCTACAGTTTCTTCATGGAAGTCGTGTTCCGCCTGGCGCGGGTGGGGGCGCGGATGAGGGAAGTTCCGATCTTTTTTGCCGACCGCCGGGCCGGAGCATCGAAAATCCCGACATTTGAGATCTTCAACGGTCTCCGCCACCTGCTATACCTGACTTTCCTCCGTCTTGTCTGGAAGCGCCAGTAGAGCCCCGGTTTGCTGACTGCTTAACGAGGGTGGCGTACTTAAAACTTCTTGTTGTTGCATCCCTGTTTCTTTTGGCAAGATGCCTGATCGATGAGCTAGCGTTGATCACATACTGGATTTAAAGTCTCATGCGAGACAAAGTGTTCAAGGCGGGAAAAGAAGAAGTTCATTTGTGCATAATGCCAATGCCGTTGACGTGAAGGAATGCAGTGTGCCATGACACGAAAGCTGACAATATCGGTCATATGTCCTGTTTTCAACGAGGAGCAGGCGGTGCCGCTCTTCTTTGCCCGACTTCGTGAAGCCTTGGGCCCGTTGAGCGACCGGTTTGATTTTGAAATACTGTTCACCAACAATGCCTCATCAGACGGTACGCTTGATAAGATACTGGAACTCCGTTCCATTGACCCACGCGTTCAGGTGATCACCTTGTCGCGAAATTTCGGCTACCAGGCCTCTGTTACCGCTGGGATGACCCATGCGACAGGTGATGCGGTTATTGTCATCGATGTTGACTGTGAAGATCCGCCGGAGCTGATCCCGCAATTTGTGACCGAATGGGAGAAGGGGCATGATATTGTCTATGGGCAGCGCCACCGGCGGCCGGAGCCATGGCCAGTCACCTTTGCGCGCCGGATGTTCTACAGGATTAACCGCCTGATTGCCGACAGCGACATTATTCTCGATATGGCCGAATTTGCCCTGATCGACAAACGTGTCCGGGATGCGGTGCTGTCCGTGAAAACAACGTATCCTTTTCTTCGCACGGAAATTGGGTATGCGGGGTTCAAGCGCAAGGCTATCGATTACGACCGGCAGAAAAGAGTGTGCGGCAAGACCCACTACAACTTCATTGGCATGGTGGAGTTCGCCGTAGCCGGGATCCTGGCATCAACGACATTTTTTCTGAGATGCGCGCTTTACCTGATGCCCTTCGTGCTGGTGGCGAGTCTTGTCGCGGTTGCCGTCTACGTAACTAAAAACAACCGGTACTGGCTGGATCTGGCGGTGGCCGGAAACCTGATGTTCCTGACGTTCTTCTTGTCATTCGTCAGTGTATATGTGGCGCGGGTTTATAAAAATGGCATCCATCGGCCAGTCTTTATCATTGACTGGCGGAAAACGCACCTCACCCTTCAGCCTGCAACCAGGGTGAATGTGCATGTCGGGGAGTAAGATGGAGAAACTAGTCTGTCCAATTTGTTCGAGCCCTGATGTCGTCAGGGAAGTCTCTGACGCGAAGGACTATCTGACAGGCGAGACCTTCGGCGTGGCCAAATGTCAGGGCTGTGACGTCGTCTTTACAGAGATGCCTCCGGCCGATATGGGGAAATACTACCCCTCCTTTTACCGTCGTTACTCGCCGCTTGTCCTGCGCATCCTGCGTCAGTTCTACAGCCTGAGGGTAGGGGCGTGGGTAAAAGGGAGGACCCCCGGGAAAGTTCTCGAGATTGGCTGCGGTGATGGGTACATGCTCTCGGAATTCCAGAGACGCGGCTGGGACGTGTTGGGGGTGGAACGCACGGAGCATGATGCCGATGTAGCGAGAAAAACATCCAATGTGCCCGTGATTCATGGAGATATCGCCTCCCTTTCAAACCAGCTGGGAGACTTCGATATGATCGTTTTGTTTCATTCCCTGGAACATTTCCGGAGTCCGGTGGAGGTGCTGACCTGTTGCCGCCAGCACTTGAAGGCGGGCGGCTTGCTCGTTGTGGCGGTCCCGAACTTCGCGAGTTGGCAGGCGGGATTCTGCCGCGAAAAATGGCTGCATCTGGATGTGCCGCGGCATCTTTGCCATTACACGCCCCGGTCCCTGGGAGCGCTTCTTGGGCGGATGGGTTTTTCCAATTTGAATTTCCAATTTGTTTCGTTCGAGCATGATCCCTACGGATGGTTGCAGAGTCTATTGAATATGCTCGGGTTTCCCCAGGGCGCGCTGACCGAGAGCCTGATGAAACGATCGCGTATTTCATTTCGCGGGATGGCCATGGTGATCTTGTCCTGTCTGCTCATTGGGCCGGCCTGTTTCCTCGCGGTATTAAGCTGGGTGGCGGGGCGGGGCGCATTGATGGAGGTAAAGGCGACAAAATGAAGTCACGGAAACTGCGGGAAAAGGCTGAAACAGGAGACACTCAAACGCCGCGGGTAAAGTGGCTTTCGACAAGTCCGCGCTTCATTCAGAGCCGGGTAATATTCGGGGCCTATCTGTTGTGTATTGCCGTCTGTACCATATACGTTGCCAATAACATCAACGCCCGGGTCATGCCCCGCAATGCCGAGTCCGTGTACTACTTTGGCCCCACGTTCCCTCCTGGGGTTATTGCCGGACATGATTTCTGGACCACCTTCACCTATGCCAGCATGCTGACCCGGGGAAATAATATTAAAAACCTTCCCTCCGATATTCCTGAAAAAATGCGAGGGTACTTTACGGGGGATCGGAATGTCTCCACCTATCCGCCGCTCATTTTCATGCTTTATGCTCCCTATTTGCTGCTTTCCTACGATCAGGCGTATTGGCTTCATATGGTGATTCTGTTTCTTCTCAACATTGGCGTCATCGGTCTGGCGGCAAAGATGTTCAGGCGTGCAATCCCTCTGGAGTCCGCCTCCACGGAGCTTTTCGGCCTGGTGGAATATTCAGTCATGGCGTGCGTGTGTGTGGTCACCGTTACCGGGTATGGATATCTTTTCAGCGTCGAGCGCGGTAATTGCGACATCCTGTCCCTGGCCTTCGCGCTGGGAGCCCTGTGGTTTCTTCTGGAAAAGCCCAAGCACATCTGGGTGCCGGTTTTGTTGTTTTCGTGTGCCGTCCATACAAAGATCACCCCTGCGGTTCTGGTCGTGCTCCTGTTTTGGCGCCATGGGTGGAGGTGTGTATTGCCTCTGCTCGTGTGCAATGTCGGATTGCTCTTTGTCTGGGGGATTGACAACGCGCTGATCTTTCTCGACGGTTTAAAACGTTTCAGCGCAGCCCCTGATGGGTGGTGGGGCGATCATTCGGCCTATTCCTTCGCTTTTACGGTGTTGAAGCCGGCCGGGTTGCAATGGGGACTCTGGGAAAAATTGATCATCGCGTTCTCTGCAATACAGTGGGGTGTTGCTTGTGTTGTCTTGAAGCGGCGTGGACTGACGGGCATGAACATGCTCCTGGCCTTCGCCGTGTCCATTCCGCTGATGTTGCTCGCGCCCAGCACCAGTAACGATTACAAGCTGGTCATTCTCTACGCGCCCATGGCAATTTTTCTTCTGGGGTGGTTCTGGGGATACGCTTATCTGGGGCATCGAGGATGTTTAGCCTTGCTGCTGCTGCAGGTGGTGATCCTATATTATTTATCGGGGAGCGGTGGACTGTGCCGCACGCCATGGTTAATGAACAAGTTGCCGCTGGTTCTGATAACGCAAACCCTGATGTTTATTACTATTCTGTATCCTCAAGGAGTCTTCAGGTCTTATGCCGGAAGTTCAGGGAGCATCAAAAGTGCGGAATGATGGGAATAAAGCGATGATGGACGAGCGAAGCAGGAGCATAAGGGGATTGATTCTGTGCGCCGTGGTGTTGCTGGCGGGACTTGCGGCCTTCTATTGGGGATTTCTGGGGGCCCGGACCTTTCTGTGGGAAGATTTGCTTTTCTACGCCTATCCCGGTGCCAATTTCTTTTCGAATGCGTTGCAGGAGGGGCGTTTTCCGCTGTGGATCAGCGGGATGCATAATGGGTTGCCTTTTTATACCAACCTCAACTTGACGGCATTTTACCCTCCTTTATGGCTTCTGGCCTGGATTGTGCCCAATGGGCATGTGTCGGTACAGTCGTTCCAGGTGTATTTGATTGCGCAACTGTTCCTGGGGGGCATTTTTTCTTATCTGTTGTTCAGGGAGCTGAAGTGCCATGTCGTGGCCGCCTGCGCCGGCATGGTGGTATTTGTGTTTTCCGCGTTCATGTCCCTGCATATCATCCATTCGAATGTCATCACCGCGTTCCTCTGGCTTCCCCTGCAATTGCTCTTTGTGAACCGGATCGCGGGATGTCGGCCTGCGTTCTGGAACTTCATGGGGCTGATCGCCGCCACGTTGATGTCGTTTTTCGCGGGATTTCCCCAGGTGGTGATGTACAACTCGTATTTTGTCGGTGCCTATTGGCTGTACCTGGTTGTCGTCCGCCGTCCGGTCCCGCGCGACAACCGGATCACCGCGCTGGGCGGTCTTGTCTTTCGGGAGGGGTTCAAGATCGGGCTTGTCTTCCTGGTCGTGATCCTGCTGGGAGCCTGCCAGTTTTATCCCGTTGCCGAGAACTGGTCGCACAGTTCCCGTGAGCAGTACAATTACCGGCAGATTACGGATGAGTCGTTGCCGTGGCATTACCTGATTCATGGATTGGCGCCGAATTTCTTCGGCATGTCGTCCGGGTCGGGCGAGGGGGTGCCCTTCTGGGGCTATGACAAGAATTCCCTGGGGTATGCCACCTGGCATGCCGGGGCCTGGAACTATTGGGAGTTCGGGTATTATGCCGGACAGTTGGCGCTCATCGCGCTGATCATCTTCCTTTTCAATTTCCGCCGGCTGTGGGGGCATAGCAGGGAAGCGGCGTTTTTCCTCCTCGCGATGCCGGTGATCTTCCTGCTGATGCTGGGGTGCTATGGGGGGCTGTTCAAGGTGTTCTATCATCTTGTGCCGGGATTCTCCCTGTTTCGCGCGCCGGCCCGGATTGGATGTCTGCTCGATTGCTGCCTGGCGTTTAATGCCGCCATGCTGGTTGACATTGTGCTGAGGGGGCGGCTGGTCTTGAATTTGCGCCGGCCCTTGATTGCCTTGATTGCGATCTACGGGGTATTGCTGGCCGGCGTTTTCATGTACGGCGCCACCGTGTTCCCTGAGTTGAAGACCCCGGTCCTATGGGGGCATTCCGTCAAGCAAGTGGTGGTGAGCCTCCTGTATTGCGGTGCCATCTTTGCCATCATCCGGACCGTGGCCGTGACGCAGTTGCGTTGGCTCAAGGTGGCGGGGGCCTGGGCGCTGGTCGTCCTGACGTTTCTTGAACTCTATGTCGCGTTTCAGCCGTTTCACGGGAGCAAAGCCAATCCCGATGACTATTACAGTGACCGCAAGGGGCTGATCGGGCAACTGACCCAGATGCGGGAACAGGCCGGCCCCTTCCGGTTCGCCCAGATGCGGGACGGTGTGCTCTCCGAGGAAATTGTGTTCCCGCGCAACACGGGTTACCTGTATCCCGGCTATGAGGCGCTGGAAGGCTATGTGCTGTTCAATCTGAAGGACTGGTGCGCCTTGAACGCCGTGACCAACCAGCGGGCCCGCCTGGATTTGCAGAATGTCGGCGTTATCGCCAATGCTGAACGTGCAACGGGCCGGGTGAGCCTGATGCAATATACAAATGCCCTGCCCCGGGTTAAGTTTTATCATCAGGTTCGTGCCTATGCGGATCCGAAATCGCTTTATTCCGATCTCGACGCCGGGCGCATGGATTATCGCCAAACGGTCGGTATCATGCAGGACGATTGCGTGAAGTATGGAATCCGGACAGGGGCGCCGCCAGCCCAGGCCCAGGTTCGCCTGGTGATAAAGAATCCCGACGAGTATCAGGTCTCGTATCAAACAACGGCACCGGGTGTGATTTTCATATCCGAGAGTTTTTATCCCGGCTGGCAGGCCGAGGGGGGCCGCTACCCCGTGATCAAGGCCTTTGGCGCCCTGAAGGGGATTGTAATATCCGAAGCAGGAAGCGGCGTGATTACGGTCAAGTTTTCCCCCGCGACATTGCGAATGGGCCTGGTGATCTCGGGGGCGACACTTCTTGGACTTATCATTGTCTGGGTTTGGCTTGGGCGGAAGCGTGAGGGATGAGGCGTGACAATGCATAGTATACATTTATCATTGCATGTATAAGTAAATATGATATTTACATTGTCATGTACTCGCGACTCATAAAAAAACAGGACTTCGAGCAAGGAACGTGCTTTCTTTGGGGTCCTCGTCAAACGGGGAAAAGCACCCTGTTAAAGATGCTGCTGGCGGATGTGAGGCGCTATGACCTTCTCCTGTCTACGGAATATGAGCGCTTGGTCCGACGTCCTCAGCTTATCCGGGAGTCATTGATGGCGGAACTCGCAGCCGGGATCAATCCGGGTGTCCCAATCATCATTGACGAAATCCAGAAAATCCCCGCCTTGTTGGACGAGGTTCACTGGATGGTCGAAAACCTGGCCGCCAAATTTATACTTTGTGGATCGAGTGCCCGGAAACTTAAGAGAGGGCATGCGAATTTGCTCGGCGGGCGCGCGTTGCGGTTTGAGTTGCATCCCCTCACATCGGTTGAGGTGCCTGCCTTTTCTCTTTCGAAAGCGCTGAATTCAGGATTGTTGCCTCGGCATTATGATCATCCGAATCCTGCCCGCCTCATGCAATCCTATGTTGGAGATTACCTGAAAGAGGAAATCCTGGCAGAGGCACTGACCCGAAATATCCCGGCATTCAGTCGTTTTCTGGAAGTGGCGGCCCTTTCAAACGGCGAGTTGATTAATTACCAGAATATCGCCAGTGAATGCGGCGTTAGTGGACCAACCGTCAAGGAATACTATCAGATTCTCGTTGATACCTTGATTGGACGATATCTTCCGGCATTCAGGAAAAAGGCGAAGAGGCGTGTCATCGAGGCGCCGAAGTTCAATTTCTTTGATTTGTCGCCTGTAATTCATTTGACACGCAGGGGGGCTGTTGAGCCTGGCACCGAGCTGTTCGGGAGGGCTTTCGAACAGTTTATCTGGATGGAGCTTGTGGCGCATGCTGATTACTCTGGTCTGGGCTATTCGCTCGCGTATTGGCGTACTTCGTCAGGATTTGAAGTCGACTTTGTTCTTGGAGACGGAGAGGTGGCCGTTGAAGTTAAATCCTCATCGATGATTGAAGATCGGCATCTCAAGGGAATCCGGGCATTCAAGGAAGACCATAAGGTCAGGAGGGCCATATTAGTGTCACTGGATGCCGAATCCCGACGTACCAGTGACAACATCGAAATCATGCCCTGGCAAGTGTTCTTAAAACAACTCTGGAGTGGATGCGTGATGGGTGGGCCCAGCTTCTCATGAAGAAACTTGTCTGGATATGTTGGAAAGACATCCGGCACCCTGAGGCGGGGGGGGCGGAGCTGGTCGGCTTTGAGATATCCAAGCGGCTGATCCGTGACGGATGGGAGGTTGTCCATCTGGTTCCGGGGTTTCGTGATTGTGTGCCGGAAGAGGTGATTGACGGGATACGGGTCATCCGGGTCGGTCAGAACATTTTTTCCTTCTACCGCCTGCCGCTCTACTTCTGGCGTCATCTGCGGAAAACCACAACATTCCTGGTGGATGGATTCATCAGTGTGGGAAGTTTTTCAGTCCTCACGATGAACCCGCGCCGGGCCGCCTTGGTCGTCTTCCACATTGAGGATGTGAAGTGGTTCTCCCAGACAAGTTTCTATGGGGTATCCCGCTGGATCATGCCGTTTATCAACGTGACGGGTTACTTTGTTGAGAAACTCCAGTTGGTTTTGCTGGCGCTACTTTTCCGGGGATCGGTGCTGACCATTTCCAATTCAACCGCCTGTGAGTTGGTCCGCCACGGATTCCGGCGTGACCGGATCCGGATCATCACGATGGGTGCCCGCTGCAAGAAGCTCGGGGCGCTCTCGGAGTCACTCCCGAAGGAGAAGGATTTTACCGTATTGTTGATAGGGCCGCGGAATTCGAAGCGCCCGCTTCACACCCTGAAGGCCTTCCAGTTGCTTCAGCGGAAGCATCCTGAGGCCCGATTCTGGGTGGCGGGCTGGGGGAACGAGGAAGACAAACTCAAAGAGCAGGTCGAAACGCAGGGCATCAGGAACGTCACCTTCTGGGGCCGGGTTACGGATGAGCAGCGGGATGCCCTGTTGCAGCGGGCGCATGTGTTGTGCACGTCGCCGATCCGCGAAGGCTGGGGACTGGTGGTGATTGAGGCCAATGCACTGGGGACGCCCGTGATCGGCTATGATGTGCCCGGGCTGAGGGACTCCCTGGCGTTCGGGAACGGGTTCCTATGCAAGACGACTCCGGAAGCCATGGCCGGGAAGATGGTTCTGTTGGCCGACTGGGTGGTCTCGGGGAGCGTGGACTATGAGGCCATGCGCCAGAAAGGCCTCGAATCGGCCGCCCAGTTTTCATTTGATCAAGCCTATCAGGACTTCGTGAAGGATGGGACTATGGCTAAACTCCCGGATTGACGGGTGAATTTGCAACCTGGAAGAACACTTATAGCGGTATGATATCTGTTGATTTAGGACGATTTTATCATAACCTTCGGAGATGTAAGGAAACATAAAATGAAAATTCACGCACTACTGTTTTTATTGTCATTGTTTTGTTGTTCCGTGACGCTTTTGGCGAAGCCGTCACAACCTGAGACGCTCGCGGAGTACAAAGCCATCTACGAGCGCGAAGCAAAGAAAATTCAGGATCTTAGCCCGAAAGTGCTGAAGGCTGAGCAGCAGTATTTGGAAACACTGAAGGTGCTTGAGGTTGATTTCAAAAAGGCGGGTGATTTCCCTTCAACGAAGGCGGTAATTGAGGAGACAGAGCGGTTTGAGTCGTGCCGCATGATTCCCGATACGATGCCTGAGGGAACGATCAAGGCCATTGCTGACGCTCAGAAACTTTATAGGGATGTATATGCGGTGGCGGAAAGAGCCAAAAGCGATTCCTTGATAAAGCTGACACGGCTCTACATGACGGCATTAAAGGGACATACTCGGACGTTGCTGGAGCAAGACAAGATGGTCGAGGCAGAAGCCGTGAATGATGAGATAAAAAAAGGTGAGGGCCTCATCCAGGAGCTGGGCAAGAAATCAGGGACGGAAACCCTTGTTTCTGGATCCGAGAAGGCCAATCCCAAGAAAGTCGAGCCTGCAGAAAAGAAGACGTTGCGAGCCACGATGAAGTCTCCGATGATCGGAGACTGGGTAGGTTATACCCAAAACGGAACACGCGTGAATGCGCCCGTACACAGTATTCGTGCGGATGGACGTATCGAGCTGAAGGGCCTTCCTACCGCTTCCGGAACATATAAATTCACAAACACAGACAAAACGAGCATGAAAAGGACTTGTAAAGACGGTCAGGTGTATGTCCTTAACTATGACAAGGAAACCGACACCATTTTGCAAAGCGAAGGGTCTGTGTTCCGACGGGAAAAACAGGACAAATAGCGGGCAAGGAATTGCTCGTATAAAGGTTAAACACATGAAAGCAGTGATCCTGTGCGGTGGATTGGGGACTCGCCTGTCCGAAGAAACGGTCTTGAAGCCCAAGCCTATGGTGGAAATCGGTGGCATGCCGGTGTTATGGCATATCATGAAGATCTATGCCGCCCATGGGGTGCGCGAGTTCGTGCTGGCTTTGGGGTATAAGGGGGAGCTCATCAAGGACTTCTTTATTAATTACAGGAACCGGTCGCACAGTCTGACCGTGGAGTTGTGCAAGGGGCACGTGGAGGTTCATCAAGGTGAAAGTGAGGACTGGACGGTCCACCTGCTGGATACCGGGTTAAACACTCAGACGGGGGGGCGCTTGAAGCAAGCGGCCCGCTTCATCGGGAATGAACCATTCCTGGCGACCTATGGAGATGGCGTGGCCCGTCTGGATATTCGGAAAGTAATTGAGACGCACAAGAGCAATGGGCGGCTTGCAACCATGACAGCGGTGAGGCCGCCTGCCCGCTTTGGCACCATGGCGTTTGACGGGGCGCTGGTGACCAAGTTCGAGGAAAAATCACAGGCAGGCGAGGGGTGGATCAACGGAGGATTCTTTGTTCTACAGCCGGAAATAGTTGATTATATCGATGGAGATTCGACTCTGTGGGAACGGGAGCCGATGGAAAATTTGGCCGCAAAAGGACAGTTGGCGGCCTACAGACATGATGGATTTTGGCAATGCATGGATACACTTCGTGATGTGCGCCTTCTGGATTCCCTGTGGCAGGAGGGGAAGGCCCCATGGAAGGTCTGGTAGGTGACATGACCAAAATTCTTGCAGGTTTCTACAAGAACAAAAAAGTTCTGGTCACTGGTCACACCGGCTTTAAAGGCTCCTGGCTGGTGGAGTGGCTGCTTATGCTGGGAGCAAGGGTGACGGGGCTGGCTCTCCCCCCTCCTACCGAACCGGCTCTGTTTGATCAGCTTGGGTTGGCTGGAAGGTGTGATCATCGCATAGGAGACATACGGGATCGCGTTTTGGTCCGCCGCATTGTTCATGAGGTCAGGCCGGATCTTGTTTTTCATTTGGCGGCGCAGCCTTTAGTCAGACTTTCATACGCACAGCCTCTGGAAACCTTTGAGACTAATGTGATGGGAACAGCGCATGTGCTTGACGCCTTGCGCGATGCGGACTGGACTTGTGCCGCTGTCATGGTTACGACCGACAAGGTGTATGAAAATAAAGAATCTCGCCACGCGTATCGGGAATCTGATCCCTTGGGTGGATATGATCCGTATAGTTCGAGCAAGGGGTGTGCGGAGCTAGTGATTCAGTCGTATCGCCAGTCATTCTTCAATCCCGCTAAGGGTTCCATTCCTCCTCTGATCGGGGTGGCCTCGGCAAGAGCAGGCAATGTGATCGGAGGAGGAGATTGGGCGCTGGATCGGATCGTTCCGGATTGCATGAGGGCGCTTGCCAGAGGCGAGGTTATTGACGTGCGGAACCCGAACGCCACGCGACCTTGGCAACACGTGCTGGAGCCGCTGGGGGGCTACCTCCAGCTGGGAATGCGGATGCATGAGGCGCTAACAGGGGGCGCGGCGATGAAGCAGGGCGATACGAGCCCTGCTTCGCTCATGTCTCTTTGCTCTGCATTCAACTTCGGTCCTGCGCCGGAATCAACCCGCTGTGTCCGTGAGGTGGTGGAGGAGATTCTCAAGGATTGGCCAGGGCGTTGGAATGAACGGACCGATCACCGGGTATTGCACGAGGCGGGGTTACTTGGTTTGGCAATAGACAAGGCCTCTTCCGTGTTGGGGTGGTCGCCTAAGTGGGATTTTCAGGAAACGATCAACAAGACAGTGACCTGGTACAAGGAGGTTGCATCAAGGCCCGAAGTTGCGGCGTCTTTGGTTGATCAGCAGATTCAGGACTATATGAACCAGTGTTCGCCCGATGGGCTGACTCGGGGCAAGTGGAGAACACCATGAAAGAACATCGCTGTCGATCCTGCAATGCAACCCTCGGGAATGTCATGGTAGACCTTGGCGCATCGCCTTTATCAAACCGCTACTTAGGGCGGGACGAACTGGATCAAATGGAGCCGTTCTATCCGCTGACGGTACGTGTTTGCGATCAGTGCTGGTTGGTCCAGTTGCCGGAGTTTGTTGCCCCTGCGGCGATCTTCTCGGACTATGCCTATTTTTCGTCCTATTCTGATTCCTGGCTGAAGCATTGTGAGGAATATGCCGGAAAAATGAAGGGAATGTTGAAGCTTGGAGGTCAATCCCAGGTAGTCGAAATTGCGAGCAACGACGGCTATTTGCTTCAATATTTTGCCAGGGAAGGGATTCGTGTGCTGGGCGTGGAGCCGGCCGCCAATGTGGCCAAGGTTGCGGTGGCAAAGGGGATACCCAGTCGGGTGGAGTTTTTTGGCCGTGAGTCAGCCCGCGGGATGGTGTCGGAAGGACTCCGGGCGGATCTGGTCATCGGGAATAATGTGCTGGCCCATGTTCCCGACATCAATGACTTCATTGCCGGACTCAAGATGGTGTTGAAGCCGGACGGTGTGCTGACGATGGAATTCCCGCATCTGCTGAAGATGATGGATTTCAACCAGTTTGACACCATCTATCATGAGCACTTCTCCTATCTTTCTTTCGTTGCTGTGGAACGTGCATTTGCCCGGCATGGGATTGTTTTGTTCGATGTCGAGGAGTTGCCTACCCACGGGGGATCTCTTCGGATCTACGGGCGGCATAAAGAATCAACGCTGTGGCCTGTGACTGCCCGCGCCAACGAGCTGAGAGGGCGCGAGATCTCGCGTGGCCTGGAGGGCTTGGAGGCCTATCAGAGTTTTGCGGGTCAAGTGGAGCAGATCAAACGGGAACTCCTTAAATTTCTGATTTCAGCCCGGGAACAGGGGAAGCGGGTTGTCGGTTATGGGGCTCCTGCAAAAGGAAATACCCTGCTGAACTATTGCGGGGTTCGTACGGATTTGCTGGACTACACGGTGGATAGGAGTCCCCACAAGCAGGGTCACTTCCTGCCGGGGAGTCGGATTCCGATATATTCACCGGAAAAGGTGTTTGAGACCAAACCGGATTACATGTTGATTCTGCCGTGGAATCTCAAGGATGAAATTATGGGTCAGATGTGCGGGATCAGAGAGTGGGGCGGAAAATTTGTCGTTCCCATTCCGCAAGTCGAGGTGCTGAAGTGATCTTTACCGAGACAACCCTCCCGGGAGTATTCGCTGTTGATCTGGAACGGCGCGAAGATGCCCGCGGGTTTTTCGCGCGTAGCTGGTGCGCGGAGGAGTTTGCCGCGAAGGGGTTGAGCGCGCAACTGGTCCAATGCAACATATCCTACAACATCAAGAAGGGCACTCTGCGCGGGATGCACTATCAGAACACCCCGCATGCCGAAGCGAAGTTGGTTCGTTGCACGAAGGGGCGGATCTTTGACGTATGCGTGGATCTGCGGCGGGATTCCCCGGCTTATCTGAAATGGACCGCTGTGGAGTTGACCCAGGAAAACCGGTCGATGATATACATTCCGGCGGGAGTCGCGCATGGATTCCAGTCCCTGACGGACGATGCCGAGGTGTTTTACCAAATGTCGGAATATTTTCATTCGGAATGCAGTAGAGGGGTGAGGTGGAATGACCCGCTATTCGGGATTGTTTGGCCCTTGGCCTCCCCGATACTTTCGGAAAAAGACGCCGCCTATCCCGATTATCAAGCATGAATATTCTGGTTACAGGCGCAAACGGCTTCGTCGGGTCGCATTTGACCCGTGAGCTATGTCGGCGTGGACACAGCGTTCGCGGCGTGGAGCACCCAGATTCCGATCTGTGGCGCCTGCGCCCTGTTCTG
>JAABPW010000346.1 GCA_011391785.1 Verrucomicrobiota bacterium
GTGGGGTCGATGATCAAACTGCCTTTGATAATGGCATCGTTGATTGCTTCGCAGCTGGCAATGATGGCTTTGATATGCCGGGTAATATCATCGGGACTAATTATACCCCTTACATTCTTTACGTAGCCAACACCGATTCGAGCGACAACCTTGTGTCATCCAGCAACCGCGGTTATGACTGGTGCGATCTTTCTGGGCCCGGTTCAGTGATAAAATCGACTACGCCCAACAGCGGTTATGCGAACATGACGGGCACCTCGATGGCGACACCGCATGTTGCCGGTGCGGTGGCCATGGTGGCCGCTGTTAACCGGAGCCTGACTGCGGTACAGGTGATGAGCGTCATTACAGGCTCCGTCGATCGGATCGCCGCGGTGCAAAACTGTACGATGTCGCAAGGCCGGCTGAACGTGTACAAGGCGGTGCAGCTGGCCAGTACTTATCCTGATGTTGCGCTCATTTCCCCGAGCCAGAATGGAACGCTGGCCAAGAACCAGACTGTGACGCTTGTTGCCAGTGTCAAGATTACAAGCAATACCGTGACGGCGGTGCGTTTCTATCGCGGGGGTACAACCTTGATCGGGACGGACAACAGCGCCGCCGGCGGGTGGACCTGTCCGTGGACTCCCTCGGCAACGGGAACCTATGATCTTACCTGTGAGGCTGATGATAATGCCGGGCACACGACGCGAACCTGGTGGAGGACACGGGTTACGGTTGCCAACTCCGCCCCGGCGCCTGTTGCCAGCGTCATCGCCACGGATAATTTTGGATCAGAACTGGGGGATCATGCGAAATTCGTAGTCCAGTTGTCATCGCCCTCCGCCAGTGACCTGACCCTCCCTCTTGTCGTTTCCGGCACAGCTACGGCGGGTTCTGACTACACGGCCCTTCCGGCAAGCCTGGTGATCACGGCCGGCACCTTGTGTGCGGAAGTGCCGGTGCTGGTCCTCAACGATTTTAACGAGGAAGTAACCGAGACCGTGATCGTCACGGTTGGTTCGGGGACTGGATATACGGTAGGTTCGGCGTCCAACGCCACGGCCTGGATTCATGATGACGAAAGTGAAGCGCCGGCGATAATTCTGGCTGATCCCACCAATGTTATGGCGTCCGTTGGGGCGAGTGCGGCTTTCAGTGTGTCGGCGGGCGGGAAAGCCCCGTTATTTTACCAGTGGCGGAAGAATTCAACCAACATACCCTCTGCGACGGCAGGTGCTTACACGATAGCTTCGGTTGTTCCCTCTGACGTGGGGCTGTACAGTTGCACGGTCAGTAATTTGTTTGGCGTTGCCGCCAGTGCAGGGGCGGCGCTGGTCCTAGCGGAGGTTTCGCCGGTGCCGGCCTCGGATATCCAGCCGAATTCAGCGAAGCTGAATGCGTATCTTTCGCTGAGCAACAACACGGTGGACGTCTATGTCTATTGGAATACAGTCGATGGCGGGACGAATGCGGCATTATGGACGAATTCCGCCTATGTAGGAACGTGGACCACGGCTGCGTCGGCCATTTTCCATAATGCTACCGGGTTGACGCCGGACAAGACCTATTACTTCACGTTCGCCTGTAGCAACGCATCAGGACGCGCATGGGCCAGTCGGGTGCTGTCATTCGGGACGATGGGTTCGGTTGCGGTTGATAACATCGCAGGGGTGACCAATACGGTGATCGGGGTCTCGACCTTGCGAGGTGCGCTCACGGCCGGCAGTGTTGGTGATATCTATTACTACTGGGGCGCATCCGATGGCGGTATGGATCCGGGGGCTTGGGCTAATGTTGTGGTTCAGTCCAATGTGCCCCAGGGTTCGTTCTCGGCAACGATCAGCAACCTCCTGTATGGCCTCCCTTATTACTACCGCTGTTTCGCATCCAACAGCATCGGGACTGCCTGGTCCACGGGGTCTACCTCGTTCACGACGATTTATCGATACTTCAGTGAAAACTTTGATGGTGTGGCCGCCCCGAGCCTGCCGGCGGGCTGGACAACGGAAGGGACGGCTGCGGCTGCCTGGAAGACGCATACCCCGACAAATGATACTGCGCCGAACGCCGCCTATGCCCCTGATTTAACATCTGCTTCATCAAATGCGTTGATTTCGCCAGTTTTTCTCTATGTCACTAATATGGGATCGCTCATTTTTCGTCACGCTTACTATTTTGAAGGGACGACTACTGCCTATGACGGAGGTGTGTTGGATGTCAAGATAGGCTCCAACCCCTGGCAAGATATCATCACCGCAGGCGGAAGCTGGGTCGGCAATGGATATACAAAGACGCTTTCGACCGCCTATCAGAATCCGCTTGGCGGCCGTTCGGCATGGGGGGCGGACTCGGCTTTCATTACGACGACGGTCAATCTTCCAGCCGGTGCTGCAGGCCAGCAGGTTCAATTGCGCTGGATGATTGCATCCGACAGCTCCGGCGGCGATATCGGCTGGTTTGTTGATACAATCAGGTTCACTGCAAGCGGCGGGAAGCTTCAACTTGCCCCGGCGGCGGCGACTAGTGTTACCGAGAGCTCTGCGACCTTGAACGGGGCGCTTTCCTGCTCCGGCGCGGTGATGGCTGTCTATGCCCATTGGGGGGCCGTGAATGGCGGAACCAACGTGTCCTCCTGGGAGAATACGGCCTACGTGGGAAGCTGGACCAATGTAGGCTCGGCAAGTTTCAGCAAGATGGTGACAGGGCTTAGCCCGTTTGGGACGTATTACTTCACCTGCCGCGGGTCAAACGCCTGTGAGCAGCTGTGGGCGACCAATGTCCTGTCATTTATGACTTTAGGAACGCCTGTTTTCCCAGTTGTTGATAATGGGCAGGGTCCGACCGATGCCACGGTAAGTGGATGCAGGCTTAACGGCCTCCTGAGCGATGGCGGCCTTGCTGAAGCGTGGTTATGCTGGGGTGATAATGATGCGGGTATGCTGAGCACCGGCGAGTGGGATCACGTGGTTTCGGTCGGAACGGTTTACGAGGGCGTTCCCTTCGGTGCCGCGGTTTCCGGGTTGAGCACGAACACGACCTACTGGTACCGGTGCTTCGTAGCCAACGTTTCGGGTTCCGATTGGTCTGATTCAGCAACGGCTTTCTCGGCCGTGCCCTATTCGCATCTCTGGACACCGGCCCAACTCTCTACCATTGCCTGGTATGATGCCGCGGATGCAGGCACGATCATTGCCAGCAACGGCACCGTTTCGCAATGGAATGACAAAAGCGGGAACAACCGCCATGCCACGCAGGGAACTGTGGCCAACCGCCCTGCCTTTCAGGCCTCCGATTCGATGGTCAATGATCTGCCTAGCATCGGGAATAGTGCCACAAACGGTTTGATAGGTTTGAATACCCCCTCCTTCTCTGCGAAAAACATCTATGTTGTGACCTATTACAAGGATGGCCTCGATTCATCTTTCGATGGATACCCAACCCTCTTTTCGGGACCAGGAACCTATGGGATGTACCGTGTCATGGGTAATGTGAACACGGCTGGTTTTATAGGGACTTCCAGTTTCAATGATGCCGGTACATTCAGGAATGGATCCGATGTTTCGTCAACTACAGTCCTTCCGATGCCGGCCTCTATTCTGAAGCTCAAGTCGAGTGCTGCCCGCACACAGGTCTATAGTCTTGGTTTCAACACCGTGGATGCCACCCGGGACTGGCAGGGTTCCTACAGTGAGTGGATCTTTACAGCTGGCGCCGAGGACGCCGCCACGCAACAAAAAATCGAAGGCTATCTTGCGTGGAAATGGAGTCTTTACGGAAGCCTGCCCGCAGGCCATCCTTACAAGAATAATCCGCCAAGTGTCGGAGCCTATGCAATCAGAAACCTGGCTCCGGCGGCGTTAGTAGATAGTGCTGGTGTGCTGAATGCGGCGCTTTCCGCATCTGGTGCTGAATATGACATCCGCGTGTACTGGGGGACCACGGACGAGACCACAAACTTGACTTGGGCTTCAAGCGCTTATGTCGGATCCTGGACCAATGTGGCCTCCACCAATATCAGCTATCAGGTCACCGGGCTTTCGGCGGGTACGACATATTACTGCACGTTCCGTGCGACCAATGCCGGGACCAATGTGTGGGCTACGCCCAGCTGGCAATTCATGACCACTGGAACCAGCGGTGGGTCGAGCAATTATTCCCTGGGCGTTGTGTCCGCCCATGGCGGCGCCAGCCCGGGGTCGTCCATCGCTCCATCGGGAACGGTATTCAACTGCTCGATCACCAATTCCCCGGTAAATAACGGCACAACCCAATATTTCTGCACCGGTTGGGCTATGACAGGGAGCGGGCCGGCCTCCGGGACAGGGACAAATTTCACGATGACGGTGACCAACAACGCGACGTTGACCTGGAAGTGGACAACGAACTACTGGGTTGACCTGAGTGTAACGGGGAATTAAATGACCAAGGCCCATACAAGAGTACCTTGCCTGTTGGCAGCGATAGTGCTGATGCCCTCAGCGCTGTCGTTCGCCGGAGGCACAGGTACCTTGGACCGGGCGAGCGGCTGGTATCCTGCCGGCAGCAACATTACGGTCACGGCAACGGCCGAGAAGTTCAGCCTGTTTTCCGGCTGGTCCGGGGATACCAATGGGTGTGCGGTGAGCGGCAGCCAGATAACCATTCCCGTCAGCAGGGCCCGGCAGATCTCGGCTGTTTTTGTGCTCAAGAAAACGCCGAAAGGGACTTCCGAGTCCTGGCTGGCGTCCTACAGCCTGACAAATGAGGCGGCTGCTGCGGTTGAGCTGCTGGACGAGGATGGTGACGGGGCGACGGCGTGGCAGGAGTATATTGCCGGCACTGATCCGACGAACCGGACTGACAAATTAGGGGTTATGATATCCTGTCCCAGTGGAGTGCCGGTGGTGTCGTTTGCCTCCAAAATGGCGACAGCTGAATTCTATGGGACACTGACGCGGCACTACGCCCTGGAATACCTGGTCAACCTGAACAGCACCAACTGGGTTGTTGAGCCTGTGGCTGGTGATGTCATCGGGGCCGGCCAGACAGTTGTCTTCACGAATACGGTTACAACCAACACGCTGTTCTACAGGGCGCGGGTCTGGTTGCAGTAGTGGTGGGAATAGGCCGTCAAAACGGTGCTTTGTGCAAAATCAATAAGGATTGTCATAAGACACCGGATTTGTGACAACTTCACCCCATGGGAGCGCTTGATGGTCCGGAAAATAAGCCCTTATGCAAAAAGCGATTTCTTGTCAGTAAAAACGATAAGACAAAATCAAAAATTCAGTACATGAAAAAAATACAGATTAGGGTAATCATTTCGATAGTGTTATTGGCTTTCACAGTCGCTGCTGGTCTATTTGCGCAAAACACAACTCAACCCTTTGCTGATTTCTATGTTTCAACCACCGGAAATGATGCCTGGAGCGGGAAACTCGCAGAATCAAATTCCACCAAAACCGATGGACCTTTTGCCACCGTCAATCGGGCAAAACAAGCTGTCAGATTGATAAAAAAGGATTGTTACCGGAACATTTATATATTAATTCGCGAAGGCGAATATCGTCTTTCAGAAACCGAAATCTTTTCTCCGGCTGATAGTCATTATGATGCTTATCAGATAGTTTATATGGCTTATCCCGGCGAAAATCCGGTGTTTTCTTCAGATGTCGAAATTAAGGGATGGCAACTGGCCAAATTGGTAAATAACCTGCCACCGGCAGCAAAGGGGAAAGTATATGTTGCTCCCTTGCCAGAGATGCCTGTGGGAAAAGCAAGGTTTTATACCCTTTACGACAATGGAAAGCTACTAACCCGTGCCCGTTCCAAAGGTTTTGAGCCCACCAAAGTTATGACAGGCGGTGACGGTGGCGGAGTGGATTGGAAAGGAATGGTAAAAGCCGACAGGAATTCGCTTTGGTTTCCGGATGGAATCCTGAAAAACTGGAGCAACCTGGAAGACATCGAAATCTTTGTTCAGCCCAATGTTGGTTATGTCGTAAATTACCTGACCCTTGCTTCGGTTGACGAAAAGAATAGCGTGGCGCAAACCGCTCTTCCTGCAACTTATCCAATGGGTAAAATCGACAAGCATCTGCATGCGATGGAAGGTGGCAGTTGCCGGGTGGAGAATGTGATTGATTATCTGGACTCACCAGGAGAATGGGTGGTGAATACCCGCGAAAAGCTGGTTTATTACTGGCCTGCAATTGGCAAACCCGGACAAGTGACCTTTCCGGCGTTGAATGAGTATTTCAGGGTTGACGGTCATGAAACGGGTGTCATTGTGCGCAATATTGCTATTAAAGGTTTGACCTTCACCCGGGGCGAGCGGGAAGTGATTACCAAAAATGACATCGGACTTCAGCACGAATGGGACATGTGGAACAAAGCCAATGCCATGCTGCGTTTCCGTGATGTGGAATACTGCGAGGTGAGCAACTGCCGCTTTTCCGATTCGGGCGGCGCTGCCATTCGGTTCGACCTGCACGCCCAAAGCAATCTCATCAAAAATAACCTGATTGACTATGTGGGTGGTACGGGCATTTTGCCTTGCGGATACGGTCCGGGTAAGCTGAACGTGAACAAGTCGAACCGAATTCTGAATAACCAGATTCACCATTGCGGCGAGTTTTATTATCAATCGAATGGCATCATGATATGGCAAAGCGGCGAAAATATCATTCAGAATAACAAACTGCACCACTTGCCGTATGATGCTGTTGTGTTGAGTGGAACACGCCCCATGTTTTTTCAGTTGAAAGGCAAAAACCGCGAACAGGTTGGAACTCTCCGAATCGACGAGATCGCTCCTGAAGCACTGTATCAGGACGATGCAAGGAAATACAATTCCAGTAATTTCTTGTTATTCAGTCAGTGGCCGAAAATAGCGCCTTATTACCATACTCGAAACAACATAGTGCAGGACAATGAGGTGTTTCTGGTGATGCAAAAGTGCTTCGATGGTAATGCCATTTACCTTTCGGATGTGGGCGACGGCAATGAAATCAGACGGAATTACATTCATCATTTGAATGGAGAGGGGATGCAGCAAGCCATTCGCACCGATGCTTTCCTGAAAAACACCACGGTGGCCGAAAATATTATTTACAACTGCAATGGCGGTGGTATCAACCTGAAGTACTACGAAAACAATGCATACAACAACATCATTGCCGATATCCACGACATTGTTTACGAGAACAGTGCCGGGAAAACCAACCGAATGTTTCTCGGCTATTTCAGTATAGTGGATGTGTTTTCACGCGATAAAATGCCACCGTATACTGCTTGTAACATCCAGAACAATATTCTTTATAAAGTTGCCTCGCATAACGCGTTCTATCGTCAGGGGGTTGTAAATGGCAAACTTACCGAACTGAAAATAGAGGAGTGTCGCATCGATAAAAATCTTTATTACGACGCCAATCTGAGCGACCACGGGCAGGTTGCAGTAGATTATTACCGCACCCGGGGTGCTGATAAAAACAGCATCGTTGGCGACCCGCTGTTCCGAGATATTGAAAACGGAGATTTCAGGCTGAAGGAAAACTCCCCAGCCTATCAATTGGGATTTAAAGACATTGATGTAAAACGCATTGGTATCACTTCTGATTTTCCGGTGAAATTCAGAGAGGAAGTAAAAAGCCAGTTGGGCGCAGATTACGATAACTTTCACAAACTGCAAGAGATTTGCAGACCTGCAAAAGATGCATCAGGCAAGGAGTTTATAGAGGCGAATGGAGTTTAAAAAACAAGATTTATAAAATGACTCCTGATTAATCCAGACTTGCAGGATGAAAAAATGTTTTGCGAACTTGATGTTCTCTCCTTCCCTCTTGCAATAATTTTGCAACCTATCAGCCGTTCCTGGCCGCCGATGGGGATTTGTCCCTGGGCGCAATCCAGCCAAGTTGTTCGGAGAGCTTGTCGGCGGCAGTGATGACGATTTTCGAGAAGGCGCTTGTTTTGGCGGAGGTGAAGCGGGTGGTGGTTCCGGTGATTCCCAGGGCGGCGACCACCTCATCGCAGGCGTTCCTGACCGGAGCGGCGACACAGCGGACGCCCTCATAATATTCCTCGTTATCAAGGCCATAACCGTTCCGGAGGACGGTGTCGACCTCGCGTTGGAGCAGGCGCGTGGAGGTGATGGTCATTGGCGTGCGTTTTTCCAGGCGGGTATTCGCATAGAGCGCCTCGAACCTGTCCCGGAGGCAGTGTGCCAGGAAGACCTTGCCTGCCGCCGAGCAATAAAGGGCGGCAAGAGTGCCGGGGCGCGATGCGACGCGGAGTGGGTGCGGACTGTCGCAGACTTCCAGGATCAGGCAGTTGTCGCCAGAAGGGACGATGAGATGCGAGGTTTCACCTGTTTCCTGGGCGACATCCTTCAGTATCGGGGCTGACAGTCCGCGGATGTCCAGGCTGGCAAGCGCCTGGATGCCGACCCGTTGAAGGGCGCTTCCAAGGGTGAAGACCCTGCCGTCCTTCTTTAGAAAGTTTTCCAGCTCCAGGGTTGTCAGGATCCTCAGTACCGTGGTCCGGGGGATCTGGAGATGGCGGGCGATTCCGGAAAGGGTGTCCCCCTTGCGGCGGTCGGACAGCAGGTTCAGGATCAGGATCGCATTCCTCAGGTTGGGGATGACATATCTCTGGTTCATCTTTTTACCATTAACATATGTGTTTCACTAATGAAACATAATTCACTCGACAAAGGATTTTGATGTTGTGTGAAGGCGTAAATAGTGTCATTCATTTCCATACCCCCCTTTTTTGAAACTGTTTAACATGTGAACCATTCCTTGGTGCGAGGTGATGACATGAAGACTATATTCCATGCTTTTGTCGCGGTATTGGCGCTTGCCAGATTATCGTTTGCGGAGGACGGAGGGCCGGAGGCCCTGTTTTCGCAGGACAGCGTTCTCGGAATCATGCGTAAAGTGAACGGTCATGCGCTGGCTCACCCGCGTGTCGAATCGGACCACAACTGGATCCGTGGCACCTGGTATAGCGGCGTGACCGAGGCGTATCATGCCACGGGCGACACCAATTACCTTGAGCAGGCCCGCGCCTGGGCCGAGAAGCATGAATACAAGATTGGAACGGAGAAAAGCGGTTTTAACCGGATGTTCTGCGCAATGACCTGGCTGGAGCTCTACCTGTTACAGCCCGACCAGAAGAAGATCAACCCGACGATTGAAGCGCTACGGGCTGACTTGCCCTGGTCGCCCACGGTCGGCAAGATCTGGTATGGGCATGATCCTCGCCAAACGGATATCGGTTGGGTCTATGCCGACGGCCTCTATGCGGCCTCGACCCTGGCGATGCTGAACCGGGCAACGGGAGACCAGAAGTATCTGGATTTCCTGAATGATGCCTACTGGAAGGTTATCGGAACCATTTTGGACAAGGATGACAACCTGTGTTACCGCGATCCAAGTTATATCGGGAAAAGATCCCCCAACGGCGGGAAGATATTCTGGTCCCGCGGGAATGGCTGGATATTCGCCGGCCTGCCGCGCGTGATCCGGACCCTGCCGAAGGAGGATCCGCACTATGAGCGTTACGTCGAACTCTACCGCCGCTTGGCCAAGGCAATCGCCGCCCAGCAGCAGGATGACGGATTCTGGAGGGCCAATCTGGGGGATGCCTGGCACTATCCCATGCCGGAAAGCAGTGGCACCGCCTTCTTTGTCGATGGATTCGGCCAGGGCGTGCGCATGGGGCTTCTCGACAAGGATGCCTACTTGCCGGTCATCATCCGCGGCTGGAAGGCGCTGGTGTCCTCGGTTCATCCCGACGGCCTGCTGGGATGGGTGCAGCCGGTGGATGCGGAGCCGCGTCCGTCGCATCCGCGAACGACGCAGGAGTATGGAACCGGTTTGTTCCTGAGCGCTGGCAGCCAGGTGTACCGGCTGGTCAAGGAGGGGGTTATCAAGCCTGAGGCGATCCGTGCCGCGCTTCCCGGGCAGGACCGGGTTTTGCCGGCGGGCGCAACCAGCAGGGCCTCCCTCACAAGCCGCGAGCATCCGCTGGGCGAGAACATCAACCGTTTCCTCAAGGACCAGCAGGCCCGCCAGGTTGAACCCACCGGATTGAAGAAGCGGGATTATCTCGAGGTGATCGCCGGACAGGTCAAGGCCATGCGGGGCTACCAGGATGCGCAGGGGAGGATTATCGATCCGGTGGCGAAAGCGGAAAAATACTACACTACCCCTTGCTACGCCCACAGCGTGGCGGTTCTGGTCAAGGCGGGCTATCCGCTTGACGCGGGAACGGCAGAAAGCGGCATGAAGGCGTTGGATGCGGCGCTGGCGGATCTGGCCGCAGGAAAGGCTCCCGACAAGCATGGTGATTTTTTCACCTGGCCGGCGGTGCTGGCCTATGAGCTGTTCAAGGACTCTGCCACCCCTTCGCGCAGGGATGCATGGGCGCGGCATCTGCAGCAGATTGATCCCTCTCGCGCCTATTTGGGATATCGGAAACCGTTGGCGCCCTCTGATCATCACGGTTTTTACAGCGCCTATGCCTCTCCCTTCGCCAACAACTGGAACCTGGTCAACGTCGCCGGCGAGTGGGCGCGTCTCAAGCACGGTTCCGGTGATCCCTGGTATGTGGACTATTGCATGACGATGCAGTTGCCCAATTTCTCGTCGTACGGGATGTACAACGAGAATGGCAACCCCCTGGCTTATGACCTCTTTAGCCGGCACTATCTGGCTGGAATGCTGCAAGGAGGATATGATTCGTTCCTGAATACGACCTACCGCGACATCCTCTGGCGGGGTGCCTGGACCTCGCTGTTCATGCAGTCGCCATTCGGTGAGCTCCCGACGGGCTACCGCAGCAGTCATCATATCTGGAACGAGGCGGAGCAGGCCGTGGTGTTCGAGATTTATGCCGCGGCTTATTGCAGGGCGGGACGGCTGGCTGAGGCTGGCGCCTTCAAGCGCGCGGCCGGGCTCTCCCTGAAGTCAATGAGGAGCTGGATCCGTTCGGATGGCTCGGGCTTCATCGTCAAGAACCGCTATCCCATGGAGGCGAAACACGGTTATGAGGACTATTCCGAGCATGCCTGCTACAACATGCTGGCCATGAGCATGCTTGCCCAGGCGTGGGAATACGCTGACGACAGCATTGAGGAGCGTCCAGCCCCTGCCGATATCGGCGGATTTGTCATTCCCGTCCTCAAGCCTTTCCACAAGGTGTTCGCCAATGCCGGAGGCAATTACATCGAATACGACACCTCCGGCGACCAGGTCTACAATCCCACCGGCCTGATTCGCATCCATCTGGGAAAAGGGCACCCGCAGCTCGGCCCGTCGGATGGCTGCGCGGTGAAGCTCAGTGGCAAGGATGCAAGCCTGGCCGTGGGGCCAGCCTGGCGCAGCAAGGGTAAGTGGGTGTCGCTCGCCGACCGCAGCAATGCGGCCTGCAAACTGACTGTGTTGGAGGAAACCCCGCAACGAGTGCGCTTCGAAATAGCCTATGTCGACGTGCACCAGACAATCACGATCGACGAGCGCGGCGTAACCGTCGAGGATTCGGTGGATCAGGAAGGTGTGGACTCCATGCGCGTGCACTTCCCCTTGCTCGTCTTCGACGGCAAGGATACAACGGAAATACGGCAGACTGCAAACTCGCTTGAACTAAGTCTTGCGGGCAAAAGGGTCAGCTTCACCATCCTGGAACCAAAGGATGCGATGTTGCGGCGTACGGGGATAAAGTTCAACCATCGCAACGGTATCGTCGAGGACGTTTTCGCCGAAATCCCAGCGAAGCGCATCGTCTATCGAATTGCCGCAGAGTAGGGCTTGGGACCTGAGGCAAATGGAATAGGTGGGTCCGCTGTGCTTTCCTCGATGGCGCGTGGTTTTTAGTTCCTGAGCAACAACCTTTCCATCACCAGCAAGTGCCGAGGAAGAGTTAAGCCGTCAAGTGGCGACCAATAATCAGAGCTATTGACCCGGTGCCGCGAGTCCTGATAGGGTGAAAAATTATTGATCCTATTAAGGATGATGCTTATGTCCCGTAAGATTTTGCCCATTTTGGGGGTGTGGTGTTTTCTTTTTCCTGCCGGTGCGGCGACGCTGTATACCGATGATGGGGAACTTGACGGCCTGATGGAGGCCGAGCGGTGGCTGGTGAATCGTTCCCGGTTCTCCCCGGAACAAGAAGCGGATTATTATGGCTTGATCAACAGCACAACCGGGGGGCACCCGGATTACGATGTCTGCGAGGATAATCCTGCCGATAATTCTTTCGGCACCACTCCTGCCCAATGGGCGCCCTGGAAAGCATCAAAACCGCCTTACTCGTTGAACGCCCGCTTGACTCGATCATCGTCGAACCATGCCCTCGACATGGCCATTCACTTAACCGGGAGTCACACCAGTCCATCAGATGATTTTTATTGGATTGGTGCGAACCACTGGGACAGACAGTGGGCGGAGGGATATGTCTGGAAGCCGACATACGGTGGAAACGGGGCTCTTTACTACAATAGCTCGGGATATTCGCCTGCCCATGCGCCATTATTTATAGATAGCGGTGTGTTTGAAAGGGGACATCGAAGGACGCTGAATTCCTCTGATTTCCGGGAGGTGGGCTATGGCTGGGCCACTACCGTTGCCGGCCAGTATTACATGTGCGAGGACATGGCGCTGCCGGCATCCGATGCGTATTTTTTCACGGGAACTATTTTTCATGATGCCAACACCAACAAGGTTTATGACAATGGCGAGGGCGTCAGCGGAATCGAGATCCGTCTTTACGATAACGGGGTTGAAGGCGCGTGGTACGATGTGTCGGCGGGAGCTGGCAATTTCGTAATCCCGCTGAGCGGTTTTGCCTCCAACCGTATCATTACCGTCGAACTGGTTAACAAGACCGGAGCGACAAGGGATATTACCATCCCGACTGGCTGGTTCCTTGACCGGAAGATTACCCTGGTGAACAACGAGGTATGTGCGATCGGCACGTTTTTAAGGCCGGCTTCCCCGAGGAACGTCGGGTTTCGAAACCTGACGCAGCTGCTGGATGTGCCGAGGATCACAACCCAGCCGCCGACCATGCTGACCCAGACTTCCGCCGTTTTGAACGCATCGCTGGTCTGTACGGGGAAGACATACGGGGTCAGGGCCTACTGGGGCACATCAAATGGCGGCACGAATGCCGGTGCATGGGCGAATTCGGCTTATGCCGGGACCTTGACAAATGCGGCATTGACGAACATAAGCTGCAATGCAACCGAGCTGACGCTGGGCACCGATTATTATGTAACCTTCCGGATGACCAATGCGACCGACAGCGTATGGGCAAAGAACACAATGCGCTTCATTACGCTGGGTCGGTCGTCCGTCAGCAACAGCGGGGTCGATTACACGGCAAAAGCCGATGTTGTCAGGCTGGCCGGGGAAATGAAGGACGGGCCTGCCGACACCAGGATTTTCTGGGGCAAATCGGATGGCGGAACCAATTTCGGCTCGTGGGAGAACATGGTTAACCTCGGGACAAAGGCTTCTGGCTCAATTTTCTGTACCGCCTCCAATATTTATTACGGACAGCAGTATTACTACAGGTGCTACGTGTCGAACACGACAGGCGTGGCATGGGCCCCGGCAACAACGGGATTCGAGGGTCCGGTCGGTGGATTGTCGAAATACAGGATCAAGGTGGATTTCACCAACTATAACCGCGCGGAAATCCTGAC
>JAABPW010000347.1 GCA_011391785.1 Verrucomicrobiota bacterium
CCATTCGAAGCAGCACCAGCCCCCCCCTTGCCCACCTCAACATTTAAAACACCTGAAACGCTGTAACTGCTTGTATAATTCACGCCCCCGCCACCGGCGCCATTGGCGCCATTGTCGTTGCCGGAATTCGAACCGCCTCCGCCGCCGCCGACGATAAGGAGTTCGACCGAGGTGACCCCGGCAGGCACGGTCCACGTGCCGGTGTTGCCGCCGCTGCCGCTGTAGCTGAATCTCACAAGCGTCTTCCCGTCACCCCGGTTCCCAAGACTGGTGACAACCAGGTCCGCTAGTGCAAATGGCACGACCGCCAGCACGAGAAGACAGACCGCCGCCACACTTGCCAATGAATATCGCTTGGCTCTCATGTTTCCCTCCGTTTTTATTTGTCTTCTTCCTTGTCGCGCTCCATCTCAGCGTCCGTTGTGCTTGCCAGACATGACAACGCCTGCTTGCGGTACAGCCTGATCCCTTACAGGACACTCATGCTTTTAAAGGATACAATCACGTTTTTCTTAAATAGTCAAATAATGTGGCTATATTTTTGCTTTAAATAATGTTTATTTTAGATATCCGCTCTTTTCTGTTCGGATCCTCAAATCAGGCAATCTTAATTTTAGATAAAGGAGATTGCTCGACAAGGAAGAGGTGGTCCTCTTGAAATGGACGAATAACAACCGAGAATTACCCGCAAAATCCCGCACAAACCATTTGACTTCACCTTACGCACAGAATTATATTCGGAAAAACACGGATAAACAGAATGATCGACAAAATTGACGTCTTAATCCTGGCTATTCTTCAGAAAAATGGCCGCACTTCCAACGCCGAAATCGCCCGGCAGGTCGGCATGGCGCCTTCGGCCGTGCTGGAGCGGATGCGGCGGCTGGAGCAGAAGGGCGTCATCCATGGCTTCGAGGCCGTGCTCACCCCCAAGGACGTCGGCTTCACCCTGACCGCCTTCACCTTCGTCTCGGCGGACGAGGCCGTCGGCTCCACCGACATCGGCAAGGCGCTGGCCCGCGTGCCCGGCGTGCTGGAGGTGCACTACACCGCCGGCCAGGACTCTTACCTGGTCAAGGTTCGCGCACGCGACACCGAACACCTCCAGGGCATCCTGCAGCAGTTCGGGGCCATCCCCGGCGCGCGCGACACCCGCACCACCGTGGTCCTGACCACGCTCAAGGAAACCCGCAGCCTCCCCCTCTCCAATCAGGACGGCAACCCACGCACTCAAAATAAAAAACAAAGGAAAAAAACATGAGCATCGACAGACAAGCGCTTGATCCCAAGGTCATCGCGCGCGGCAAGGAATTCTTCCAGAGCATCGCGGGCGAGGCCCCCTCCATCTTCAACAAGGGCTGGTGGATCGGCAAGGTCATGGACTGGTCCATGAAGAATGAGGACTTCAAGGTCCAGATGTTCCGGTTCGTGGACGTCCTCCCCTATCTCACCACCAACGAATCCCTTTCCCGCCACATCGAGGAATATTTCGGCGACAAGGAGTCCAACATCCCCGAGGTGCTCAAGTGGGGCGCGGGCATGACCGGCATCGGCGGCGGGCTCGTCGCCATGGTGCTCAACAAGGCCATCCGGTCCAACATCGAAACCATGGCCCGCCAGTTCATCATCGGCGAAAAGGCCAGTGAGGCCGTGAAGGGCATCCGCCAGTTGCGCAAGGATGGCTTCGCCTTCGTCATCGACCTGCTCGGGGAAGCCACCCTCAACGAGAAGGAGTCCGATGTCTACCTGAAGGGCTACATGGAGGTCCTTGGGGCCATCCAGGGCGAAGTCCGGAAATGGGATGCGCTGGCCGCCAAGGGCGAACTGGACTGGGGCCACGCCCCCAAGGTCAATGTGGCCGTGAAGCCTTCCGCCTTTTATTCCCAGTCGAAGGCCGTGGCGGTTGAGGATTCCGTCGAGGGCATGGTCCGCCGGATCGAGCCCATCTACCGCAAGGTGAAGGAAATGGGCGGCTACCTGTGCATCGACATGGAACAGCTCAAGTACAAGGAAATCACCATCGAGCTGTTCAAGCGCCTGCGCAGCGCCCCGGAACACCGCGACTACCCGCACCTGGGCATCGTGTTCCAGTGCTACCTGAAGAGCACCGACAAGGACGTTGCCGATCTGCTCGCCTGGGCCCGCAAGGAAAAACTGCCCATTTCGATCCGCCTGGTGAAGGGCGCGTACTGGGATTCCGAGACCATCATCGCCAAGCAGAACGGCTGGGACATCCCCGTGTATACCGTCAAGGCCGAGACCGACATGGCCTTCGAGCGCATCGCCGGGGTCATCCTGGAGAACCACGACATGTGTCATCTCGCCTGCGCCTCGCACAACATCCGCTCCATTTCCAGCGTGATGGAAACAGCCGCCTCCCTGAATGTGCCCGAAAGCCAATATGAGTTCCAGGTGCTCTACGGAATGGCTGAACCGGTCCGCAAGGGACTGCTCAAGGTGGCCGGACGGGTGCGCGCCTACTGCCCCTACGGCGACCTGATCCCGGGCATGGCCTATCTGGTTCGCCGCCTGCTCGAGAATACCGCCAACGAAAGCTTCCTGCGCCAGAGCTTCGCGGAAGGCGCCGCACTGGAGCGCCTGCTGGAGAACCCGGAAACAACCGCGGCCCGCGACCGCGCGGCCAAAAAGGCGCCCGCGGCCCAGAAGCCCGGTCCCGGCGGCATCCCGCCCTTCGCCAACGTCCCCACCACGGACTTCACCCTTCCGGATTCACGCCTCGCCATGAAGAACGCCATGGCCGCGGTCCGCAAGGACTTTGGGCGCACCTACCCGCTGGTCATCGGCGGGCGCGACGTCACGACGGGTGAAACGCTGGACTCCTACAATCCGGCCAAACCCTCCGAGATCATCGGCAAGGTCTGCCAGGCCGGGGTCAAGGAAACCCAGGAAGCCATGGCGGCGGCCCGCAAGGCCTATCTGTCCTGGCGCGACGTGGAGCCCATGACCCGCGCCAAGGTGCTGTTCAAGGCGGCGGACATCATGCGCCGCGAAATCAACACGCTTTCGGCCCTGCAGGTGTTCGAGGTCGGGAAGCAGTGGGACCAGGCTCACGCCGATGTGGGTGAAGCCATCGACTTCCTGGAATACTACGGCCGCGAGATGCTGCGGCTGGCGGGCCCGCGCCGCATGGGCAATGCCCCGGGCGAGATGAACCAGTACTTCTACCAGGGCAAGGGCGTCACCGCCGTCATCGGCCCCTGGAACTTCCCTCTGGCCATCAGCTGCGGCATGGCCGCCGCGGCCATTGTCTGCGGCAACTCCGTGGTCTACAAGCCCTCGGGCCTGTCCTCGGTCATCGGCTTCGGTCTGGCGCGCATTTTCCGGGAAGCCGGCCTGCCCGATGGAGTCTTCAACTTCCTGCCCGGTCGCGGCAGCGTCATGGGCGACGTCCTGGTGGAACACCCGGACGTGTCCGTGATCGCCTTCACCGGCTCCATGGAAGTGGGACTGCGGATCCAGGAAAAGGCCGCCAAGGTCCAGCCCGGCCAGATCCAGTGCAAGAAGGTCATCGCCGAGATGGGCGGCAAGAACGCCATCATCATCGACGACGACGCCGATCTCGACGAGGCCGTGCAGGGCGTGCTCTATTCGTCCTTCGGCTTCCAGGGACAGAAGTGCTCCGCCTGCTCGCGCGTCATCGTGCTGGATCCCATTTACGAGCGCTTTACCCAGCGTCTGGCCGAGGCGGCCGCCTGCATCAAGATCGGTCCCGCCGAGAATCCGGCGAACACGATGGGCCCGGTGGTGGATAAGTCCGCCCTGCAGAACGTCCTTAAATACGTGGACATCGCTTCCTCCGAGGGAACCGTGCTCGTGAAGCGGACCGACCTTCCCGCCGAAGGCTGCTATGCGCCCCTGACCATCGTGGAGGGCATCACCAAGAACCACCGGATCGCCCAGGAGGAGGTCTTCGGCCCCGTGCTGGCCGTGATGCGCGCCAAGAGCTTCGACGAGGCCCTGGATATCGCCAACTCCACCCGTTTCGCCCTCACCGGCGCGGTGTATTCCAGAAGCCCGAAGCACCTGGAGAAGGCCCGCCGCGACTTCCGCGTGGGCAACCTGTACCTCAACAAGGGCAGCGTCGGCGCCATGGTGGAACGTCATGCGTTCGGCGGGTTCAATATGTCCGGCGTGGGCTCCAAGGCGGGCGGTCCGGACTACCTGCTGCAATTCATGGATCCGCGCCTGGTCAGCGAGAACACCATGCGCCGCGGCTTCGCCCCTGTGGAAGCCGACGACGACTGGGTCGCCTGACCGCGGTCAGCCTCGGATAATACAGGCTAGTCATTCTCAAGGTGGACCGCGACCTCCGGGCGCGGTCAGACGCCGCCCGGCGTGCCACGCCGTAGCTCATATCGCGAAGGCGGGAGGTCGGCGTCCACCTTTCCTGTGAATGCATGGTCTATGATGAGGCCATTTCACCCGGCGAATTGGAGATCGTACAGGCGCTTGTATTGGCCCTCGAGCTTCAGGAGTTCATCGTGGGTGCCGGACTCGACGATGCGCCCCTTGTCCAAAACGATGATCTTGTCGCAGTCAATGATCGTGGAAAGCCGGTGCGCGATGGCAAAGACCGTCCGACCCGACATCAGGGCATGGAGGGCGGACTGCACGAGGCGCTCGGATTCGGTATCCAGCGCACTGGTGGCCTCATCGAGGATCATGATCGGGGGATTGCGCAGCATCGCCCGGGCAATCGCCAGGCGCTGCTTCTGCCCGCCGGACAGCCGGACGCCGAGATCCCCTACCGTGGTCTCATACTGCTCGGGCATTTCCATGATGAACTGGTGGGCATTGGCCTGTTTGGCCGCCGCGATGATCTCCTCACGACTCGCCTCACGCGACCCATAGCTGATATTGTTCGCCACCGTGTCGTTGAACAGCACCGTGTCCTGGGTCACAATCCCCATCACCTTCCGCAGGGAGGGAATCGTCATGTCGCGCACATCCACCCCGTTGATCTTCAGGACGCCGCCCGTTACATCGTAGAAGCGCGGCAACAGGCTGACCATCGTGGTCTTGCCGGATCCCGACCCGCCGACGATCGCAATGCGCTGGCCGGCTTTCACCTCCAGCGACACGCCGTCCAGGATATTGCCATCGCCATAGGAGAACACGATGTTCTCGAAGGAAATCGCATGAATCTTATCCTGAAACGCCACCGCACCCGGACGCTCCTCCACCACCACAGGGGTATCCAGCACCTCGAAAATCCGTTCCGCCGCCGCCACGGCCTGCTGGATCTGCAGGTGGATACGGCTTAGCCGCTTCACGGGCTCGTACATGAAGTATAATGCCGCCGCGTAGGTCAAAAAGTCCTCGAACCGCATCCCCCGCTTCCAGACATAGATCAGGACCACACTCACGCCGAGCGTCGAGATGAAAACGATGATGGGCTCCACGGCGGAATTGGCGCGCGCGACCTTGACCGTGCGGCGGAAGAAAGCGGTGTTCTGTTCCTCGAACCGGCCCGTCTCATAAGGCTCCATCCCGAACGCCTTGACCACCCGGACCCCGCTGATCATTTCCTGGAGCACGGAAACAAGATCCGCCACGCGTTGCTGCGCCTCCCGCGTGAAACGCCGGACCCGCCGCCCGAACACCGCCACCGGCAGGATGCAGACCGGGAACAACACCAGGCTGATCAGGGCCAGCCAGGGATCGATCGTGACGAGCGCGATAACCGCGACAACCAGCGTCAGGGGCTGCTTGGCCACGTCCTCGACCACCACCGACACCGCGTTTTCAACGGCCATGGGATCATTCGTCGTCCGCGCGATCAGTTCCCCCGTCCGGCTGGATACAAAGTAGGACAACGACAGGGCATTGAGTTTCCGGAAGATAGCATTCCTCAGCTCCATGACCACGTGTGACCCGACCCACCGGATCTGGTACTTGGCCATGTAGTCCGCCACCCCCCGGATCAGCCCGATCAGGGGCAACAGCAAGGCCGTGATAATGATCAGCCATTCCGGCGAAAAGGTATTCAGGAGGAAGGTTGAGAATTTTTCCTGGATGGCCGCGCCGCGCTGGCGCAACCAGTTCAATTTCGCCGCGGCAGGGACCGCGACGGAGGCATCCGGCGGCTTCGGTTCAGCTTTCGCCACCGCCTGCGCCTGGCCCTGTTCACCCGGATTCCCGATGGCTGCTCCAGACACAACCGGGGCGGAACGCCCCGGCGCCTTATCGAAAAAGACCGGGATCCCCTTTTGGACGAACAGCAGCAACCCCCCGTTGGCGGCCGCATAAATGCCGCCGAACAGGATTCCGATGGCTAGCCGGCGCCAATGAGGTCGCGTATAACCCAGCAGGCGCCGGTACAAAACCATATCCCCAGTTTTCGTTTTTGCAGGTGATCCCATGAAGGAAGCAAGAATCGCCGCACCGGGTCACGAATTCAAGTTCAAAAAGACCAAAAAGACCAATCCATATTTCGATGTTGACGCTTGATGCATGATGGTGAAAAAATGCGCGGCTTCACAGATAGCCGGATTGATATGAACATGCGTTTGCCGCAGAAGGGATCACAAAGAATGAAAAGCGAATTATCTCCATTTGTTTTTTCCAGAAAGTGCCTGATGGCCTGGCTGGTGTCCAGCGGGCTGGGCGTGGCTCTTTTCGCGGGGACAGTCCAGGCCCGCGTGGAAACCGACCTTTCGGGACCGGGCTGGAAACTCTGGCAGGATCGCGCCGCAGCATGGAAGGACGACGCCTTGTTTGCGCCCCCCGTGGACATGAGCAAGGTCCCGGCAAATCCCCCTACCGGCGGCTGGGAAACGCTCAATGGCACCAACCCTGTGCCGGTTTCCATCCCGGGCACAATCGAGGAATACCTTGGCAAGGGGAACGGACCTGAGAACTTTACCGGGGTGAGCTGGTGGTTCCGCACAATAAAGGTTCCGGCCTTCGAAGGGCCCAAAAAAGTACTACTGCGCTTCGAATCGGCGCGCCAGAGGGCCGAGATTTACCTCGACCAGAAGCTGGTTGGCTATGATGTTGTCGGAAACACCCCGTTCGAGGTGGATATCAGCACCCTGGTCAAGCCGGGGGCAGAACACAAGCTGGCCGTGCGAATCACCAATCCCGGCGGCAATTTCACCTGGGTGGACTTCCAGTCGGTGGGCTGGGGAAAATACGTGTTCCCCGGAGGACACAACTTCAGCGGAATTACCGGCGGCGCAAAGCTGCTGGTCTGCGACCCGGTTTATATCGACGATATCTACGTCCAGAACACCCCGGCCATCTCCAACGCGAATGTCATCGTTACAATCAACAACAGCCTCGCTACCGTCACAAGGAAGACTGTACAGGTAACGGTAACCCCGAAGAACAACCCGGCCCAGCAAACCACCTTCCTGATAAAGGAGGTGGAGCTGAAGCCCGGCGAGACTGTCGCAACCCAGGCGGTTTCCGTGGCCAATGTGAAGTTATGGGACACCGATAACCCCAACCTCTATGTCTGCGAGGTATCGCTCCTTGATTCCGGGAAAACAACGGACACCTGTTCCCAGCGTTTCGGGTTCCGCTGGTTCACCATGGAAGGCGCGGGACAGGATGCCATGCTGCGACTGAACGGCAAGCGCATTGTCGGCAGGACGGCCATCAGCTGGGGCTTCTGGCCCATCAACGGCATCTATCCGACCCCGGAGCTGGCGGAACGTCAGATCAGGACAGCCAAGGCCATGGGCCTCAACATGCTGAATTTCCACCGCTGCATCGGAAACCCGATCGTGATGGACATGGCCGATGAACTCGGACTGCTTTATTTCGAGGAACCGGGGGGGTACGTGTCGGTCGGCAATCACGAGTTCGGGATGACCATGGCGAGCGAGAAGCTCTTCCGCATGGTGAAGCGAGACCGAAGCCACCCCAGCCTTGTCATTTACAACCTGATCAACGAGCAGTGGTGGCTGTACGGTGCGCCCGAGGAAAAGGGACCCGTTTTCGCCAGGCACCTCAGCGACTTAACCCGGTCGCATGAGCTCGACCCGAGCCGGATCATCACCTACGCGTCATCCTGGGCGGAGCCGGTGAAGGAGCAGCGCCTCAAGCTGCATATGCGTCCGTTCGACAGCAAGCCCTATTATTCCGGCTGGTATGACTTCCACAATGCCGGCGGCCCGGAAGTGTGGCGCAGCGAATATTACAAGAGTCCCAGGGAGATGTACGGGCTGACGGATAACCGGGGCGAAATCGTTTTCTGGGGCGAGGAAGGAGCCATGTCGGCACCGCCGCGGCTCGAGAAAATCAAGGCTGATATGGCCAAGATGCCCAACAAGGGCTGGGACGGCGGCGTCTGGCTGCGGTGGTATGACATGATGGACGAGTTCATGACCAAAAAGGACCTGAGGAAGACCTTCCCCACGGTCGACTCCCTGTGCCTGGCAATGGGTGCCGTAAGCCATGAACATCAGGGCCGCAAGATCGAGAATGTCCGGATCCAGAATGTCGGCGACAGCTACGCGATCAACGGATGGGAATGCGAGATCGCGGAGAATCATTCGGGCGTGGTGGACTGCTTCCGGTTCCCCAAGGCGGACCCTGCCCTGATCTCCTACTACAACCAGCCGCTTTACGTGGCGGTCAAGTGCCGGAACCAGGTGGTGGAATCAGGGGACAGCGCGGTGGTGGACTTCTACGTGGTTAATGAAAAGGACCTCAAGGGGGAATACACGCTCAGTATCACGGCCATCACCCCCTCCGGCAGGAAGTGCTTCAGCAAACAGCTGCCGGTCACGATCACTGGCGGCGATGTGTTTGGCCAGTTGCTCAAGGAGGAGGTCAAGATCCCCCTCTCCCATGCAGGGACATGCAGGATCAAGGCCTCGCTTGTCGATGCGGCTGGCAAGGAATACGCGAGTGGTCGCGAAGAGGTTCTGTGCGTGGACTGGAAGAAAGCCCGGATCCGCGGCAAAGGCGCGGTCTACGAGCAGGAAACGGTCGTGAAGAATTTCCTCGGGAACGAGAAGAAACTGGCCGTCCCGGATTACAACAACGACATGGGCAAGCTTGACTGGGTCCTGATTGCCCGCGGCATGAAATCCGTGGCGACCCCGGTTTCCCCGGGGAATCTGCGCGACCTGTCCGGCAAGAAGGAAGGATTGACGGCGACGTTCTTCAAGGGCCGGGATTTCAAGGAGAAAATCCACGAGCGGCTTGACGGAATGATCGACTTCACCTGGGCGCTGGGGAGCACGCCTGATCCGGCCGTCAAGACGATCAGCGACTACTGCGTGCGCTGGGAAGGCACGTTGATCCCGCCTTCCACGGGATCCTATGAGTTCTCCACGAAAAGCGACGACGGGGTTCGTCTCTGGATCGACGGCCAGCAGGTCATCAACCAGTGGAAAGACGGCATTTATGACCAGAAGGCCTCCATCACCCTGACGGCGGGTAAGCCGGTAAGCATCAAGATGGAATATTACCAGGCGGGCGGCGGCGCGGAAATTCACCTGATGTGGGTTATCCCGAATACCGGTTCACTCGACCTCGCGAAACTCATCGACCGCGTGAAAAACGACGGAACCACTCTCGTCATCACGGATTACGCGAATGACTGGGTGGGCGCGCTCAAGGGACTTGTTCCGATCAAATACAACGGCACCTTTGGCGTCGGCGATTGCTGGAATGGCGGCCAGTACTTCGTGAAGGAGCATCCCCTGTTCAAGGAACTCCCGGTCAACCAGGCGCTGAACTGGCCTTATGAGTTGCTGGTCCGGGTGGGATACACCCGCTATGGCCTGGTCATGGAAGGTGAAGAGCTGGTGTCTGGCTGTTATTCGGCGCAATCAGGCCAACTGGGAACGGCCGTTGGCGTAGTGCCGCTCGGCAAGGGCAAGATTATCATTTCGACACTGAGGATAACGGACAGCTTGGCGGACAAGGGATCGTCCGTGCATGTCGTGAAGAAATTGCTGTGCAATTACCTGGAATTTGCAGGAAAGAATTGATTTCAGCGGTTTAAACAGGGGTAAAAGGGAGGCGAGAAACATGATACGGTTGAAACGTGGTATGTGGCAGGGAATTCGGGCCTTGGTGATGTGCGCCGTGATCGGGTCGCTGGAAACGGTTGTTTCCGCGGCCAGCGATCGTGAAACAATCGATCTTTCGGGATCGGGCTGGACGCTCTGGCAGGATGTCCAGGCGTCGTGGACCAATGATGAATTGTTCCTCCCACCGGTTGATATCACCCGGTTGCCGGTCAATCCCCCATCAGGCGGCTGGTCGACTCTCGACACGGCAACCAACAAGCTGGCGGTCTCAGTACCCGGCACCGTCGAGGGTTACCTGGGCAACGGTAAGGGCGCAGGCAGCGACATCAAGGGCGTCAGCTGGTGGTACCGCACGATGCAGATCCCCAAGGCCACTGGACCGCGCCGCATCCTGCTGCGGTTCGAGTCGGCGCGGCTCCGGACCGAGGTTTTCGTTGATCAAAAGCTGGTGGGTTACGATTTGATCGGCAACACCCCTTTCGAGGTGGATATCACGGATCACGTGAAACCCGGGCAGCAGGTGCGCCTGGCGTTGCGCATCACCGATCCGGATGGAAATTTCTCCTGGGTGGATTGCGATGCAATCTGCCACTGGGGCAAGTACAACATCCCGCTGAGCCATGGGTTCGGCGGGGTGACCGGACGGGTTCGCCTCCTGTCGGTGGCGCCGGTGTATGTTGATGACGTCTATATGCAGAACACCCCGGCCATGCGGGATGTGAATGCCATCCTGACGATCAGGAACACGACCGCCGCCGAGTTCAAGGGCGATGTATCGGTCAGCGTCCGCGGAAAGAAGTTTCTGGCCAGGGAGGTGTTTGCCCGGACCCTGAAGGATGTCATCCTCAAGCCCGGCGAGAACACGGTAACCCTGAAGGTCTCCGCACCGGCAGCCGAGTTGTGGAGCCCCGAGACCCCCGTCCTGTACACCTGCAACACGCGGGTCAGCAACGGCAAGGGCCTCCGCGACAACACCGAAACGACCTTCGGGTTCCGCTGGTTCGGGCCGGATGGAATCGGCACCAATGCCGTTTGCCGCCTGAACGGCAAGCGGGTATTCTTCTTCACCGCGATCAGCTGGGGCTTCTGGCCCGTCACGGGAATGGTGCCATCCCCGGAGCACATTGACCGCCAGATCCTGCTGGCCAAGGAACTGGGCATGAACATGCTCAACTTCCACCGGTGCATCGGTGATCCGCGGATCATGGAGCGGGCAAATGAACTCGGCTTGATGTATTTCGAGGAACCCGGGGGTTACATCTCGGCCTACAAGGATCCCTTTGCCATGGCCATGAGCCGTGAAAAGCTGCTCAGGATGGTGAAGCGCGACAGGAGCCAGCCCTGCCTGGTGATCTATAATATGATCAACGAGCAGTGGGACAACCCCGGAACAAGCAGCAATCCCCAACTCTTTGCGGCGCACAAGAAAGACTTGAAGGATGCCCACGACATTGACCCCAGCAGGCTCATCACCTACACCTCCGCCTGGTCCTGGCGGCCGGGCGCCGAGGAAATCACCAAGCTTCACATGCGTCCCTTCGACAACACCCAATACCTCACAGGGTGGTTTGATCATCACCGGGCCATGGGTCCGATGACCTGGGATGAATCCATGTACGTCAATCCAAGGCAGCATGTCTGCCATATCGACAATAAGGGCGAAGTCTGGTTCTGGGGCGAGGAAGCGGCCATATCAGCGCCGCCGCGAATCGCCAGGATCAAGGATGAGATCCTGAAGAACGGCAATAAGGGCTGGGACAGCGCTGTTTACCTGGACTGGGCCGCAAAGTTCGAGGATTACTTCAAGCGCAAGAACCTCTCCCGCTCGTTCAAGACGATTGACGACCTGTGCCTGGCCATGAGCGCCGTGAGCCTTGAACACCAGGGGCGCCGGGTTGAGACAGCACACATCTGCGAGCTCAACGATGGTTACGCCATCAACGGCTGGGAAGGCGATATCAAGGAAAATCATTCCGGCATTGTCGACTGTTACCGGAACCCCAAGGGTGATCCCCAGCTGGTCGCCCGGTATGCCCGGCCGGTATACGTGGCCATCAAACCGCGGAAGCAGATCCTGGAGGTGCCGGGCAAGATGCTCGTGGACGTGATTGTGGTCAACAAGGGCGTACTCACGGGGCCCCACTCCGTGAAGTGGACCGTCAAGGATCCGGCCGGCAAGCAGGTCTTCGAGAATGTCGCGACCGTCAACCTGAAAGGCGGGGACTTGTTCTCGCAGGTCGCAGCCGAAGCGGTGGAAGTACCGGTGGCGGCTGACGGTTACCCGGGTTCCGACTGCATGTTTAAACTGGATGCCACACTGCTTGACAGCAAGGGCCGGAAATGTGGCGACGGGCAAGACGATTTCCTGGCGATCAACTGGAGAAGCGCGAAGCTGCAGGGCCAGGGCGCCGTTTATGAATACGGCAGCCTCGTGCGCGATTTCCTGAAGAACGACAAGGGCATCGATGTCCCGGCGTTTGACAATACGCAGGGCAAGCTTGACTGGCTGGTCATCGCCAAGCCGGCAGGCGACGACCCCCTGCCGATCGAGGCCGACTGCTTCGTTGACGGATCCGGCAAGAAGAGCACGGGCGTGAAGGTGACCTTCTTCAAGGGGAACAACTTTACCGAGAAGCTCCATGAGCGGACGGACAAGACGGTGGACTTCGATGTATCCCAGGGTGCCCCACCCGATCCCTCCGTCAGCATGATTGACGGTTATTGCGTGCGTTGGGAAGGCCTGCTGAGCGCGCCGGTGAACGGCAGCTATGTGCTCGCCTGCCAGAGCCACAACGGAATCAAGGTGTGGATTGGCGACAAGAAAGTGATCGATCATGGCAATGCCGGGAAAAATCGCTACGAGAAGACCAGGATCGACCTGAAGGCCGGCACGCCCGTCCAGGTGAAGGTGGAATACGTCAAGGGCGAGGGGGATGCCAGGGCGAAGCTTTCCTGGGTGATCCCCGGCCGCTCAGGCGTGGATCCGGAAACGGTCATTGACCGCGCCGCCAAGGACGGCACCACGATCATCGTGCTGGCCAACGGCGGGGAGTGGATGCCTGCGATCCAGAAAAAGACCAACGTGAAATACAAGGGCGCCTTTGGCGTCGGGCGGGACTGGGTTGGCGGCCAGTACTTCGTGATGAAACATCCGTTGTTCAAGGATTTGCCTGTGGACTGCGGATTGAGCTGGCCCTATTACAGCGTTATCAGGTGGGGAGGAAGCCGGTATGGCCTTTTCCTGGATGGCGAAGAGCTCGTGGCCGGTGCCTATCACTGCAACGATGCCATGCTGGGGACTGCCGTCGGCGTGGTCCCGTGCGGCAAGGGCCGGATTGTTGTATCCACCCTGGATATAGCCTCGAATCTCGGGGAGAAGTATAACGGCGCGCATGTGGCCCGCAAACTCCTGTGCAACTATATCGAATACGCCGGCCATTAATCAGCAGCGATCTTCGCCCGACGAATAAGATTTACCACGGAGGGGCGGAGGTTGAGGGAGAGAGGGGGGAAGACAGAAAATGTTGCGGCAATTTTAAAATGGCGAGTACACCATTTTAAAATTGCCGCAACCCTCTCCTGGAAAAGGGTTCAGAGACTCCATCCGCCCTTCG